>NZ_JAWMPW010000006.1:0-184064 GCF_033101115.1 Vibrio sp. TH_r3 | reverse complement strand
CGAAGTTGAATTACAAGAAGTAGTCGGTTTTGATGGCTCAATAGACCATGCAGTTATAGCGAGTGATAGTGTAGAATTTGAGCAAGGCGTTGATAATATACAGCGTGTTGAATGGTCTGTATCGGACAGTACTACTGGTCTATTAAACGCTTTAACTACCCAAGGTTCACCAACAGAATGGTCGCTTTCTGATTCAAACAAAACCATCACCGTTTACACCATTGATGCTGACGGAGTTAAGCATACCGTTGCAACGTTTGAGCTCCTAAATGAAAATAGTGGTGATTACAAGGTTACCCAATATCTACCTTTAGATCAGTCGCTAACAGACAACACTAATGTGTTACCTTTGTCTATTGTTGCTACCGATACTGATGGTACTCAAATCGATGCAGGTATTACTGTAACGATAAAAGATGGTGACGATACATTACTCGTTGGCGATAGTGAGTCGTTTACTGAAACATTAGATAGTACTGGCACTTTTGATACGCAAGTTGAATCAGGCCAAGTAAATATTACTCAAGGTGTTGACGGTTCGGCTATAACTATTGCTTTGACAACGGATATTACTGGTTGGACGTCAAATGGTGAGCCACTTACACTCGTTACCACAAAAGACGATGACGATAATCCTGTACTTACCTTGGAGACATCTGACGAGTCGGTTTTTGAACTTCGGTTTGACCAAGTCAGTGGTGAATATGTTGTTACACAGTTCGCACCTATTGATCAAGAAGATGGTAAGGGTACTGAGCTTAGTTATCAAGTGACTGCTACATCAACCGATGATGTACCTGAAACGGCTAACATTGATATTACGATCGCTGATGGTGCTGATCTTCAAATTACCATTGGTGGCAGCGTCACCTTAACCGAAGCCGTTGATATGTCTGCAACAACGCCAGCGACAATAGTTGTTGAAGATGTGGTGTCTATTGCCCAAGGTGTCGATGATATTGATAGCGTTACTGTAGGCTTATCTGACGACCAGCTAAATAATCTAACCAGTAGCGGTCAAGCTCTACGCGGAGAAACCGTTGATTCAGTTTATACTCTGTACATTGATGGAACCGACGAGAAAGTGTTGCAAGTGAGTTTGGATGTGGATAGTGGTGATGTTACTGTTGAACAGTATTTACCTCTGGATAACCCCGATAGCAGCTCAGCAAATAACAATAAGATTGACTTAACGTTACAAGTTATCGCGACTGATACTGACCAAGACAGTGATTCAGCCAATTTCGTTGTTTCTCTTATAGACGGTGAAGATCCACAAATCAGCTCTATCGATAAATTGACGATTTACGAAAAGAACAATCAGAGTAACGGACGTGATGATTCTGGCAATATAATACTGGCTCCAAGCTCAGATAACATTGAGAAATTTGAAATCGACACTAACGATATTAGCGTCACACAAATTGATAGTTCAGGTGATGTGCTTAATGTTGATCTGATGTCGGGTGGCAAAGAGGTGCTCTTTGAAGCAACCGATGATGGTTACCGTGGCTACACGGTGAATAGCTCTGGAATTAAAACAACCGTTCTGGATCTAACAATTAACTCAGATTATACCGATGCTAATTTTGGTAAAGTCTCCGTTGAGATACTTAAACCACTGGATCATCAAATTGATGGGCAAGATACGTTAACTATTACCCTACCTGTAACCGCGACAGATTTCGATAATGATACCAGTGAGCAACTCGATCTTGTGGTTGACGTTGTCGATCAAGTTCCTGTGCTTCGCGACAGAACTTATACCGTTGAAGAAGGTGAAACGACTGCTAATTCTTCAATGTTCCAAAGTAAGGGATTTGATGGTGCTATTCTTACCGAAATATCGGTTGATGATACGAGCAACTTCAGACTTGATGGCGGAGAGTCGGTTTCCATTAACGCTAACAATCAACAAGTGACGGTGTCGGCCAAAGTCGTTGGTTTGGATGAATGGGAAGTAATTGGTACTCTAACAGTCAAAACTAACGGAAAAATTAGCTTTACCGCTGAAGATTCAGTCGATAACCGATTGGGCGACATCAATGCGGTATTGAATGTGGTTGGAACTGACAGTGATGGTGACCAAGACACCGGTCAACTGACTCTGATTATTGAAGATGACAATTCTACTATTGTGCAAGCATCTGCGATTGGTACCGAAGATGCTGGCCAAAATATTAACTCAAATGATAACTATGGCGTCGCTGAGAACCCAGCTATTAGCGTCAGCCTATCTATTAATGTAGGCGACGTCGATGCGCAAGAAACCGTTCAATCGATTACTATTCAAGACCCTGAAGGGGGGGCCTATTATTATGTTGATCCCGACACCGGTTCACGGGTAGCAATCGAAGGCAATGTAATTGATGCCGACAATCTAGAAGTGAGCGGTGAGGGCTCTAGCGAGTTAAGCATCACCAATATCGTGTTTGTCCCAGATAGAAACTTTGCAACCGACAGTGATGGCATAGATGCGAATGCAACGATTGTTATACAACGTACTATCGAAAACTCGGATGGTTCAACAACGGTTATCACTGAAGAGGTTGATACTACGATTAATGTGGAAGTTCAGGCTATTGCTGACCTGCCTGAATGGACTGATTCATTTGTTAACAACCCAACAGGGACTGAAGATTCAGATAGTATCAAACTCAACTTTGCTGCTGAGACACAAGACCAAGATACGGATAATACACCAGAAACGATCACCTACACAGTGAGCTTTGCTGATCCTAGCGTCACACATACACTAGAAACCAGTGATGGGACACCAATTTTACCTAATTCTGATGGAGTTTATGAGTTTACAGCCGATCAAATTGATAATGTTTATGTTAATCCTGCGGATAACTTTGCAGGTCAAATTGAACTGAATGTTACCGCGACTTCACATGAGTCAAATGATAATGCAGCGGTTGCGTCGGCCGATACCTCAACCTCAATTATTGTCGATGTTACTCCAGTTGCCGATGATGCGACATTAGTTGTTGAACGTGTCAAAGTAGATGAAGATACCGCGATTGTGCTTCAAGACCATATTGATGTCACCATACTTGATGATCTTAATGATGGATCTGAAACCGCTTATATTGAACTGATTGGTTTACCTGATGGTAGCATTATTTCTAATATTAATGCAGATGGCGATGATGTACTTATTGTCGCCGGTCAAGCGCTGTTACTCGACGATAATGGCGAAATTATCGAGCCGAATGAATCTGTGGATTTGGTTGTAGATTATGCATTAATCGCTAACGGCACAACAACATTAACGCCGCCGCAAGACAGTAATGTTGATTTTAGTTTCGATGTGAAACTTAGTATTGTTGATACAGCAGAGCTAAGCAATGGTGATACTGTATCCAATAGTAATGATGATATTCCAGTCCAGACTATTTTTGTTGATATCAAAGGGGTGTCAGACGAACCTATTATTGAAGCCAATGACGATTGGAAACAAGTCACTGCTGATGATGGTTCATTGACAGGTATTACTACTACTATTAATGAAAATGGCGAAGCTGTGCTTGATTTTGACATTGTCAGTGGTGAAATTAATCAAGGTGCAGACGGTTCTGAAACCTTGTCAATTATTATCTATGATAAAGGCAATAATACCGGCGACTACCAGATAATTGATGAATCTACAGGCGGTGAAGTGAGCTTAACTTATATTGGGGAAGAGAATGGCTATCCAAAATATGAAGCTCAGCTAGAAAGTCATAATATTAAGATTGTTCCTGCGGCTAACACTACTGATGATATTAATTTGGTTGCCAGAATTGTGGTAACAGAAAACGATGGTAATTCGTATGCTTTTGAAAAAGATATTATCGTTGAAGTGAACCCAGAAATAAGTACCACAGATGACTATACTAGCAGCACAACAGGCAATGAAGATTCGCAATTTAGCCTCGATTGGGCAGCGAATCTAAGCGATAGTGCGACGACGGACGATAATGAATTTGTCTCCAAAGTGGTGCTTAGTCCGGGTGATGGTCTCTTGTCAACCGAATTCGCGACAGTAAGGATAGCTGAAAGTGCAGATTATACACTGACCAATAATGAAACAGGTCTGGCTATGGTCGCTGTGGATGGAGCCTATATCTTCGCGGCAAACCTTAGCGTTACCATTGAAGCAGCTGAAGGGGTCGCGTTAACCGAAAACAACCTTGTTATTCAGGTTCAAGGTCTTCCTGACTCATCAGAGAACTTTAGTTTTAAGACGGTACTCACCGTTGTAGAGCAAGATGTCGACGCAGGCTTAGATGGTATAACTGATACGGTTGAAAAAGAAGTTAAAGGCGAAATTAGTGTCAATGTTAATCCTGTAGTAGAGGAGGATGCGAATTTAACCGTTGACTATAATGATACTGACCCTCTCCTCAACGACGATGGCATTAATATTATTGATGACAAATACGTTGTTGATAGCGGTGAAATCAGCTTCTCTATTAATGAGAACAACAGCAACAATTTTTCGATTAACTTCGAGCAAAGTGATAACTCCTCGGTTGAAAAAGTCGATCAACTGGTCATGGATTTTGGTTTTGGCAACATCATTGATGCCGAGGAAGCAGCACTATTAGATCAATTATACGTTGAAGGCGCGATAAACAATGGTGATGGAACGTGGACAATCACTGATGAAGAAAACTTCTCTATTAATGCACCAGATGGCTTGAAAGATGCCGATGGCAAGATTGTTGATCTAACCGTTAACTTTACTGGCCAAGTTGTCGATGAAGGTGATGAGTTAGAAGGAAGTGGGGAAGTAGAAAAAACCACATCAATGGTTGTGCAATTTAATGATCCAGATCCAGATGACGATTTAGACGGAGAAACGGCCACTACAGTAACAGTGGATGAATCGCAAATTATTGCCGCAACAGAAGATACGGATTATGATCTAGGCGAATTCTTGACCAACTCTGGTGTGTTGCAGTTTGACGATTCATTAGCCGCAAACGATGTGGTTTCTATTGTTTTCCATACAGGCAATGCTCCATTTGTTGATATGCCAGGTTTAAGTATCACAGGTGAAGAGAACTTTGCTAATGGATCAATGGCTTACGAGTTTGAACTGGGTAGCAATGGCAGTATTCCATCAAACGCATTAGAAGGGCTCACTTTATCATTACCCGATGATTATTCGGGTGATTTTACCTTACCCGTGACTATTGTTATTACCGATGAAGAGACCGGTGATGAGCGAGTTGAAACGGCCAATTTCACCGTGCAAGTTGCGCCACAAGTAGATGAAGGAACCGCAGCTATTACGGTAGAAGGTACCGATAATTATACCGATTTTGGGGATGAGCCAACCGATCCACAAACTAATACCGCTTATGAAGATGGCATCGTTCATCTAAACTTGGGTCGAGCCTTGTCAGATACCAGTGATTCATTGACCGATGGTGGTATTGAATCCTTTGCTGGAGTGACAATTGAGGTGAATAATCCGGAACTTGGTCAATTAGGATTTGAAAATGACCTTAGTAGCTACGGTTCGTCAGCCGCGTTTAACGTTAGTTACGATAGCAGTGGGAATGTACAAAGTGTCACTATTAACTCTGATGAGTTGAATAGTGGTATGACGGTAGATGATGTACTGGCTGACTTAACGTTTACACCCAATGCTAATGTGGGCGCAGAAACCGTTACATTAAGCGTTTCTGGGACACTTGTTGATAGCACGACTTATGACCTAGGCGGCTCACAAACCGTATCCGATCAAGTTGAAAATGTTGATTTAGGCAATGTCAGTTTTGACATTGTTGCGGTTACCGATGGTATTAATTCTACAGAAGATGTAGACATAACAGGTGCGGAAGACAGTTATATTTCACTTAAAGATATGACGTTCACCTTAGCCGACACTGATGGTTCAGAAGAGTTTCTATCGGTAAAAATCACTGATATGCCTGAAGACTTTTTACTCGTTGTTGATTCGGCTTTTGAGAATCAGTTTGTAGTGAAAAACAATGGTAATGGTGAATGGAGTATACAGCTTAAAAACCTTGCTGAAGGAACCACAGAGATTAATTTAGAAGGTATCCAAATTTTACCAGCAGAAGACTTTAGTGGTACCGCGGCTCTTAACTATGTGGTTTATAGTCAAGAGTCATCAACCAGTGAAGCCATCGAACAAAGTGGCCAAATTAACCTGATAGTTACTCCAATTGGTGATGAAGTCGATAGCCGAATTTTACAACCACAGGAAGCGGCAGAAGGGGCTGACGTTGTCATCGAAATCAATGCTAAAGTGATTGATAACGAGCTGTCTATTGGAGAAGGCAGTACTTATACAGAAAATGCTAGCGAAACCATAACGGTAATTATTAGTGATGTACCAGAAGGCGCAACCATTTCGCTTCCAGACGGTATTGCAGGAACAGCGGTTCAGGTGTTAGATGATGATGGTAACTATACCGGCGAGTGGAAAGTCTCTGCTGAAGACGGTGTACTTAAGGAAATTGTCTTTAACTCTGGTGATGTGAATAATGATACCTGGACGACACAAGATTCGGAGGATGATTGGTTTGGTGCCGTTGATTCTGATGGCAATCCAGTGCTCAACATAAAAGTATACAGTGATGACAACGGTGTGCTGAGCGAAATGTACGATGAGAGCACGGTTTCACTCGATATCTCTGCCGTCAACGATAAGCCGATTATTTCTGCTTCAGAAGACAATACGGCTGCAATAGACGAAGATGGGGCACTGTTTGTTAATAATATACAAATTCAAGATCCTGACTCAAATGATGTAAGTGGATCAGATAACTATGTATTAACGTTAAGCGTGAATGACAGCGATATTTCATTCGATAACTCGCCGGAGTGGGTGGTAGATAATTTAGATGGCACGTATACACTTACCAATTCATTGTCAGAGATTAACAGTTTATTAGCGGATGGTTTTACTGTCACACCAGAGAGCGACTTTAATGGTACAGTTTCAGTTACAGCCGATCTGTATGATGGTGACAACTTCGGAGAAAGTTCTGGTATAGCCGATGAGCACAATGCCGAAACGTATAGTTTCGATATTACGGTTAATGCAATAAACGATAAGCCGACAATTGAAGCGCCAGACAATTATGCACCAGAAATAGAGGAAGATGGTTCAATCTTAATCAACAACATCTCTGTTGCAGACCCTGATACTGGTGACACGGACGCGCAAGACAGTTATACCCTTACATTATCGGTTAATAACAGTTCTATTTCATTTGGTGATGATGCGCCAAGTTGGGTGGTTGATAATTTAGATGGTACTTACACACTGAGCAACTCTGTAGCAGAAATTAACGCGTTACTAGCGAGCGGGTTTACGGTCACTCCAGAAAGTGACTTTAATGGTACCGTTTCGGTAAATGTTGATCTTAATGATGGTAATAACAATGGGGCTAGTTCTGGTATAGCCGATGAGCACAATGCCGAAACGTACAGTTTCGATATTACAGTATTGCCAGTAAATGATGCGCCATCGTTTACTGATAATAGTATAGAAGAGAGTATTGGTTCAGGATCCTCTATTACGCTAACACAGGAAGAGCTACTGAATTCGGCTACCGATATTGATTCCGACTTGAATTCATTAGTCGTTCAAGCCAGTGATATTGTCGTTAATACTTCGGAAGTAACCGTAACTGAAAACGCAGACGGTTCGTTTACTTTCATACCGTTAACTGATGATAGTACCATTGATATCAGCTATAAAGTGTCCGATGCTGAAGGGGCAAAAAGCGACAGTGCAAATCTATCGCTTGCCGTTTCTAATCAAACTGAGCTACAACTTGTACCAGCACAAGCAAGAAATATTATAGCTTCTAATAACACTGGCGTTATTTCCCTGTTAGGGTTGATGCCAATGTTAGTTAACGCCAATGATTCGGAAAATATCAAGGTGGTTATTTCTAATATTCCAAATGATGCGAGCTTATCGATAGACGGCCAAACCTTAGTGGTGTCAGATAATCAAGTCACCATTACTGTGCCTAATGCGAACTATATTGATGATCTACAAATAAGTAACCTTGGTGAATCAACAACCCTGAGTATTGTTGCTATCAGTGAAGATTCTAGTGGATCGGTTGTTGAATCGCAGCCAGTAGACATCAACATTGAGTTAGATTCTAGCGTTGATAATATTGGTGATGATTTAGACGGTGGTTGGGATTTATCTGGTGTAGGGAGTTACTTATATGGTTCAGACTCTGATGAAACACTAACTGGAACACAATACGATGATGTTATTTTTGGTGGTGACGGTAATGACGTATTGCAAGGTAATGAAGGCGATGACGTACTGTATGGTGGTGCGGGAGATGATATTCTCGACGGCGGTAAAGGGTCAGATGTGCTGTATGGTGGCGAAGGCTCGGATACATTCACATGGACCCAAGATAGCTTAGATACGACTGCTAGTGTGGATGTAATAAAGGACTTCCAAATCTCTGGTGATCAACACGATGTATTGGATTTCTCAGATTTATTTGATTTTGAAAATAATGGGCTTGAAGATACTTTGGCTAATATTGCTGTCGAGTTTGAAGGCGATAATAGCACTGTTAATATTAACGTTTTAAACCAAGGCGAAGTGGTTCAAACCATTGCGATTGAGAATCAAAGTGAGTTTATCGATTCATATGCAGGTGGGACTGACAGCGCATCTTTGGTTAACTATCTATATCAAAATGATTTGATAAATTTAGTTAAAGACTAACAATCGATACCATTAAACTAATATAAGCCCTCAACAGTTGTTGAGGGTTTTTTGTTTACGATTGAAGCAACTATATCTGTTTACACAATATTGTGATGGAAATAGACATAAGTATTTGTTCGATACTGGAGCAATAAGCGCAGTTGTAGTGCAGATTGAAGTATTTGAAAATAAACTAATTTATATTTTTTCTTTAATATCAAATAGATATGATTATTTAAAACATGGCATGTATTTGGCAATAGTAATAATGATACATTCTCGTTCTACTTTCGTTAGGCATTCGCGCCTTCTACTTAACCGCAGAAGGCGCATTTTTTTATCTTTTTTCTGTACCCGCTATTTTGTCTCCAATCGCATCAAAACAATCTGGTTGTGAAGCGATCTATTTTTAAACAACATCCCCATATTTTTTAAACAACCGTTATAGAGTAGCCAGCTTCTAGGTAAATGATGGGATAATAATCATTCAACCCATTGAACTGTTTGTTTTTACTAGAGTTATATGAGCTGATTTCTACTTTATTTTGTGCAGCAAGCACTATTCTAGTGCGTTGAGGATGATAATAAAAACATTGAGTTAATTAATCTTTTTTAAAAACAATGAGTTATATTTTTTTTGAAGTTGGCATGTAACTGGCATTATTAAATATAGATACATTCTCGTTCTACTTTCGTTAGGCATTCGCGCCTTCTCCTGGCATTGAAGAAGGCGCATTTTTTTGCCTAAAATTAATGAAAATACAATGAGATAGTCAGATTTGAATTACCAATTAAACTAATGGGCTGAGATCCGCTGGACGGTAATTTATAGATTTGAGGACTTTTCCTTTTTTTATCGTTTTTGAGTCAGAGACAAAATCGGCCGCACATTTAGCGATAATGTAATTACCTTTCTCAACCGCCATTAGTTTAATCCCTTGCTCGGCATAAAATTTTTCAGTTTCTAAATATTCAGCCTGATCTTTACAGACTTTACTCATATTACTTGAGTGTACTTCGTCCCAACATGGAATAAAGTTGATAGAAAGATTGTCAGCGGCATTTAACAGAATATCAATAAAGTAACTGATGGCCAGATTATCCTCGACTTTCTTGTCGCCAAGGTGAACTAAACGTCCCATAAGCACATATATGCTATCAACAATCGCGTCAGCCTGTTCAATTTTACTATCCGCCTGAGCAAGTTCAGTTAACTCTTCAATAATAAGTGAAGAATGCAGTGCATCTGAAGTTTCGTTCATCGAAGTGATGTCGTCTACAGGGAGATCGAATGTGACACGAAACTCATTAATATCGCGATAAATATGATCGAATATTGGCTGAGTTAACTTGGTTAATTTCATTAGTATTGTCCGTAGTGAATAAGGTGATGAGATAATAACATAAAAGTTATGCTTACCGAGTTTGAAAACCGTTCGAGCACTAGAACTCGGTTATCGATTGTTGACCAATTAAAGTAAAGGGTTAACATGATCTTATTGTGAGTTATTTTTCGATGAAAAGGGCGTTTTATTATGGAGCGACTCGATAACTGTCGACAACATCTACACTCCCAAGTTGCTAGCGAAGAGTGCTACCCATTTGGCCCCGATACGCAAGTTTTTAAAATTAAGGGTAAGATGTTTGCTTTGATTGGATACCGAAATGGCAAATACTTTATCAACTTAAAAGCCAAACCAGATGATGTATTATTTCTTATTGAGCAATATGATGAGATTTATTCTGGCTATCATATGAATAAAAAACATTGGATTTCGGTTGATATTGCACAGGTAGAAAATAGGGCGATGTTACAAGGGTTAATTGACGATTCTTATGCATTGGTCAAATCGTCATTGCCAAAAAAAGTGCAAGCTGAATTCAATTGAAGCGAGCGGTGGACTTAGTTACCATTACCGTACATACGGTCGAAGTTTTTAGCATTCCAACCAACCATAACTTGATCACCAATTTTAAGTACTGGAATGGAACGTGCGCCCATAGCCTGTAGCTCTTTACGACCTCTCTGCATTTTTGCATTAGTTAGTCGGTACTTGATTCCTTTGGAATCGAGGTATTTTTGCGCATCTTTGCAATGAGGGCATTTATCGGCAACGTATAAAACAACTCTTTTCATGCTATTTCCTGTCAATTTTTTTGTCGGGCTATTTCTTGTTAAGGGCAGGGTTTTTATTTTAGCAGTGGCTTACCACTCGCTTACCCTGAGCTCTATATATTGTTGTTTGCATTTACTTACCTTAATTACACTGTTTATCTATGTTCATCAGGTTTTACTTGCTTATCGCTGCAATGCAAATCCAACGATTTTGCGTATAATAACGCTTTTATTACTTTAATTTCTATTATGCATTCGTCTCTACGTTATATCCACGGCTATCCGGAAAATCTTGTTCAGCAAATTGAGAGTCTGATTGTCTCCGATCAGTTTATCAATTGGTTTACCCAACGGTACCCTGATGACCATCAAATTAAGAGTGAAAAGGCGTTGTTTGACTATGCTATCCGGATCAAAAATCGCTACTTAAAAAAATCGTCACCGTTAAGTAAAGTGATCTACGATTCAAATATCCACCTCATTAATAATGCGCTAGGTTTACATACATTTGTTTCAAGAGCGCATGGTGGAAAGTACAAATCAAAAAATGAAATTCGTATCGCCAGTGTTTTTAAACATGCGCCTGAGCCTTTGTTAAGAATGTTGGTGGTACATGAATTAGCGCACCTTAAAGAAAAACAACACAATAAAGCCTTCTATTCGCTGTGTTGTCATATGGAACCCGACTATCACCAACTTGAGTTTGACGCGAGGTTATTTATGATAGTAAAAGAATTAGAAAACAGTTCGCGCTAACAGAACAATCAAACTTAACAAGTATGCACTCAAATAGAGAACAAAAAAGGGCGTGTCTTTGCCCTTTATTGACGGTGGTATCACCCTTGGTTGATCATGTGATGGTTTTTAATTGAAATGTAAGAGCTGTTAAGTTGAATCTCAGGCTAATTGTATGGTTGCGAATTTGTCTTAATTTCATGATCTTATAAGCTTTCATTTTATAAATTTTAGCGGAAAATCAGAAAAAATAGCATCCACTTTTGCTAGTAATGGAAATTGCTCTGCTTGATTAACGGTAAAACACCATACTTGATAACCTAGACGTTTCAGAGTCTCAATATCCTTAGCTGTAATATGCTTATAATTAAGATGGCAACTGAATGCGTTGGCCTCTTGTAATAGGCGTAAGTTTTTCTCCGTTAACTTGTCGCCAATCACACCTAAGCAATAGTCGGGACATTGCACCGATAACTGGCGAATAACCGCATCAGAAAAACTTGATAGAAGCAGTTTATGCTTATCTATATTCGCGAGTTCTAGCTGTTGCTGCATAGTATTGACCACTGAAACAGCGCAGTCTGTGTCGAGTTTTACTTCGATGTTTAGCGACAAGTCATAATATTTAGCCAGATCCAGTAACTCTGAAAAAGTCAGGATGGGTTCTCCTGCAAAGTCATCGTGATACCACGCGCCAAAATCAAACTGCTGTAATTCTGCTAGAGTGAAACTGTCGACTCTACCAGAACCATTGCTGCATCGGTCTATAGTATGGTCGTGAATGACCACTAATTGATCATCCTTAGTGGGTTGTATATCAATTTCTATCCATTTTAGTCCCGACTCGATCGCAGCCAATATACTGGCTTTGGTATTTTCAGGGTAATGTCCAGACAGTCCTCGATGACCAACAATGTTTGTTTGCATAATAATGTCCATTGGTTATTAATCGGGTAATGGGTCGTCACTTAAACAACGTACTCCAAGCAATTTCCTAGTTGGCAATCACTATATCGACCTTGTTGTCATAGCATAAAGTAGTAAGTTTTTGGTCTATTTGGTCAGTAAATATGCGGTCGATCTCACTCAGTTGGGCACTGACGATAGGCGCATAGCGAGTTAGTTTACTTTGATCAACCACTAACCAGCATTGGCTACTTTGGGTGATGATTGCCCGAGTCAGTGACGCCTCGTGTGGCGTGAAATCTAGCAATTGACCTTGTTGATCGGTATTTAAGCCACCTACGCCAACGATGCCTATTTTTATATTGAATTGACGATAAAAATCCGTAGCTGTTTCGCCTACCGTGTCCTCATCTGAGGGTCTGACAATACCGCCCGCTAAATAAACCTCAATATTAGGATTACGGCTTAAGGTGAGGGCAGCATTGATATTATTGGTCACGACGGTCAGTCCAGGGTGATCTAACAAAGCATGAGCGACTTGTTTAGGCGTCGTACCAATGCCTAAGAAAATACTGCATCCTTTAGGGATTTCCCGTGCCACACTTTGTGCGATACCTTGCTTCGCTGCAACGTTAACCAATTCACGTTTGCTAAATGACAGGTTGTCATTGTCACTAGGCAGTGAAATACCACCATGTACTCGGCGCACTAAACCTTTATCACTTAATTCGTTCATATCTTTGCGAATGGTTTGCACCGACACGTTAAATTTATCTGACAATAGAGAGCTAGACAACACACCGTTCGTCTGTTGTACATAACTCAATATCTGCTTTTGTCTTACTGATAAAGTGACTAGATTGACCATTAAACGTTATTTACCCAGCACGTTGTAAAGGGGAGTGGTTAGCAATGCGTTTGCCTTGGCTATCAAACAAATGTAAATTTTTAGCTGCAACACCAAGAGATAATGCTTGTTTTAGATCGAATGGATACTCAGGTGTCACTGCAATCACGGGTTGGCCTTGAAAATGACCATGTACTAACTGATTCGGGCCTAATGGCTCAATGACACTGATTTGTATAGAGAGGGCTAACCCTTCAGAAAATGCGCTAGTTTCTATGTGTTCAGGCCTTACTCCCAATGTTATATCTTGGTCTGTTAGATGAGCGTAATCAAATAATGTTAATTCTTGATTGCCAATAACAAGTTTACCTCTGCGTATTTTAGCGGTAAAAAAGTTCATAGCCGGACTGCCCATAAAGCTTGCGACAAATTTACTGGCAGGTTGGTGATAGACTTCTGAAGGCGTACCAATCTGCTCAATTTCACCTAGATTAAGTACCACGATTCGATCGGCTAACGTCATGGCTTCAACTTGATCGTGAGTGACGTAAACACTAGTTACCGCCAGTTCACGTTGTAATTTTTTAATCTGTAAACGCATATGAGCTCTAAGCGATGCGTCTAAATTTGATAAAGGCTCATCAAACAAAAACAGTTGCGGATCTCGCACTATCGCTCTACCCATCGCTACACGCTGTCTTTGCCCGCCAGACAATTTAGATGGCTTTCTATCCAAATAGGCATCAATTTTTAGAGTCTTAGCTACTTGTTTAATTTTCTGTTCAATCGTAGCTTTATCTACGCCACGGTTCTTTAACCCATAAGCAAGGTTATTATAAACGCTCATATGTGGATAAAGTGCATAGTTTTGGAATACCATAGCTATATCACGTTCAGCTGGTTTTATGGTATCAACACGTCGGCCATTTAAGTGAAGTTCGCCACCGGTAATCGCTTCTAGCCCCGCGATTGAACGTAGAATAGAAGATTTACCACACCCCGATGGTCCCACCAAGACGATAAATTCACCTTTTTCGATGCTAAGGTCAATTCCTTTGATGGCTTGATGACCGTTTTCATAGGTTTTTACTAATTTTTGTATGTTTAACATTGTGATTCCTTTGTTCTGTGTAGAACAAGTTAAATTGAGGTTATTTCTCGCTTTCTACCAAGCCTTTAACAAACCAGTGTTGGAAAACTATGACCACCAGTACAGGAGGAAGCATGGCGAGTATTACCATGGCAAAGGCATAGTTATATTGAGGTTTTGGTGTTTCGTTAATGTTGCTAAGAATCTGTTTTATTCCCATAACGATAGTGCTGTAGCTTTCATCAGTCGTCATCATGATTGGCCATAAATACTGATTCCAGCCAACAATAAACATAATGATAAAAATTGCAGCCATCATGGTTTTAGATAGTGGTAGTAAAATATCAATGAAGAAGCGTACCGGCCCTGCATTATCCAGTTGGGCGGCTTCAAGTAACTCATCAGGAATGGTTTTGAAAAATTGGCGAAAGAAAAAGGTAGCCGTTGCAGAAGCGATAAGTGGAATTATCAAGCCAGAAAAACTATTTAACATACCCAAGCTCGATACCACTTCGTAAGATGGGATAATGCGCACTTCAAGTGGTAAAAGTAAGGTGATGAAAATTAGCCAGAACCACGCGGATGCGCAAGGTAATCTAAAATAAACTAATGCATAGGCAGCAAACATTGAGATAACAATTTTGCCGGCAGCAAAGCCAAAACCCATAATAAATGAATTGATAATCATCGATTTAGCCGTGACACTGTTTGAAAAGCCCTGACTTTTTGTCCATGCTTGTTGGTATACATCGACCATTTTATCACCAGGCCAGAATTGTAGACCGTCCGTTAATATACTGGCTGATTCGTGGGTGGAACTGGCAAATATCAACCATATCGGCAACAGCATAATTAATGCGCCCAATAGTAAGATAAGGTGATCACTCCAGTGATTTGATTTCATGTGTTTTTCCTTTAATAACTCAGATATTAATTGGTGTCGGTGTTAATGAGTACAGATGAGAAGCGGTACAGACGTTAACTCGCACCAATTTAGTAGTGAACGCGTTTTTCAACGAATCTGAACTGCAAAAATGTCAAAAATAATACCAACAGCAGAAGAATGACTGATTGAGCAGAACTACCGCCTAGATCAGCGCCAACGAAGCCATCTGAGAATACTTTATAAACGAGAGATGTCGTTGAGCCTCCTGGCCCACCTGCTGTCATAGTGTCAATAACGCCGAACGTATCAAAAAAGGCGTAAGTCATATTAATTACCAGCAAGAAGAAGCCTGTAGGGGCTAAAAGAGGAAAAGTGATCGTCCAAAAGCGTCTAATATCACTTTCACAATCGAGTGTGGCGGCTTCTCTCACTGCGTAAGAGATAGACTGTAAACCGGCAAGAAAGTAGACAAAGTTCACCGAAATCTGCTTCCATACTGACACTATAATTAAGATAAAAGTGGCTTGAGTTGAATTGGTTTGATAACTGAAGTCGTATCCAATTCGTTGGAAAAAATCGACAAACAGACCAATGTTTGGATTGAAAATAAAGTAGCCCATAATCCCTGCAACGGCAGGTGCCACTGCATAAACCCACGTTAACGTTACGCGATAAATGCTTTGTCCATGAATGATTTTGTCGGCTTTAACTGCTAATAGCAGCGCTAAAGCTAACGAACAAAATGAGACAATAATCGAGAAAAACAAGGTAAAGCCTACCGACTTTAAATACTCAGTAGATGAAAAAATCATCTGGTAGTTTTCAAACCAAACAAATTCAGACGACATTCCCCAAGGGTCTTCGAGCATAAATGAAAGGTAGACCGCTTTGGCGGCAGGATAAACAAAGAAAATAGCGATAATGACTATTTGCGGCGCCAAAAGAAGATATGGCAAAGGAGAGTGTCGAAAATGTTGGCGACGTTCCACAAGAATACCTATTGATATTAAATTGAAAATATTAAAAAACCCCAACAGCAGCCGCTGTTGGGGCCGGGCTTAATTACTTAACTGTACGAGCAAAACGTTTAAGCAATTGTTGCGCTTCGACATTGATTTTCTCGAGGCTATCGTCTACTTCAGACTCACCAGAAAACATTTTGTCGGTTTCGCGATATATCACTTCACGAATCTGTGGGTAAAAGCCTAAACGATAACCTTTAGTCCATTCTCCACCCGACAAACTAAGCTGCTGTACACCAACTTCTGCATCAGGGCTTTGTTGGTAGTAACCCGATTGCTTAGTAAGTTCGTATGCAGCGTTAGTAACAGGTACATAGCCAGTTGTTTTATGCCAGTACATTTGTACTTCAGGGCTGGTCAAGTAATTGAAGAATGAGGCAACCGCTTTATCTTGGTCTTTTTCGTGGCCTGAGAGAGCAAACAACGCCGCTCCACCGATGAAGGTTACTCCCGGTTTGTCGTTTACCGACTTCCAATAAGGAAGGAAAGTTGTGCCTAGATTGAAATCAACACGTTCTTTTAATCCACCAAAAGAACCCGAAGAACCAATCCACATTGCTACGTCTTTTTGTTCAAATGGCGTTTGGTTCGCAGCCCAATCTTTACCGTAGTATTTGTAGTAACCTTTATCTGCCCACTCTTTCATTTTAGAGAAGTGCATCTTAAGGTTTTTGGTGTTGTACATTATTTTTGTTGCTGGGCCATCAAAACCGTTATTTTTATCGGCTAACTGTTGGTTATGGCGCGATTTAAAGTTTTCAAAAAAGATCCAAGGGGTGTGCGATTGAGAGAATGCCGCATGGCCTTTTTGTTTTAACTTTTCTGCGACTACTTCCATGTCTTCATAAGTTTTTGGAACGTCAACACCCGCTTCATTTAACATATCTTTGTTGTAATAAAGCACAGGAGTTGAGCTGTTAAATGGCATTCCTACCATTTTTCCTGCACTATCAGCGTAGAAATTTCTTACACCAGACAAGTAAGATGCAGAGTCAAACTGGTAACCAGATTCAATCATTACGTCTTGTACTGGCTTTGCGACACCTTTCGCATTCATTATGGTCGCTGCACCAGCATCAAATACTTGTAAGATGTTTGGCGCTTCATTGGCACGATAGGCGGCGATGCCTGCTGTTAACGTTTCGGTATAAGTACCTTTGTAAACCGGTACTAATTTATAATCCGATTGTGACGCATTAAAATCTGTTGCAATCTTATTGACAGTGTCTCCAAGTTGTCCACCCATTGCATGCCACCAAGTGATTTCAGTTGCTGCAAATGCGCTACCGGTTACCGTTGCCGAAAGTAGTCCAGCTAGCCATATTTTTTTCATTTTTATTTCCCTTGTTTATGAAAAATCGTCCGTAAAACCCAATATTATATGTTGTAGGTTTCGAGCGAACGTGTTGGTGTTTCGCTTGGGGTCTATAATCGAGTCAAAACATGACATTTATGTTTCGCTCGAATTTAACTTTAATGAATGATTTGTTTCTAAATAATGGCAGGAATGAATAATATAGCGTGATAGGTCGGTCCGATTTTTAAGCGAAGTGGGGTAGGTAGTATCTATAAAAACCTAAGCTGATATAATCCTTAGTCGATTTTTATAACTTTAATTTTAATTATATAGTTTCCGATTATGGCCAAACGCTCTGCAATAATTACTATGACTTCCTATGGAATTTATTCAACATGGGATTCTAAATCTAAACAATTACCTAAAATATTAGATTTCACCACTGAGGTTCCGGCTGAGGTAGATGTTGAATTTGGTTTTATACTCAATATCAAAAAAGCGAAAGGTAAAAAAATTCATTTCTGTATTTACCATCCAGGAATTAGTTCGGATGAGGGAGAGGTGATGGCGCCTTTTTCTGGTCTGGAACATATTAATAATAACGACTGGGATTTTTATTTAGGCGATACTATTTGGTTGCCGATTGAAAATAAACTGGGCTCTTGGCGGATGGTGGTGGAGCTAGAAGGCCAAGTAGTGGCAGAAAAAACCTTTAATTTGTATGCAAAAGATGAAGGACAATTTTGGAAGACTAGAGGTTTTTAAGCGATTAAATTTGGTTAGTTTTGACAACCGACCAATTTTATACTCAATAGCTTGCTTATAATACGAAAAAGCCCATACCGTAGTATGGGCTTTTCACAAAATTGGTGCTCGCTACTGGACTCGAACCAGTGACACCTTGCATGTCATGCAAGTACTCTAACCAACTGAGCTAAGCGAGCTTCTTGTTTGAACGAGATGAATATTAACGATTCACGCTGCGTAGTTCAAGTATATTTTTCATATACTTGAACTGTATGGTTGCAATATCACCACTATGACTAAATATGCATCAAATGGTTAACTATTTAGGTGTGTTAACATCAGATTTCTAGTTAAGAATGACGATATAAGTGTGATGAATAGTATGGCTTGTCGCACCTTGTTGTTCTATTCAAGTTTTTTGTGTGTTTTCTGTTTACTGTAATTCATCTATTTTAATTAAGAGTGATTCAGTTGATGCAAACAAAAAACTCCTTATCATTGATGGCGTGTTTCCTTTCTGCCCTTTGGTATCCGCTTCCTGCGGTAGCAGACGTAAAAATGTCATTATCTGTACTTGAACCTTTGGCTGAAACAGAATTTGAGCTTGGCCATTATTGGGTAAGTGAAAAATTAGATGGAATTCGAGCTTTGTGGACAGGAAAAGAGTTACTCACTCGCAAAGGAAACAAAATTCATGCTCCACAATGGTTTATTCAAAGCTTACCCAATATTCAATTAGAAGGTGAGTTGTGGGCTGGAAAGGGTAACTTTGATATGGTGCAAAATACCGTCCTGGATCATAACCCCAATGAACAGCAGTGGGCTAACATTCGCTATATGTTGTTTGATCTTCCTAATGGCGATGTAGATTTTAGGTCACGTTATGAAAAGCTGTTTGCTCTCGTTGAAAAATTGCAAATAAACCATGTAGGTCTGATTGCACAATCTCCGGTAACATCCCATAAGGCTTTAATGCAGAGACTAGAACGCACCAATAACACTGGTGGAGAGGGATTAATGTTACGTAATATTCACCAACAATCTAGTTCACTAGTTAAGCCGATTAAAATTAAAAAACATATGGACAGCGAAGCTACGATAATTGGTTATAAACAAGGTAATGGGAAGTACCAAGGTAAAGTTGGTGCATTGATTGTTAAATTAGACGATGGACGAATTTTATCTGTAGGGTCAGGGCTTACCGATTTATTGCGTTCTGAACCTCCTGCTTTAGGTGAGCGGATTACCTATCGTCACAATGGATTTACTAGTACAGGACTACCGAGATTTGTCCGTTTTGTTCGGGTTAGGCAAGCAGAGTAACCTTTGTCGGTTTGTAGGACGTCGACTTTATGCCTACGTCCTATTTATTACTGAGTTTGTGCGACTCGCTAGTGTGTCATTACCACGTGGTTTTACTTATTAAGCTGTTATATCAATGCCTCAATTAGCGTGATGCAAACTGTAATTGAGTTGAAGGAGCTTGCTTGTGCATCCAACGTAGACGTAAACTCAACATTATTGCTGCACTGGTTAAACCAACAATAACCCCCAGCCAGTAGCCATATACACCCATTTTATCCACGATTAGGTCTGTACTTGCTAAAATGTAGCCAGTAGGTAAGCCAAGTATCCAGTAAGCAACAAAGGTACATATAAATATGGCTTGCATGTCTTTATATCCACGTAAAATTCCTCCACCAATAACTTGTATTGAATCTGTGATTTGATATATCGCGGCGATAATTAGTAATTGAGTAGCGATAATAATAACCGAAGGATCAGAAGTATAAAGGGCTGATATTTGGTCTCTTAGTACGATCGTTAGAATACCGGTCACGACAGAACAGGCAATACCCAAGATTAAAGCAACGTGAGAGGTTACTTTTGCACCATCGGTATTTTCTTGTCCCAAGCGATGGCCAACTTGAATGCTTGCGGCAACACTAATACTTAACGGTATCATGAATACTAGTGATGAAAAGTTAATTGCAACTTGGTGCGCAGCAACCACCGTCGCACCAAGCGGAGCAACTAGAAGGGCAATAACGGCAAATAATGTTACTTCAAAAAATAGCGCTAAAGCGACAGGTAAACCCAATTTGAACAATCGAATTTGTGCGGACCAATCAGCCATATAAGCAGTTGCAAACAGCTTGACTTGTTTGAGTCTAGAGGAGACTAATATATAAACCAGCATAGAGAAAAACATAAGCCAATAGACAATCGCTGTTGCCACACCACAACCAACACCGCCTAATGCAGGCATGCCAAGTTTGCCGTAAACAAATGCCCAGTTTAGGGGAATATTAGCCGACAAACCTATAAACCCGATAATCATAGCCGGTTTTGTTACTGCCATCCCATCAGTAAACGATCTTAACGCTTGATAAAGTAAGAATGCAGGTATGGCCCACATCATAGCATGAATATAACCAATTGTTTTTTCCGCTAAAATTGGCTCCACTTCCATGGCTGTTAAAATTGATTCGGTTTGAAATAGCACCAACAGGGTTGGTGCAACCAAAAATAGCGCCATCCAAAACCCTTGAAAAATTTCCATAGGCACTTGCTGAGTTTTGTTGGCTCCGTTGAGTTGAGCAACGATTGGGACGAGAGCCATTAATAAACCCATACCAAATAAAATGGTTGGAAACCAAATACTAGAAGCGACGGCGACAGCGGCCATATCTGTCGCACTCACACCACCAGCCATTACGGTATCGACGAAACCCATACCTGTCTGGGCTATCGAAGCGAGTAGCACAGGCGTCGCTAATGAGACTAATTTTTTTGCTTCGTTTTTGTAACTGTGCAAGTGTTTTTCTCCAAATTACATTTATAACGTCAACTAACTGGCTGACATGATAAAGAAATGTCATCATTAGCACCATATATATCATCATTTACTCTTATTTAAGGATCTTAATGTTTACAGGAATCGTAGCCGGTACTGCTCAAGTGATAGAAATAAACAAAAAACAAGCATTTCAAACTCATGTTTTGCAGTTGACAGAAGAAATGTTGCTGGGGTTATCGATAGGTGCATCGGTTGCTCACAATGGCTGTTGCCTAACTGTTACAAAGATTAATGGACAGTTAATTTCATTTGATTTGATGCAAGCGACCTTACAAAACACTAACCTTGGGTTACTGCAACAAGGCGACCAAGTTAATATTGAACGAGCAGCTAAGTTTGGCGATGAAATTGGCGGGCATAATATGTCGGGTCACATAACACTAACCGCAAAAATTACAGATATAGAAACCACGACTAATAATAAAACGATTTGGTTTCAACTACCTGAAGATAAAATAAAATATGTTTTAGATAAAGGCTATATTGGTATTGATGGTTGTTCATTAACGATAGGTAAAGTAACAGGTAATCAGTTTTGTGTACATTTAATCCCAGAAACGCTAACACGAACATTATTTGGACAAAGAGTGATTGGTGATAGAGTGAATATTGAATTCGACCCGCAAACTCAGGCTATAGTGGATACGGTGGAGCGGGTATTGGCTCAACGAACCGACAACAACCTGTAAACTAACGCGGTTACTCAGTTAGTGAGTTTAGTATTTGCTCAGCTTGTGCAAGAAAATGTCCACCAAATAAATTGCAGTGGTTAAGGACATGGTAGAGGTTATAAATTGGCTTCCTTTCAGCATAGTCAGTGTCGATAGGAAGTATATTATTATAACCTCGATAAAATTCGGGTTGGAAGTGAGCAAATAATTCCGTCATGGCAAGATCGCACTCTCGGTCTCCCCAATAGCACGCTGGATCGTAGCACAGTGGGCCAAAAGGTGAGTTTGCAACATTGCCAAGTGCTAAGTTGCCATGCAGTAATGCCGGTTTAGGGTTATGCTTGGACAGTTTTTGGTTAACTAAAGCGACTATATCGTCAATATCTCCAAAACTGATGCCTTTTTCTGCTAGCAATTGTAGCTGCCAACCAATTCTCTGTTCAGAGAAAAATCGGCACCATTTCTTATTCCATGCGTTTGGTTGAACGATAGCACCAATATAATTGTCGTCATCGAACCCATACTCTTTTTGTTCTCCCCATTGATGCAACTTGGCTAATTGAACGCCAAGTTGGTAGCTCGATTTTTCATCGGTCAAAGGTTTCGTTGGCAGGTAATTCAAAATAATGAATGCTTTGTTTTTACTATGGCCAACATGCACAAGTTCGGGGATATAGATAGTATTTGTTGCTCTTAATGCGCAGAGATTATCTTGTTCGCTCTCATAGATAGTCAAAAAATCGCGCGAGTTACATTTGATAAAGTAGCGTTGGTCTCCATCACTGATCATATAGCAGTCATTAATATCGCCACCATTCACTTTCTCTTTTTCTATGATTTTAAAATCAAACAGTAGGGTATCTGAAAGTTGTTTAGCTATTGCCTGCCACATATAAATCTCCTCATGCTGAGTATAGATTACAACGGTTTAGAATAGTGTAACGTAAATAGCAGAAATCACCTTGTTTTTAAGAGGGTTACTTGTTGATCAAGTGCAAACTATTGAAATTTGGTCGTGTGTTGATTACTTAATTTTGTCGAGTTACGTGCTCAAACATCGAGATAAATTTTGCTTTCTAGCGAATCAATTAGTATTGTTTACACAAGCCATTTTGCGATGTTGTGAACCGATAAATTGGAGTAAGTAAGTGGTTATAGATACCGATGGATATTTAGCACTAATTGAACACTTAACGTTTAATTTAGACCTATTTTCTTCACGTGGTCACGACGTAGGAGATCAAACCGTTGAAGATGTGGTCACCGATATGATGGCATCAAATATTATGGCAATATTTGACCAAAATCCTGAATTACATTCTAGTGTGCGTTTTAAATTACTTAAAGAAGCCGATTTTGTTTTAGCTGATTTAGGAGAAGCACTTGAAGGAGCATGGAAAAAAAAAGCGACCAATCAACAAATTGTTTTTTTGGATGAGTATGTCGCGTTATTAAAAAACCTATTCGATAGTGCTATTGGTCAATACGACTAATCGATGGTTCTTATTTGCCAAAACACTGATGCCCAATACGGGTTATCTAGCCTAGAAATAATAACACCTTTGGAAGTGGACGCATGCATGAAGGCATTATCGCCCAAATAAATCCCTACATGTCGTTGTTTTCTTCCGGTTTTAAAAAACACTAAATCACCACTTTGAGCTTGAGAATAAGCAACTTCCTTGCCCAATAAACTTTGTTGATAAGTTGTTCTCGGCAGTGATTTATTATGAGATTCCAACATTACCGCTTGAACGAATGCCGAACAATCCACCCCATCTGTACTTGCGCCGCCATATTTGTATGGAGTACCTTGCCAAGTCTTAAAAGGGTCCACGAATACGATGTTATCGGATTGATGAAGTATGGAATGAGCTGATTTTGAATCGTTCTGTTTAGGCGAAGTATTAATCGCTTTGTTACTGGTGCAAGCTGATAATAATAACATTGCCGATATTAAAGTGCTGATTTTTAATGTTTTTTTCATTTTTTTCGCCAAGTCAGCTAGAGTTTATGGGTGGAAATGTTAGTAATGTAATTGTCATAATGAGCATATAGTATGCCTAGCAAATTATAATTGAGCTCATTGGATAACTCATGGTTAAGTTTGTTAAAAAACTCGGTTCGGTTTCCCTTATTCAAACAATGGTTACTATCTTTATTTCATTTTTTATATTAGTCATGGTCCAGTCGTACAGCAACAAATTAGCTATGGACGATATAGGTAAAGAATTTAACAAGTTATCCAAACAAGCTTAGCCTCTATCCACCAATAATGCCCAAATTTTTCAGAATGTGCTAGAACAAATTAAAAACACTGAATGCTAGGTTGAATACTCATTCACTTGATGAATTACATAACACCACCATTGGCGACGGAAACAAATGTTGAAACCGAGAATATTAGAAAAATGATGTCTGAATTGGTTCAATCTGTAGAAGTGTCTCAAAAGTCAGTGTTACATAGGCGAGCAGAGATGAATCATGCTAGCGAATCGAATAAAAAAGTTACTCAAGTTTTTATCGATCAATAATAAGCTTGAACGAGTGTCTATAGCCACCGATGAACAAGAGCTTGCTACTAAAAATGTTAATTTGAACTTAAGTGAAATAAATGAACAAGGTAATCAAATAGCCAGAAGACAAATAAGTTTTTTGTATTAGGAATGTTGGCGTTGTCACCGGGGAATAAAGAGTAAAGAAAAGCGCACTTTGCTTTTAAAAATTAGTCATTTAAAAAGCAAAGTGCGCGTAATGTTCATTTGTAGGATGCGAATGAATTTGGATTAATCTTTTTTCCTTGAAAAAATAGTCCATTCTTTAAGAATTTCGCTGGTATAACCGACCACCGTCGCGACTACACGTCGATTTAATGAATGTGCTAACTCTGTGTCACTTTCATCAATTAATACTGTGTCGCCAAAGCCCACTATCTTTACTTTATCGGCACTCACTCCGGCACTGACCAAACTTGCCATAACATTATTTGCACGACGTTCGGATAGGTCTAGATTATAACTTGAGTTACCCACTTTACTCGCATAGCCTTGCAGCTCAATAGATGTTGTTGAGTAACGGCTAAGAAAATCGGCCAACCGTTGGATTTCCGACATATAAGCAGGGCTTACGCTATCTGAATCATTTTCAAACAGTATTTTAAGGTCAAACTCACTAGCGGCATGCACGGTTTCACCGCATCCGTAGTTATTGATTTCTGATCCAGTAGCTGTTTCTGGGCATTTATCTCTAGCATTAATGACGCCGTCACTGTCATCGTCTCTTAAATCAGCAATTTGATCTGCATTGGGAGTGGGAATATATTGGTATTCGTCATCTGCTTGTACGGTAAAGGCTAAACTAGCGGCTAGCAGAGATAGCAAAGTTGTTGAGTATTTCATTTGAACTCTCCTTAATAGTCCGCTTGTTGGTTCCACTCATCAGGAGTGTCTACCAATAATGAATCTAATAAAATTCCACATGCATTAAGCACACGGTATTTTGAATACTGCTCTTCATAATGAGCAGTCAAATACTCTTTACGTGCTTCAAAGAGTTCGTTTTCTGTATTTAATACATCCAACAAAGTACGTTGACCTATTCGGTACTGTTTTTCGTAAGCGATAGCAGTATCTGAAGCCGAATCAACGTGGTCCGCGAGAAATTCTTTTTGCTGTAATGTTAAATCCAATGCACTCCAAGCCAATCGCAAGCTCTCTGATAGCTGTCGATAAGAGCTATCACGCAAATCTTTGGCTTTATTAAGTTGATAGGCCATATTGTCTTGTTGAGCCGAATCTGAGCCACCATTATAAAGGTTATATCGCATTCTCAACATAGCAGACAGTTCGTCTCGTTGTCCTTCATCACCATCTGCATCGTCATACCATGATTGGGATGCCTCAATAGTAAAAGTAGGGTAGTTGGTCCCTTTAGACTGATCGTATTGATATCTTGCCGCTTCAACATCCGCCGCGGCAATTTTAATCACCGGGTGGTTTTTCTCTGCAATTTCTTTCGCTTGAGCCAAAGACAGTGGTAGGGCATCTTGATCTGCTCGTGGAAAGACCAAGTCTTGAGGTGATTCACCTACAATGCGAGTAAATTGGGTTTGAGTGTCGAAAATGTTATTTTGCGCAGCGAGTAAATTACTGTGTGCATTTGCTAAACGTGCTTCAACTTGTGATAAATCGGCTGTTGAACCAATTCCAGAATCTACTCGACGCTTTATATCGTTATAAATACTTTTGTGAATTTCTAGATTCGCTTCTGAAAGACTTAATACTTCCTTTGCTTTAACCACTTCTAGATAAACATTGACCACTTCTAATGCCTTGTCTTGGGCGTCAGAATTTAGTTGATAACGCATAGATTCAGCTTCTGCTGCAGTCCGATCCATGTCATTAAGTGTCGTGGAACCGTCCCATAACAATTGAGTGATGCTAATCGTTGCATCTTTGCGAGTTAACTCAGTAGTATCACCCGCTGTTGGATTTATCTTCTCATAACCAATGCCAGCGTCTAGATCGACCGTTGGTAGATAGTTACCACCAGAAGAACGACGCGTTTCAACATAGCTCTTATACTCGTTAAATGCGCTCTTTATTTCAGGGTTGGAAGTAAGAGTTGTCGCTATCGCTTGTTCTAATGATTGGCTATGAACGGGTAAACTTAACGCTATGCAGGATGACAGAGTTGCCAAACGAAGTCTTTTCAAAATCTACGTCTCCTAAATTTGAATACGTGCATTTTAAACATACAAAAATTTGCTATATTCGACAATGTTAACATAATTTATCAATTCTTAGTAACATTTTGAATTAATGTAAATTTAAGCAAAAAGTAGCCATGTTGTATGTTCAGTTATTACACTTACCTTTATTGTGCTTTAGGTCAGTAAAATTTTCCATTTTAATCAGGATATTGACTAACTGCAGCATGATGGTTCGGTTATAAAATGGTTACCGATTACAGCACTTTTTATCGGTAACAACAGTTTTTACTTGTTACAAAACTTTACAAGCAAATCCTTTCAGGTAAAACCCTTCTGGATAGGCAGTATCAACTAAGTGATCGGCTGCTTGTTCAAACCGCTCTATAAATTTTACCTGTCTGCCTGAGTCGATCGCTGCATCAGCAATTATTTTTTGGAACAGTTCAGTGGTCATTAAGCCTGAACATGAGTAAGTGAGTAGCACACCACCTGGTTTGAGTATCTGCATTGCTAACATATTAATGTCTTTATAGCCTTTGGCACCCGAAGTAATATTTTTTCGACTGCTGATAAATTTGGGCGGGTCCATAATTACAACATCAAATTTAGTTCCTTGGTCACGATATTCTCGCAGTAATTTGAATACATCCGCGTTCAGAAAAACAGCGCGCTTTTTACTTATGTCGAAATTATTCAACAAAGCATTCTGTTTTGCGGTATCAAGAGCAGGTTGAGAAACGTCAGCGTTAATTACGCGTTTCGCACCGCCTTTTAGTGCGTATAAGCCAAATCCACCAGTGTAAGAAAAGCAATTGAGTACGTCTTTATCATTAACGTATTTCATTGAACGTTGGCGGCTATCACGTTGATCCAAATAAAAGCCAGTTTTATGTCCATTAACGATATCAACATTGATTTTTACACCATTTTCTTCAATTTCAACCACTGCGGGTGGTGTTTCGCCATGCAAGACTCCAGTAACTTGAGATAAGCCTTCTTTATCACGCACGGCGACATCTGAACGTTCGTAAATATGACAATCAGGGAAACATGATACTAAAGCATCGACTAGCTGTGATTTATTAAATTCGGCTCCAGCACTGAGTAGTTGGCAAACGAGGTAGTTTTGGTATTTGTCGATAGTGATGCCTGGTAAACCATCTGACTCTGCGGCGATAAGTCGGAATCCTGTTAGCCCCTCGCGAGCGATAACATCTTGTCTAATCAATAATGCTTGTTGTATGCGTCCAACAAAAAATTGCGTATCTATTTGCTGTTTTTCAAAGCTCCACACTCGAGCACGGATCTGAGATACAGGTGAGTAGGCTGCTTTGGCTAACCATTCTCCGTTGTGTGCGTGTACATTGACGGTTTCTCCCGGTTGTGGATCGCCCTCTACTCTCATTACTCCACGGGAAAAGACCCAGGGATGTTTACGTCGTAGTGATTTGTCTCGGCCTTTTTCAAGGTAGATTGCTGCAGTCATGGTTTTGCCTAGTAATGGTGAGGGTGCGATATTGTGGGGAATTGTATGCTTAAAATCAACCACGAAATAAAGGCGTATCTATAAATCTATTCTGGCGGTATGAGCATCGTTAACTTAGTTTGATCACATAATTAATATTTATTGATATCAAAATCTATAGTCAACTAGATAATATATATGGTTGGTTTAACGATATTGTTGGGTTATCGGTGCTACTCGTTTATCTAGACTAACGAATTCTATAACACTGGCATGTTTAACCAAAGCAAACTGTTTTTTACCAGAGTATCTTTCAGGAGTTATCGTCATGGCTAAAATTTGCGTTAAGTTTATTGTTTCAGGCCTTGTTCAAGGAGTTGGGTTTAGGTTTCATACATGCCATGAAGGTAATAAAAGAGGGTTAACAGGCTATGCACGAAACTTGGAGAACGGTGATGTTGAAGTAGTCGCTTGTGGAGCGCAGGGGGCTATAGACTCACTAGAACAATGGTTGAGGCTAGGGCCTAGAACATCCAGTGTACAACATGTGGCCTCACAGCCGATAGAATTTAAAGCATATCAGAGCTTTCAAATTTTATATTGATAGTAATATCATTGTGCAATGATTTAACCATCAGATGAGTTTACAAACATTTTGCAGGCTTAGGTAAACCAGCTAGTTTAGTTGCTTGTTTGGCAGGTCCTTTTCTAAACAAAGTAAATAAATATTTGCTATTACCTTTTTCTGGACCATGTTCTTTTGCCATCGCTTTAACAAGCATTCTTATCGCTGGAGAAGTATTAAACTCTTCATAAAATTTTCGTACAAAATAGATCACTTCTAAGTGAGCTTCAGTTAATTCTATACCTTCTTGTTCGGCTAAAGTGGCCACCATACCGCTTTCCCATTCAGAAAAATTAAGTAAGTAACCTTCATTATCGGTCTGGATTTGTTTTCCGTTATATTCAAACATTATTTTTTAGACTTATTTTTGTGGAATCAAGTTGCATTTAATTGGGCCTAAGATACCGTTTTTCTTACCAATAAAAAAGCCCAGACAATTATCTGGGCTTAGTAAAAGCAAATTTATTTAGTTGATTTGCATTTAGTCGTCGTTCATAAAGCCTAGAATGCTTAGAAGACTAATAAACAAGTTATATATAGATACGTATAAGGTAACGGTTGCAGAAATATAATTAGTTTCGCCACCACGTATAATTTGTTGGGTCGTCAACAAAATTGCACCGGTTGAGAACAGGATAAACATACCGCTCATTGCCAAATAAAGAGCCGGCATTTGTAGGAATATGTTGGCAACCATAGCAATAAGAATAACAACGAAACCGGCCATCATCATGCCATTCAAGAATGATAAGTCACGTTTAGTTGTTAATGCGTAAGCAGAAGCACCCATAAAGGCAAGTGCAGTGCCCCCAAGAGCGGTGACTACTACATCACCCATACCTGCGCCAATATAGGCACTTAAGATTGGACCGATGGTATAACCTAAGAAACCGGTAAACAGAAAGGTAAACACAAGCCCCATACTATTATTACGGTTCTTTTCTGTTAGAAAAAGTAGGCCATAGAAACCAACTAGCATTATAATTAAACCTGGACGCGGTAATGCGAGTGCCATTGAGGTTGCGGCAACAATCGCTGACCACACTAATGTCAGAGACAGTAGAAAATAGGTATTACGTAATACTTTGTTTGTTTGAATAACACTTTGTTGCGTTGTAGACGAACGCGACGCTAATGGACTGTTCATAATCTTCCTCAAAGGTAACTGACTAATTAGTTATTTAGTCTATATCTTGGGATAAAAGTTTCAACTTTCAACCCTTGGCATAATTAAGTATATAAAAAAACGCGTTAAATTATAAAGATAGTCTTATTCTAGATGTAACAAATTGTAAATTATGCCTCTTATCTGGTTAGTTTTTATTAACTAATCTTTGTTGCGAATAATAACAAAACATGAATTGCATGCTAAGTCGCTATCTGATCGTTTGATCACAAGAGCAAATTGTAAGAACTTGAGTGTGGTTAATATATAGTGACAATGTACATGTCCAAATTAAACATTTGAGTTCCGTGCCATAGGAGTAGCTTATATATCGTTAGGCACTTCATTTCATTTGCTACACTGTAGTTAAATCAAGTTGTGAATATATAACGACAGGAGCAAATGTATGAAATTCATACAACTGGCTTTGTTCTCTTTATGTGTAAGTTTCTTTTCTTATGCCTCAAGCCCAAAACAACCATATGCACATACTATTTATATCGGTGGTGATATTATTACCGTGAATGATGAAGTTCCAATGGCGGAAGCATTAGCTGAAATTAATGGCCGTATTCTAGCTGTTGGAAAAGCGTCCGAAATATTGAAGCTTCGTAATGACGACACCAGATTGATTGACCTAAAAGGAAATACCCTCATTCCTGGTTTCATCGATGGACATGGTCATGTTTTTAACACTGGGATTCAAGCGCTTTCTGCTAACTTATTAGCCGCTCCAGATGGTAAGGTGAACAGTATTCCAGCATTACAAGACGAGTTAAAGTCTTGGGGATCTGAGCAGGAAAATAGTCACCATGGGATTATCCTAGGTTTTGGTTATGATAATTCTCAATTAATAGAGCAAAGACATCCAACTCGCCAAGAATTAGATATGGTTTCAAAAGAGATACCCGTTCTTATCATTCATCAATCAGGGCACTTGGCTACTTTAAATACAAGAGCACTGCAACTCGCGGGGTTCACAGAAGAGAGCAAAGATCCAGATGGAGGAAAAATACGTCGTGAACCAGACGGAAAAACACCAAATGGTGTGTTAGAAGAAACCGCTTTTTTTTCTACACTGTTGCCACTGTTAGCAAAGCTTGATAAAAAACAAAATGAAATAATTTTAGAGGCAGGTATAAAGCTATATTCAAGCTTTGGTTATACAACAGCTCAGGAAGGGCGAGCTTCGGTTTCTGCGGTAAAAACGATGTTTAACCTAGCTCAACAACGTAAGCTTTTAATTGATGTAGCGGCTTATCCTGATATTCAAATTGCACAAGAGGTGATTAAACCACCTTACCTTTCAAGTCAATATAATAAAGGGTTTAGAGTAGCAGGGGCGAAACTTAACCTTGATGGTTCGCCACAAGGAAAAACAGCTTGGTTAACCAAACCCTACGCAATCCCACCTATAGGGCAAACTCCAGATTACAGGGGCTATCCAAGCATGAGTGATGAAAAGGCAGCTGAGTATATCGAGTTAGCCCATACTCAAGGTTGGCAACTATTAACTCACGTTAACGGAGATGCAGCCATTGATCAACTACTTAAGGGAATTGAAGCAAGTGAAAGCAGGCATGGGAAGCCAGATAGAGGATTTATTGCTATTCATGCTCAAACAGCACGTAAAGACCAAGTAGAGTCGTTTAAGCGTTTAGGTGTCTTCCCGTCTTTTTTTCCTATGCATACTTTTTATTGGGGGGATTGGCACATGGATTCAGTCCTAGGAAGTAAGCGTGCTCAAAACATTTCACCAACTGGATGGGCTCGTGATCTGGAAATGATCTACACTTCCCATCATGATTCTCCGGTCGCATTACCCAACTCTATGCGTGTTTACTCTGCAACAGTTAATCGCATTAGTCGCACAGGAAGAGTTTTGGGGCCAAAGCAAAAAGTGTCAGCCATGGATGGTCTTAAAGCTCAAACGTTGTGGGCGGCTTATCAATATAAAGAAGAAAAAAATAAGGGTTCTCTTGAAGTGGGTAAACTAGCCGATTTTGCAATTTTGTCTGACAATCCATTAAAAGTCGTGCCAGAAACGTTGGCAGATATAATAATATTAGAGACGATCAAGGAAGGTAAAACTGTCTATAGATACGACGAAAAGTTAAATACCACTGAGGCTAAAGGTTGCATCGATTCTGTACGCTGCCAAGCCATAGCAACAACAGCAATGATATCTGCAGGCTTAGTCCATCACTCTCATTAGCTTGTAGTGAATTTTTGCGGTAGGGATAATTATTTATACGTCCAAATAAAAGAGGCGACCATGGTCGCCTCTTTTATCGTTAGATTTTATTTACTCTTGATCTAGTGGCTTAAAATCTGACTTAAGAAGTTTTGTGTGCGGTCTGACTGCGGATTATCAAAGAATTCAATTGGGTTGTTTTCTTCTATGATCTCTCCTGCATCCATGAAAATAACTCTATCAGCTACTTCTTTAGCAAATCCCATTTCATGAGTCACACAAAGCATGGTCATACCTTCGTCTGCTAGCTCTACCATAACATCGAGTACTTCTCTTACCATTTCTGGGTCGAGTGCAGATGTTGGCTCATCAAACAACATGATTTGCGGGTTCATACAAAGTGAACGAGCAATGGCTACACGTTGCTGTTGGCCGCCTGATAATTGCCCTGGATATTTGTCAGCTTGATCGGGGATTTTTACGCGTTCAAGGTATTTCATTGCAATTTCTTCTGCTTCCTCTTTAGGCATTTTCTTCACCCAAATAGGCGCTAGAGTACAGTTTTCTAACACAGTAAGATGTGGGAATAGGTTAAAGTGTTGAAAACACATTCCTACTTCTCGACGAACCGCTTCGATATTTTTTAAATCTTCAGTCAGTTCGTTACCTGCAACAATTATTTTACCTTGCTGATGCTCCTCTAGACGGTTAATACAACGAATCATCGTTGATTTTCCTGAGCCAGATGGGCCACAGATAACAATTTTCTCACCTTTTTTAACTTTTAGGTTAATGTCTTTCAGTACGTGAAAATCGCCGTACCATTTGTTCATTTTTTTTAGTTTGATTACATAATCTTCTTGCTGCGTCATAATACGTCCTTGAATCTTTAGCTATCGTTTGTGGCCGGTATGTAGTTTGTTTTCAAGATATATCGAATATCTCGACATACTGAAGCAAAATACCCAGAACACTAACGCGACAAATACATAACTTTCTTTAGAAAAACCAAGCCATTCAGGGTCATTGTTGGCTGATTGACCAATACCGAGAACATCAAACATACCGATAATTAACACTAGGCTAGTATCTTTGAATAAGCCGATAAATGTGTTCACAATTGAAGGAATGGTGATTTTAAGTGCTTGTGGAAGCACAATCAAACCCACTTTCTTCCAGTAACCCAAGCCTAAAGCGTCTGCGGCTTCATATTGTCCTTTCGGAATAGCTTGCAAACCACCACGAATAACTTCCGCCATATAAGCTGAGCTAAAGAGTACCACACCGATGAGGGCACGGATTAATTTATCTGTCTCTGAACCTTGAGCAAGAAACAGTGGCAGCATTACCGATGCCATAAAGAGAACGGTAATCAGTGGGACACCACGCCATATCTCGATATAAACAGTACAAATACTGCGAATGATTGGCATGTCTGAACGACGTCCAAGTGCAAGCACAATACCAATTGGCAGCGATACAACAATACCTACTAGCGCGATGATTAGTGTAACAAGCAAGCCACCCCATTTATGAGTATCAACAACCTCTAATCCAAACATTCCGCCATAAAGTAAACCAGCGATGATAAACGGATAAATACTGACGAAAAACATCCATATCCATGTGCGTTTTGGCGTTTTTTCGTAGACAAGTAGCCCAATAAAAATTGCTAGCGTTGCATAGAATAGGCGAGGGCGCCATAGTTGATCACTTGGGTAAAATCCATACATGAATTGATCCCAACGTACACTAATAAATACCCAACATGCGCCATCTTTAGAACAGGCTTCTCGTGTTGTACCTACCCAATCAGCATTAATAAATGCCCATTGAATAATGCCTGAAAGCAGGTTGAAAATTAAGTAAGCCAATACAAAGGTTAAAACTGTATTAATTGGCCCATTAAATAAGTTCTTTCTTACCCAACCAACAATACCAACAGTATTTGCCGGTGGCGGCAGACTTTCTTGAAATTGATGTACTTTCATATTACCTCTCCACCAATGCTACTTTACGGTTGTATATATTCATTAAGGCTGACGTTAATAAACTTAGCGTTAAATAAACCCCCATTGTCATGGCAATAATTTCTATCGCTTGACCGGTTTGATTCAATGTTGTTCCTGCAAAAACCGACACTAAATCCGGATAACCGATAGCCATTGCTAATGATGAGTTTTTAGTTAGGTTCAAATATTGGCTGGTAAGTGGTGGAATAATTATTCGTAATGCTTGTGGTATAACAACAAGTTTAAGTGTTTTGTTGCGTGGCAAACCAAGCGACATCGCCGCTTCAGATTGTCCGTGGTTAACTGCATTTATACCTGAACGAACAATTTCCGCTATAAAAGACGCGGTGTAAATACTTAGGGCGAAAAGCAGTGCCCCAAGTTCTGGAAGGATACTAACTCCACCTCTGAAATTGAAACCTTTTAGTACAGGGTAATCTCCAGAAATAGGAGAGCCAGTTAGGAAGTAGACAACCATTGGAATAACAACGCATAGGGTAATACCAATACGCCACATAGGTGTTTGTTGCCCAGTGATTTTTTGTCGGTTTTTACCCCAAATGTTAATAATAACAGTGAATACAATACCAAAAATTATTGATGCGATTACGAAGTTACTACCGGCTTCAAATACAGGTGCCGGGAAATAAAGTCCACGAACATTTAAGAATATTGCTTCACCTAAACTGATACTTTGTCTAGGAGACGGCAGTGCTTGCAATACAGCGAAATACCAAAAGAATATCTGTAACAATAGTGGGATATTTCGAAATGTTTCTATATATACTGCGGCTAATCGACTGACTAACCAGTTTGACGATAGACGAGCAATACCAACCGTAAATCCAAGTATCGTTGCGAAAGCGATACCAAGAACGGAAACTAATGCCGTATTCAAAAGCCCGACGAGAAACGTACGGCCATAAGAAAAGGTTTCGTCATATTCCACAAGTGTCAAGCCAATCCCAAAGCCTGCTTCTTGATCTAGGAAACCAAAACCAGTTGCTATGCCTCGAGCGTCGAGGTTGGTTAAGGCATTATTTACGATAGTATAAAAGAAATATACGAGAGCAGCGATTGCGACGATCTGGAAAACGACAGATCGGAAAGTGGGATTATACAGCAGGTTTGCGCTTTTTGGTGTCGGAGCGTCCGAATCCTGCGCTATTGTAGTGTTAGGCTTCATACAGCTATTAACCTCTAAATCCATATAACAAAGGGCGGCCTAAACCGCCCTTATTCAACTATTAATTCTTAAACAGTGAATTAACGAATTGGTGGAGCATACATAAAGCCGCCTGCATTCCATAGTGCGTTAACACCACGAGAGATTTGCAGAGGAGAGCCCGTACCTACAGTACGTTCGAAACTTTCACCGTAGTTACCAACTTGTTTGATGATTTGATAACCCCAATCGTCTGCAATACCTAGACCTTTACCTTTAGGGCCATCTACACCAAGAATACGTTTAACGTTTGGATCAGATGACTTAAGCATTTCGTCAGCGTTAGTTGACGTGATGCCGTACTCTTCAGCATTAATCATTGCATTTAGAGTCCATTTTGCAATGTTTAGCCATTGGTCGTCGCCTTGACGAACAACAGGGCCTAGAGGCTCTTTAGAGATGATTTCTGGTAAAACTACAGCAGAAGAAGGTTCAGCAAGGTTCAAGCGAAGCGCGTACAGACCAGATTGGTCAGTTGTTAGAACATCACAACGGCCAGAGTCGAAACCTGAAGAAGTTTGAGCTGCAGTATCAAATACCACTGGGCTATAAGACATGCTGTTGTTACGGAAGTAGTCAGCTAAGTTAAGCTCTGTTGTAGTACCAGATTGTACACAAACAGAAGCTCCGTCTAATTCTTTAACACTGGTTAGGCCAAGTTCTTTCTTAACCATGAAACCTTGACCGTCGTAATAGTTTACGCCAGCGAAGTTCAAACCAAGAGCAGTATCACGATGAAGAGTCCAAGTTGTATTACGACTTAGAACGTCAATTTCACCAGATTGAAGAGCAGTAAAGCGCTCTTTAGCAGTTAAAGGTACGTATTTAACTTTAGTTTTATCACCTAACACAGCAGCTGCGATGGCTTGACAGTATTCTACATCAATACCTTCCCATTCACCTTTTGAGTTAGGGTTAGAAAATCCTGGTAGACCGGTTGATACACCACAAGTAACAAAGCCTTGAGCTTTGACTTTCTCTAAAGTACTTTCTGCAGCTGATGCTGAATTAGCCATTAAAGCAGTAGAAGCCGCTACGACTGAAGCAATAATTGTAAGTTTATTCGCCATTTGTATCCTTCCTGTATAATCCATATTGAACCAGGTGACACCTGATACAGTTCTTTATATGTTATGTTATATGCCTAGCTTTATTTGCTAATGCAGTTAGAACATTATTTACATCCGTTTGTAGGTCAAAAATTCCATTAATTAATGATTTAAAAAGTATAGCTCAAAAAATTTAATTAACCGTACGATGTTTAGAATGACGAAATGTTACGTGTTTGTAAATAGTGCAACAGTGCACAACTATGGTGATTTAGAGTGATTTGTAGTAAAAAAGATGTGCTACTGGTTTAAAGTGTTTTTATTGTGCTAATAATTAGAGCATTCAACTGGTATGATGTATAAATTTGACAGTAAATAGTTATTTTTGTGCACAATATGTTACTTTGAAGCACCAACTTGGATACCTGTGCCAATTTAGTGATATCTATTAAAAAAGGATCTATATGCAGTACTTTCCACTTTTTCTCGATTTAAACAATAAGCCAGTTCTTGTTGTAGGGGGCGGGGATGTCGCTAGTCGCAAGGTGGACGCCTTGTTACGCGCTAACGCTCGTGTCACGGTCGTCTCACCAGAAGTTTCAAGTTATTTGAAAGATTGCGCAGATAAACAATTGTTAGTTTGGGTTCAGTCTCAATACAGAGATGATTACACTGAAGATTACATTCAAGTGTGGGCTACGACCAATAATCCTGATTTGAATTACAAAGTGCATAAAGATGCAAAAAAACGAGGAATTTTAGTTAATGTGGTCGACGACAAACCGTATTGTGATTTCATTACGCCTTCCATGATTAATCGTGGAAAAGTACAAATTGCTATTTCGAGTGGAGGTGCATCTCCAGTACTGATCCGTAACCTTAGAGAAAAAATAGAAAGCGTTTTACCTCAGAATACCGGCTTACTCACTGACTTTGCCTCGAGTAAACGGACTGACATAAAAAAAACCTATCAAACAGTCGATGAAAGGCGTCGTTTTTGGGAGGATTTTTTTGCTAACCCGGAAGTCGAACTAACTGAAAATATAGAAGATTTAGAAGCAATTTATACCGCATACTTGCAAAATTGTTACAACATGACAGTGTCACGTTTTTGGGTTGAGTTTGGTGAAAATGTAGAGCTACTTTCTATTAGAACGTTACGTATCATGCAGCAAAGCGAATTAGTCTTATATCCTGAGACGTGCCCATATCCGTTTATTGACCTTTGTCGTAGAGATGCCGAACGATTTACCTATAGTGATAACGATCATTTAGGTCAGATATTGGATAAACACGTTGATTCAGATCTGAAGAAAGTTTGCATATTTATTCCAAAAAACAAACTAAGTGAAAGTCAGACCATGGCAAAAATGGCATTGGCAGACACGTTGTTGAGAATTGTTGATTAACGGTCTAGAAAGAAAAGCAAAAGCCACATCAATAGATGATATGTGGCTTATGCAATAAAGTTAATCTCTAAAATTTTCGAATTGAAATGGTTGACCTAGTTCAGAACTTTTGATCAACGCCATGACACTTTGTAAGTCATCTCTTTTTTTACCAGTAACTCGGACTTTATCACCTTGAATAGATGCTTGAACTTTGATTTTTGCATCTTTAATGGTTTTAACCACTTTTTTGGCGACTGATGTTTCAATTCCTTGCTTAAATGCAACGTCTTGATACCAATTTTTCCCAGAGTGGACTGAAGGTTTGGTTTCCATCGATTCTGCATCAACCCCTCGTTTAGCTAAGTTACCACGCAAAATGTCCATCATTTGCCTAAGTTGAAAATCATCTTGGGCGGTGAGTTTTACTGTGTCGTCTTTTATATCAAAACTAGCGTCAACGTTCCGAAAATCAAATCGAGTTGAAAGTTCTCTATTTGCATTGTCAACTGAATTACGCAGTTCAACGCTGTCGACTTCGGAGATAATATCAAACGAAGGCATAAGTTAGGCTCCTTGTGGTTTATTTTTAATCGCGTTAGCAAGCATGTCCAACATTGTTTCGGTGTCACTCCAGCTTAAACATGGGTCGGTAATCGATTGACCATAAACCAGATTATTTAGGTCTGTCATCGATTGGTTTCCCTCTAAAATAAAGCTTTCGGCCATAATACCCGCAATCGCTGTACTTCCTGACAGAATCTGTTGGCAGATGTCTTCTGCTACATCTAGTTGTTTTTTATGTTGTTTTTGACAGTTTGCATGGCTAAAGTCGACCACGAGTTTTTCTGGTAAACCAACTTGTTGTAGTTTATCACAAGCTTGTTTGACTGAAGTAGCATCGAAGTTCGGTCCTTGATCGCCACCACGAAGAATAACATGTCCAAATGGGTTGCCACTGGTGCGGTAGACGGTCATTCGACCATTTTTATCTGGTGAATAAAAATAATGACTTGCTTTCGATGCTCTAATTGCATCAATCGCGATTTTTACATTACCATTGGTGCCATTTTTAAAACCGACAGGGCAAGACAATGCTGATGCCATTTCTCTGTGGATTTGAGATTCGGTTGTACGTGCGCCAATTGCACCCCAAGTAATAAGATCAGCAATATACTGACCGGTAATCATATCTAAAAACTCAGTAGCAGTGGCGAGGCCGAGCTTGTTGATATCTAACAATAGTTTACGTGCTTTTGCCAATCCGGCTTCTAAAGCATAAGATCCATCGAGGTTGGGATCGGTAATTAAGCCTTTCCAACCTACAATGGTTCGAGGTTTTTCAAAATAAGTCCGCATGACGATGAATAGCTCATTGTCATATTGGCTCTGAAGGCGAGTTAAACGCTCTGCATAATCTAGTGCTGCATCAGTATCGTGAATGGAACACGGTCCAACAATGACGAGTAGACGGTGATCTTGTCCACTGAGAATATTTTCAATTTGTCTGCGAGAATGTGCAATCCGCTCTGCCACATCATCGGTAAGAGGATATGAATTTACAAGTTCAGCAGGAGTTGGCATTGGACCTATAGCTTGAGTTCTCAATTCGTCGGTTTTTAATGGCATCTTTGCGCCTATAATCAGTATTATATCGAGCGCTAAAGATAGCGGAAATGAAGGTAGGAATAAACTGCCAATCGAAAACTTGTGTTGAAAAATATTGCAATTGAAGCGTTTATTGATATTTATTGGTGTAATTTGCAGTTTTAACTTGAGTTAAATTGTGTTGAATTGTATTTTCGTGACAATAGTAATTGTTTAACTAATGGAGCAGTAATGAGTAACGCAGGTCAAGGTGCCATTCTTTCAGATATCGAAGTTGTTAATGCGCTTCCTTCTTACGCTGACTTGGTCGATTCTGATCAGTTGTACGTTTCTTTGGGTGACTTGATAATGGAGCATGTGTTTTATCATCCTGCAATTAAAGTTGACTCATTGTCGGAAAAGGATAGCGAAACGTTAAAAGCGATACTTGATGGGCAACCGCTCAAAGAGCATTTTGTTTCTACGCTTTGTTCTAAGATAAAAGATTCTATTACACCCAAGCATCAGATTATCCGTGTTTGTTTGAGTCATATGGATAGCTACACCTTTGCGTCTCTTTTAGGTGGTGAATGTGAAAATAGCGAAGTGAACCCGACAATGGGTTTACGAGGTGTTGCTCGTTATGCTTCAGAACTTTATAGCGAGGCGTTTGCTTTAGAGTGTGATGTGGTGAAACAGTTACGTGCTGAAGGCTATAATATTGAAGTTGTGGTTCCGTTTGTTAGAAAGTTGAGTGATGCGGCAACGATAATCGATAAGCTAGCAGAACAAGGCTTGCCTAGAGGGTTAAATGGTTTCCGCCTGCTTTATTCTTGTGATGTTCCTTCTTCTATTCTTCTTGCCGATAAAATCATTCAGTATTTTGATGGGGTAGTGATTAACCTAGAAAATATTGCTCAGTTTACATTAGGACTTGATAATAAAAATGAATCACTAGAGTACGCATTTGATATGCAGAGTGAAGCTATTTCATTGTTATTGGTGCAAATGGTGAAATTAGTTAATAAAGCGAATAAACCGTACTTAGTGTTATGTCCTTACTTGTCTCAGTTACCGTTATTACAAGAAACAATGACCGAACTTAAGAACATGAAAGTCGCCATTACTGCATAGAGTGCTATTTCAGTAGCAATTTTGTAACATAAATTTGACAATGTTTGTTGGTGCCGCTTAACTGGTCTAATCAGTTGTTATAGTGGCGCCTTTTATGTTATCACCTCTCTCAAAAGCAAATCTTTATCTCAATATATTTTCATTTACTAAAGTCCCTCTGATCTGGTTATGCAGACCAAAAATAATAGTAATGAATGATGAAAAAGTGATTGTCAAAATACCTTTAAAAAGAAGGACTAAAAACCATTTAAATAGTATGTACTTTGGTGCACTTGCGATTGGAGCAGATGTGGCGGGTGGTTTTTTAGCGATGAGTAAGGCTCAGCAAAGCGGCTATACTATTTCACTAGCGTTTAAAGATGTGGAAGCTCAGTTTATTAAGAGACCTGAAGGAGATGTACTATTTAGTTGTGACGATGGAAAACGGGTTGATGAGATGTTAGAAGAAGCGATTAAATCAGGTGAACGAGTCAATAAAACGGTTAAAATAAAGGTAACTTGTCCATCTATTAATGAACATGAGTTAATGGCTTGGTTTAAGTTGACGTTATCGATAAAAGTGATCAATAGACATAACACCGAGTCATAAAAGACACCATCACGTTAAATAGACCCCATTGATGGCCGAATGTGACAAGAAACTAATAACAACGTGAACTTATCTAGCGTATAATCCGCGGTTGGTTAGATATAGGAACAAATTGATGATTAAAGTTGGTCAGATAAACGAGCTAGAAATAGTAAAAATAGAAGATTTTGGTCTTTTTCTGGATGCAGAAGATTACGGAAGTGTCATGCTACCAAAGCGTGAAGTTCCAGAAGGGTTAAACTTTGGCCCAGAGATTATTGGCCAGCAGATTAAGGTATTTTTATATTTCGATTCAGAACGCCAGTTAACTGCCACTTGCGATACACCGATTGCACAAGTCGGAGAATTTGGTTTAATGAATGTGGTTGGGGTAAATAATACCGGTGCGTTCGTTGATTGGGGTATTGATAAAAAAGATCTTTTGGTTCCTTTTAGTGAGCAACGATCTCGTTTTAACGAAGGGCAAAAAATCTTAGTTTATGTGTACACTGACAAAGCATCCGGTCGGATTGTTGGTACCACCAAGTTCAATAAGATACTCGATAAAGTTCCTGCACAATATTCGCTTAACCAAGCGGTTGATTTAATTATTGCTGAGCGAAGTGAACTTGGCTATAAAGCTATTATTAACGGCCTACACTGGGGAATGATTTTTCCTTCCGACGTATTCGGAAAGCTGTTTATTGGTAAACGAGTAAAAGGTTTTATAAAAAATATCAGAGATGATGGCAAAATCGATTTGTCATTGCAAAAAGTTGGTGTTGCGAAAATGGATGATTTAAGTGAAAAAATTGTCGATCTACTGCGGAAGAAAGAGGGTTATTTGCCTTTAAACGATAAGTCGACACCAGACGCTATATTTTCTGTATTTAGAACCAGTAAAGGTACGTTTAAGAAAAGTATTGGCGGTTTATATAAAAAGGGCATTATTGTTATCGAAAAAGAAGGCATCCGCTTAGTTGATTAAATTATGCATCTAACAGACACAATCTGTCAAAAAAGCCCCAAATTATAGTTAGTTTGGGGCTTTTTGTTTAGATATTAGGCGGTAGTATAAATTGGATTATAAGTACTAATAACTTATTAATTAACCACTAGTTAAAATAAGTTATTATCTCTGACTAGTTCTCTTGGTAAGCCATTTTTGATTCGATTTCCTACCCATTTGCCTATACCAATAATATCGTCACCATATTTAACAATCACTTCGCCGGTACCTGACAAGTTGTCGGGGCGTACATCTCGTCCCATGTACCATTCTCTGGCGTCATTGATTTCAAGACTGACGGTATTTTTTTCTTGACCAGTAGCAAGTGCGATTACCGCTTCGTGCTGCCATCGATAACCCTTTTTATGACGCTCGGCGAGTTTTATTCCCATGCGAGAAAATCGAATTTCTCCTAACATGTTTTCTAATGAATTAGGAAATAACCAGATTTCTTTTTCACGAACCCAAATGCTACTAGAATCTGGTAGTCTCAATTCCAGTGTATCAAATAGCGATTTAGTTACGCCGTCACTTTCTTTTTGGTTTGCTTTAGTAAAAGGAAACTTGCCTAAGCGCTTTTTCACTTTTGGTGTGTCGACCGACCCGATTTTTCGTATTTTGGCAACAAAGAAACCCTCACTATCATAGATTTGGGGGTAAACATGTAAAAAACCATCTTGAGTAATGGCTTGGCTCGCATTATCGAATAAGTTATCCAGCGGCTCAAATACAACATTATCGGCAAACGTTTCTGCTAAGTGATGACAAACTTGTTCATTTTCTTCGTGATTGAGCGTACAGGTTGAGTAAACCAAAATCCCACCAGGTTTTAAAGCAAAAAAAGCGCTTTCGATTAACTCTTTTTGAGTGTGTGCTATTTCCAGAGTCGAGATTTTACTCCAGTTTTTCATTGCATCCGGATCTTTACGAATTGTACCTTCACCAGAGCAGGGCGCATCTAACAATATCGCGTCAAATTGTTCTGGCAGCCAACCACCGAATACTCGACCGTCAAAATTAGTTAACGCCGCATTTCGTACGCCACAACGTTGAATATTTGAATGCAGTATTTTAACTCGACTCGCTGAGAACTCATTAGCTACCACTGTCCCGTTATTGTCCATGGCCGCAGAAAGTTGGGTAGTCTTTGAACCGGGTGCAGCTGCCATGTCTAGCACAGTAATAAACCCACCTTGCTGCCCTTTAAATAGAGCACTAACCGGCAACATTGAACTGGCTTCTTGAATATAAAATAGCCCTGCCATATGTTCTGCTGTATTGCCTAATCTACCGTGTTCTGTATCGGGTCGTTGTAACCAAAAGCCCGTATCACACCAAGGTATAGAGGTAAGCTTCCATCCTTTTCTCTCTGCTCTATAGATAAAATCTTGTACAGATATCTTTAACGTATTTACTCGGATGCTTCTGCGCAAAGGTTTTTGACAAGCTTCGATGAAGTCATTCATGTCCAAGTGAGACGGCATGATGGATTCGATTTGCTCTAAAAACTGTTGCGGAAGTTCAATATTGGCGTGCACAAAGGTATCTCGGTAAGGTAGTGGAGGTTAATTCTAACTAAAATTGTGCGTATATAAAAACGAAATGCAGCTTTTATACTGCATTTCGTCAGTGGGGCGGAAGATAACTCACTAATAACAAAGTAAGTTATGGTTTTGGAATAGCCGTTCGCCATTCCCGCCATTCTGGTTGTAACTCTGGGTGTAAAATAAAAGCTTGTTCTGGTTGGGCTGGTGGTAATAGTTGCTTTTCTTGTGGGGTAGCAAAGGCAATTCCACCGCGAAGCAGGTTATCAACTGTACTCGATTTTATCTGCGCACCAGATAAACCTATCGAAATATCCAGTCCTGACACATTCCAAAATACACTGTTTTCTCGTACTAAATAGGCATATTCAGCTTTTATTTCAATACTTGTCACTACTCTATCGGCAAACGTTCCTAGCTGCACATTGGTAACTTTTCCGACCTCTATATCGCGATAGAATACTGGCGCACCAACCGTGACTGACCGACGATGTTGGCTTTGTAGAGTAAACGACACTCCTGACGTTTCAATGGCTGAAGAGTGTAACGGAAATTGAGTGGCATGTTCGCCATTTCCTGGTTGAACGTTGATATAGCTAGCAATAATAGAATCTAAATTTTTCACACCATCGAAACTGATTTGTGGTGAAACAGTCCAAAAGTAGCTACCTGTTACCGCTAATTTATCAGCGTATTCAGGAAAAATACGAGCACTGATATTGGTTGTACTGTTAGTAAAATCAGGAGTAAGTAGAAGTACTTCACCCACGGTTACGCCTTGAAATTTGATCGCAGAGCCAGCTTTTACTGTGACCGTATCAGAAGAGAGTAACGAAATAGTGCTTCCGTACTTTGCCGCTTGCTCATAGTCATCATAGAGACGCCAGTACGCACCAGATTTATTTTCGACACCTGATAGATTATCAAAGGCGATCCCACCTTGAAGTAAACTTTTGAGTGGTGCCGCTTTGATGCTTACTCCACTTAAGTCTGCTTGCACTTCTACACCAGAACGGTTCCAAAATACGGTTTGTTCAGAGAGCAAGTGTTTGTATTTATTATCTATAGCGACGGTAATCTCGACACCATTTGTGGTGAGAGAGTAGTCTTGTACTTTACCCACTTCAAGGTTGCGGTATAACAGTGGACTCCCTTTAGATACTGAGGGTAGTTGGCTAGCAAATAGTGTTATTTTGTATATGCCTGATTGCTCATAATCGGCGAGTTCAGCAAGAGATTGATTGGCAAATAAACGATAATCGCTATTAGCGTTATTGTCACCTTTACTAATAAAACTTATTGATCCCGCAAGTAACTGTTTCGCTGTTGGCAGTGAAATACTCACACCAGATTGAGTTAATTGAGCGTTAGCAGCGCTTGAGACAAAAAATCGATTGTTAGATTTAATAAGATGCTGATATTCATTGTCGATCAGTGCTTCAAAAGTAACTTGGTCTTTGACTAGATTGATTGCACTTATAGAGCCTACAGAGAAACCACGGTAAAGAATTTCTGTACCCACACTCAATCCATAGGAGTCATCTGATGTAAGGGATATAGAAGTAGAATGTTGTTTCTCTTTTAGTAATTCGTCTTTCGTAATGGCGGTAAAGTTTCGTGCTTGTTCGCCTTGGCCTGGAATCAGGGTTAGAAAATTACCCGTGACCAAATTAGATAAATTATCAAATTCGGTTAAGGATAAATTGGCCTCTTCTAACATAAAGCGCGTGCCACTATTCAAAGTGTCACTAAATGCTGGCTGAATTGCGGCTAATGCAACAATATCTTCACGCTCTTTATTCAAGGTTAAGTGAGTGATTTGGCCAATTTCTATGCCGCGATACATTATCGGAGCACCGCCCGCGGAAATGTTGTTTCCATCTGGCAAAGTAATGTGAATTGGGATACCACGACCTGCGGTCTTTAAATCAGGGTAAAGTCGAAATTGGGCTTTTTCTTCGACTGGTTCACCACCATCCGGAGAGTCTACTGCAATTGCTCCGGTTAAAAGAGCACTTAAACTTTCGAATTGCACATCAACACCATGAAAGCCAATTTGCGCACCTGCACCACTTACATTCCAAAAGCGACTTTTATTAGTTATGATATTTGCGTATTCGTTGTTTATATAAGCGTCGATAAGAACGGTTTTACCATCTGGTTCAAGTTTATAATTATACACCTCGCCAATTGGAATTTTTCGATAAACAATTTGTGACCCAATTGAAATAGAACCAAGATCATTTGATCTAAGTGTAATGTTTAATCCTTGATTAGCTTCTAAATCGGCAGGTCGACTTTCTAGTGCAATATATTTAGTTTGTAGTTCGTCGTCGTCATCTTGGTTTAACTCTTCGCCTGGTTGAATAGCAATGTAATTACCAGAAACTAACGCATCTAATCCAGAAATCCCAGAGATACTAGCTTTAGGTTTAACCAACCAAAAACGGGTGTTTTTACCCAGTAGTTGGGTTGCTTGAGGGTAAATATCGGCATCGACATAGATATTATCTAAATTAGAAGATAAAGAGATATCTCGAACCATACCAACTTCCAAGCCCTGATATTGAATAGTGGTGCGTCCTGCAATGAGCCCTTGAGCATCTGAGAAGTAGATTTGTACACGCTGTCCCGCGTCATTTATTGCTTTAATGACAAGCCATCCTGCTAACGCCAAGGTAATGATGGGCAATATCCACAGCGGTGATATGCCAAACTCTCTTTTTACATTTGGTTTGTATGTTTGTGATGTTGATTCAGTATTACTCATCTAATGTATCAAGTTCCTTGTTATTAATGCCAACCGAAATAGTTTGTTTCTGTTTATTGGCTAGCGAGCGTTTTAGGCTTTTAGTTAAAGATGTATGCGTCGCTGTTGGGTTGTCCCATATTAGTCGTGGATCAAAACTTTCTGTTGCTAACATAGTTAAAACGACAACAGCACCAAAAGCAACCGCGCCAAAACCAGGTGCAAAATTAAGGATTTGTCCTCTATCGACTAAGGTCATCATAATAGAAATTACAAACAGATCCATTACAGACCATTTTCCTATCCATTTAACAACAAAGTATATGAACATTCGCTGTTTCTTTAAAATACGCTGCTTACACTGAATGCTGATTAATATATAACCTAATCCGATAATTTTAGCGGCAGGAACAATGATACTGGCGACAAATATAATCAAAGCAATTCCATGCATATCTCTCACAATTAATGAGGCTACACCGGAAAAAATGGTATCTTCAACTCGTTGACCATTATTAAAAAAGATAGAAATGGGGATAACATTAGCAGGAATAGTAAACACCGCTGCAGCAATCAGTAATGCCCATGTTTTCTGTATCGAATAAGGTTTACGGTGATAAAGTACAGAATGGCAACGAAGACATTTTTGTGCTTCAGGCTGAGATAAATGGCAGTGACTACAATGCACCACTTTGTCAGATACATGGAAACTTGTATCGCTTTTCCAGGCTTGCCAATAACGTTTTACGCTCACTCTCGATATGAGTAATAATGAAAAAAGCTGTAATAAAATGATGCCGTATAAACCGACTCCAACATAGATGTCCGAATAATCTTGTAGTTTAAAGCAAGAAATTGCCACACTAACCAAAAACACATCCAACATCATCCACTGTTTTAAAAAATGAACAGTGGAAAGAGCCTGTTTAAATGCAAAAAACCAACGCTTTCTTAATGCAGCATGAATAATAAGAACGCATACACTCACTAATAAAGGTGCAATTGAGCTACAAAATAAAATTAGTAGTCCCAGAGCAATAAATCCTTCTTCCATTAAGGTCAATGTACCTGAGGGAAGGGTAGCCGGAATCATCATTCCAATTAAACGAATGCTAATAAACGGGAAAAAGTGTGAAGGGACAAAGAGCAGTAGACAAGTTATTGCGATAGCAATGTTGCCGGTCAAATTGTTTTTACCACCACGATACAATTTTGTATTACAGCGAGGACAATAGGCTGTTTTTCCTGCTGGTAACGTTTCAACCGCCACAGGTAATTCACACCCTTTACATAATTGTGAGGGAGTCAGTTTATTGGTTGTATTGTCTGCTCTAGTGTATTGCATTGTTATTGTCCGAAGCAGAACAATTTACTGCTTATTATTTCTTTCATTGCTTGTTTGACCGTTGTTCTACCCTAAACTGTGATATTTTTAAATCTATCTATTTCAAAACTTAACTGTTGTAAGTAAATCAAGTTAACCGTACGAATGTACAGTAAAAGTACTTTAAAGTTTGCACTGTGCAAACATTACATAGTAAATTAAACGATTACGAGTAATCATAGACAAAAATTAACATCAACATATTGTTTAAGTTGCAATATAACGATCTTTAAGTGGTAAATATAAGTATGGAATTAAAAGATTACCAATCTTTGACTAAGCAAGCTATCGCCTTAATCGAAACAGAGAAGAACCTAATCGCCAATTTATCGAATCTTAGTGCGTTAATAAATGTAGAGTTGAAAGACGTTAATTGGGTCGGTTTTTATCTAATGGATGGTGACGAGCTGGTATTAGGCCCGTTTCAAGGTAAACCAGCTTGTATCCGTATCCCTCTAGGCAGAGGAGTGTGTGGTACTGCGGTTGCAACTAATCAAGTACAAAGAATACAAGATGTGCATGAGTTTGTTGGTCACATAGCTTGCGATGGGCAGACGAATTCTGAAATTGTTATTCCGTTTTCTATTGAAGGCAAAATTGCCGGTGTTTTAGATATCGATAGCCCTAAATTGTCGAGATTCAGCGAAATTGATGAGAAAGGCTTGGTTGATTTGATGAATAAAGTAGAAAAGGTGCTTAATTCGCAGGCTATTGAGGTATAAAAAGCTAATTGCCTGTGGTTTTTCATAAGCATGTCTTTATAATAGCCCAAATATTTATCAAATTTAGTTCGCGGGAAGGCCGCTCCAACCAGGAAACCTCATGGAAAACACTGAAAAGTTGAAAAACAGCAAAGAAGTTATCGCTTATGTTGCTGAATGTTTCCCTAAATGCTTTACTTTAGAAGGTGAAGCTAAACCACTTAAAATTGGTATCTTTCAAGATCTAGCAGAACGATTGAAAGACGACGGTAAAGTGAGTAAAACTCAGTTACGTGCAGCACTAAGACAGTACACGTCTTCATGGCGTTATCTTCATGGGATAAAACCAGGAGCAGTACGTGTTGATTTAGATGGTAATGCTTGTGGTGAGCTAGAAGAAGAGCATGTTGAACATGCAAAACAAGCACTTGCAGAGAGTAAAGCTCGAGTGCAAGAGCGCCGTAAAGAGCAAGCTAATAAAGCTCGTGAAGAAGGCAAAACTAAGGCTAAAGCAGCAGCACAGAAACGCAGTGCTAAACCTGCTAAACCACAACAGCAGAAACAAAAAAGCAAGCCCGTAATTGCAGAAACTCGTTCTCTAAACTCCGATGAAATGGCGGTTGGAAAAGACGTGAATGTAAATATGGGTAAAGGAAATATGGCTGCAACAATAGTCGAAATCAACAAGGATGATGTACGTGTTCGCCTGACCAATGGCCTTCAAATGGTTGTAAAAGTGGAGCACTTGCGCGCATAGAGGAGATTATCCTACGCATGAAATGCCGTTTAAAACTGACTTTGGTTGCCGCATGCATTAGCATCGCGGCTTCTGCTCAAGCTTTAGAATCAAAAATATCTAAAGATCAACTTCCAACTCTTGCGGCTGAAGTTCAGCATCAAACCGCAAGTAAACGAGTAACCTCTCGGTTTACTCGATCTCATTATAAACATTTCAGTTTAGATGATGATTTTTCTAAAGCGATGTTTGAACGCTATTTAGAAATGCTCGATTATAATCGTAATATTTTCACACAAGCTGATATTGAGTCTTTTTCTGATTGGTCTATTTTACTCGATGACCAGCTAAAAATAGGCGACAATCAAATTGCTTTTGATGTCTATAACCTATCTCTAGTTCGGAGATATGAACGTTACGTTTATGCCTTGTCGCTCCTTGATAAAGAAATTAGTTTTGATACTGATGAGTCTATTCAATTAGACCGTTCTGAAGCACCTTGGGCTAAAAATACCAGTGAACTGAATGAACTTTGGCGTAAGCGAGTAAAATATGATGCGCTGAGTTTGAAGTTAACAGACAAAGAATGGCCTGAAATTAAAGAGATGCTTGAAAAGCGTTATAACAATGCAATCAAACGTCTTACTCAATCTAAGAGTGAAGATGCGTTTCAGGTTTATATGAATGCTTTTGCTCGTCAAGTTGATCCTCACACTAGTTACTTATCGCCACGCAATGCAGAGCAATTTCAATCTGAAATGAGTTTGTCGTTGGAAGGAATAGGTGCAGTGCTCCAAATGACTGACGATTATACGGTTATTCGTTCTTTAGTTGCGGGTGGTCCGGCTTCAAAAAGTAAAGAGCTGAATGATGGCGATAGAATTATCGGCGTTGGGCAAGAAAATGCAGAAATGGTGGATGTAATTGGTTGGCGCCTAGATGACGTTGTGCAGCTAATTAAAGGACCGAAAGGCACCAAAGTTACTCTTAATATTCTTCCTGATGGAAAAACTAGTAAAAGTTACAATGTCACTATTGTTCGAGATAAAGTACGCTTGGAAGATAGGGCGGTTAAATCGGAAGTTGTAGAAAAAGATGGCAAAAAAATTGGTGTACTTGAAGTACCGAGTTTTTATGTTGGCTTATCTAAAGATACCGATAAATTAATCAAGCAACTTGAACAACAATCGGTTGATGGCATTATCGTCGATTTACGAAACAATGGTGGTGGCGCGTTAACTGAAGCGACGGCGCTTTCTGGTCTATTTATTAATAAAGGTCCAGTGGTTCAAGTGAGAGATAGCTATGGCCGTGTCAATGTAAACAGCGATACTGACAATGTATCAAGTTATGATGGTCCTATGACAGTATTGATCAACCGATATAGTGCGTCTGCATCGGAGATATTTGCTGCAGCTATGCAAGACTACGGTAGAGCGATCATCTTAGGAGAACAGACTTTCGGTAAGGGTACGGTTCAGCAACACCGTTCTTTGAATCATATTTATGATCTGTTTGATAAAGAATTAGGGTATGTTCAATATACTATTCAGAAGTTCTATCGTATTAATGGTGGTAGTACTCAGAATAAAGGTGTAGTGCCTGATATCGCTTATCCAACCGCTATTGATCCTGAAGATACTGGTGAAAGTGTAGAAGATAATGCGCTTCCATGGGATAGCATAGATAAAGCTGCATACAATGTTATTAAACAGCGCCAAGATCAAATCGCTCAGTTGGACAAATTACACCAAGCTAGAATTAGTACCGATAGAGAATTTGGCTTTATTGCTGAAGATATTGCCAAATACAAAGCAGAACAAGACGATAATATGTTGTCTTTGAATGAAAAAGTACGCGTTCAACAAATAGAAGACAGAGAAGTAAAACGTCTCGAACGTATTAATCAGCGTCAAGAAGCGATGGGTAAAGAACTATATAAATCTTTGGATGAAGTAGACAAAGATTATCAAGCGCCTGATGCCTATCTAGATGAATCCGTCGACATTATGGTCGATATGATTAACACGCTGAAAACCAGTTAACCAATTGGTCACCGAAAAAACGAGCGCAATGCTCGTTTTTTTCGGTTAACTGGAATTGAATGAAATATAAGATTTGGTTTATACCTTGTTAGAACAGATAAACTAGCAAGTTAAAGTTAAGGAAATATGATGTCGTCACAAAACCAAGCCCAGCCAGTAGCAAAATATCGTAAAGATTATCAATTACCTAGCCACAGTATCTCTAAAGTTAATCTTGAATTTGACCTTGCCGACAATGAAACCATTGTTACGGCTGTTTCCACCATTAAGCAAATGGGAGACAGCCATTCGCTTAGTTTAGATGGCGAGCAACTGACGCTACTCGAACTGCAAGTTGATGGCGTGGATTGGAATCAATATCAACAAATGGAAGGGAAATTGGTCATTAATGATTTACCGAACCAATTTGTTCTTACTGTTAAAACACAACTTGATCCCGAAGGAAACAGTGCGCTTGAAGGATTGTACAAATCCGATGGTGCCTTTTGTACACAATGTGAGGCGGAAGGATTTCGTCGTATTACCTATTATATGGATCGTCCTGATGTATTGGCAGTATTCACGACCAAAGTTATTGCGGACAAATCTTTGTATCCATTTTTATTGAGCAATGGTAATAAAGTGGCACAAGGTGATCTTGCGAACGGGAAGCACTGGGTTGAATGGCATGACCCTCACCCAAAACCTGCCTATCTTTTTGCTCTTGTAGCAGGTGACTTTGATGTTCTATCAGACAAATACACAACTAAGTCTGGTCGAGATGTGACGCTTGAAATATATGTCGATAAAGGCAATCTTGACCGTGCGAATCATGCCATGCTTTCTTTAAAGCGTTCGATGGAGTGGGACGAGAAACGTTTCGGTTTAGAATATGATTTAGATATTTATATGATTGTGGCGGTAGACTTTTTTAACATGGGTGCAATGGAGAATAAAGGCTTAAATGTCTTTAATTCAAAGTATGTATTAGCCAATGATCAGACGGCGACTGATAGCGATTATTTAGGTATTGAAGCGGTTATTGGTCACGAATACTTCCATAATTGGACAGGCAACAGAGTAACCTGTCGAGATTGGTTTCAATTGAGTTTGAAAGAAGGGTTAACGGTGTTTAGAGATCAAGAATTTTCATCTGATCTTGGATCCCGAGCAGTCAATCGAATTAACAATGTAAGAATTATCCGCGGGCCTCAGTTTGCCGAAGATGCTAGCCCAATGTCGCATCCAATAAGACCTGACAAAGTCATTGAAATGAATAATTTTTATACTTTAACTGTATATGAAAAGGGCAGTGAAGTTATACGAATGATGCATACGTTATTAGGCGAACAAGGTTTCCAAAAAGGAATGAAACTGTACTTTGAACGCCATGACGGTACCGCAGCTACTTGTGATGATTTTGTTGCATCAATGCAAGACGCAACGTCGGTAGACTTGTCTCAATTTAAACGTTGGTACAGTCAATCGGGAACTCCAACAATAAATGTTGATACAGAGTTTGATCCAGAGCGACAAACTTTTAGCCTCACTGTGATTCAATCTACTCCTTCAAGTCAAGAACAACCGGAAAAGTTGCCACTACATATTCCTTTGAATATTGAGTTGTATTCGCAGCAAGGTGAGATTATTCCACTTCAATGTGGCGGTAACCAAATTGGTAATGTGTTAGACATTAAACAAGCCAAGCAAAATTTTGTATTTGAAAATGTTACAGAAAAGCCAGTAATTTCATTACTTAGAGAGTTTTCCGCTCCCGTAAAATTGGTCTATGGCTATTCCGATGATGAATTAATGTTTTTGATGGTACATGCATCGAATGACTTTGCTCGTTGGGATGCAGGACAGATGTTGCTTGCTAAGTACATCAAAGCTAACGTCGAAAACCAACAAAAAGGACAACCATTTTTACTTCCAGAAGCGGTCATCGACGCATTTAGAGGGGTATTGTTAAATTCAGATCTTGATCCTGCATTTATCGCTGAAATGCTGTCGTTGCCGAGTCAGAATGAAGTAGCTGGCTGGTTCAAACCGATAGACGTCGATGCAATCGCCTCAGTTTTACATTCAACTAAGGTGTTGCTGGCTGAAAGTTTGCAAGATGAATTTAATGCACTATACGCCACGTTACATCAAAATGAATATTCAATCGAACATCCTGCTATTGCTAAACGTGCGCTTAGAAATATTTGCTTAGGTTACTTAGCTTATTTAGCAGAAGGAAATGAGCTTGTCTCTAAACATTACCTCGCTGCTAATAATATGACCGATACAGTGGCCGCATTAACTGCTGCTAATTTGGCACAACTTAACTGCCGTGCGAATCTCATGACTGATTTCAGTAATAAATGGAGTGATGATGGCTTAGTAATGGATAAATGGTTTACATTACAAGGTACTAATCCGGCAGATAATGCATTGGATATGATAAAACAAACAATGAATCATGTTGCTTTTAGCTTGAAAAACCCGAATAGAATTCGTAGTTTATTAGGCGCTTTTTTCAATGCGAATCCAGTTCATTTCCATGCAAAGGATGGTTCAGGTTATCGGTTTATTGGTGAAATTTTAACTGAATTAAACAGTAGTAATCCACAAGTAGCATCACGGCTTATTGACCCACTTTTAAAGTATCGTAATTACGATCAAGCGCGTCAGGTCTTAATGCATGCAGAGTTAGAACAGCTATCTAAAATGGACAATCTGGCTAAAGATTTATTTGAAAAAGTAACTAAAGCATTAGAGTCTTAATAAGACAATATCAGCCTATATAAGGTACTCTGTAAACCATCGTTTTCAGAGTATCTTGGCTAGATATTTTATACATTGATAGTAAAGATTAAGGATTTGACCAGAATCAAATGAATCATTATACCTTTCGCTTAGATATTCCTTATCACGTGTTTTTACAACATTATTCTGGTAGTGCAAGTAGCGTTATGGTTTATACGGAGCAAGGCTTAAATTTACAAATTCCTGCCGCAAGAATGAGACCTTTTCTAACTCAAATAGGGATTAGAGGACGATTTCGCTTAACCACCGATACTGATAACAAATTCATCCAACTAGAAGCTTTGTAGAAGTGTTAAATTTCAGTAGCTTAAATCTGCTATCTCTCACAAATTTTGATGTTTATCGACACTTATATGCTCAATTCATTAACCAAAATACAATAAGTATTTTACAATGAAACATGTATCTTGTTCCATGAATTCACAATTTCTTGCCCTTAACAAAAATACAATTTGGAGTGCATTATGGCCGCACGAGAAACGGTTGTACCCGTTCTTCTTGAAAAAGTGTATCAACTTATTCAAGATAAACTTGAACTTGCTCAAAAACCTTTGGTTACTCAACTGGCGAAACATCTATATAACAATATTTCACAAGACGATTTAATTCATCGTAACGATTCTGACCTTTACGGTGCAATAGTAAGCTTGTGGCATCATATTTCAGAGACGAGTCGGAGCGACGTTTCAGTTCGAGTTTTCAACCCCAGTTTTAGCCGCCATGGATGGCAGTCCACTCACACCATTGTTGAAATTGTCGTGCCTGACAGTTCATTTTTAGTTGAATCTACAAAAATGGCATTAACCAGATTAGGTTTAACTTGCCATTTTATGCTTAGTGGGCCAACGCAAATTCAGAGAAATAAAAGTGGCGATGTGGTGTCAGTCAACGATGGTGAGGGTGAATATCAATCGTTATTCCATATTGAAGTGGATCGTTTAAATGATCCAGATGAAATGAAGAAACTAAAACAAGAACTGATTGCTGTCCTTACTGATACTGGATTGGTCGTTTCTCAATGGCAACTTATGTCAGATAAGTTGCAACAAGTTATCCAAGAATCTGAACAGAATGCTCATAATATTCCACTAGAAAAACAACGCTTACAAGAAAGCCTACAGTTTATGAAGTGGCTAGCTAAACATAACTTTACCTTTATGGGATATAAAGAATATGACTTAGTTGAAAATAAAGAAGGTCTTCAATTAGAACCTACTGCAGAACAAGGGTTAGGGCTTTTTGCTAATAAAAAACGTCTCCGTACTGTCAAACTAACTCAGTTCGCAGAATCTGCACAGGTTGAAGCAATCAAACCGTATTTGCTTATTTTAACAAAAGGCCATGCTCCATCACGCATTCATCGACCAGCTTACACCGATTACATTGGCATAAAAAAATTCGATAAAGAAGGCAAAGTAATTGGTGAGCATCGATTCACTGGTTTATATACGTCGGCCGTTTACAACCAAAGTGTATTTAATATTCCACTTATTGGTCAGAAAGTTGAACGTATTCTTAATTCAAGTGGCTATCGAGCAGGTTCGCATTCGTATAAAGCATTACACAATATATTAGAAAATTATCCACGTGATGAGTTATTGCAAGCCGATGAAGATCAATTGTTAAAAATTGGCTTGGGCGTGGTACAGATGCAAGATAGAGACCTAGTACGTTTATTTGTACGAAAAGACCCGTTTGGTCGATTTTTTAGTTGTATGGTTTATGTTTCAAAAGAGCGATACAGCACTGAAATAAGAAAACAAACGCAAAAGATTTTGAAACAGCATTTGAATTCTGACCAAGAAGTAGACTTCACTACTTACTTTTCAGAAAGTCCAATAGCCAGAACACACTATATCGTTCGAGTGGAAAACAATAATTTCAATGTAGACGTAAAAACTATAGAGCATAACTTAATGGAAGCTTTTTCAACTTGGGATGACAGACTAACTGACGCAATTATCGCTAACCTTGGAGAAAGTAGAGGGTTGCCGTTTGCCAAAGAATTTAAAAATGCATTTCCAAGTTCATATAAATCAGACGTGATGCCAGGTGTTGCGGTTGCGGATATTGAAAAGCTGGAAAGTTTAAGTGACAGTAACAAACTAGGCATGTTGTTTTATCGACCTCAAGAAGAGGGCATGAATTCAAAAGTTGTCCACTTAAAACTGTATCATAGAGATAATCCGATCCACTTGTCTGACGTAATGCCTATGCTAGAAAATTTAGGTCTACGTGTGGTGGGAGAATCGCCGTATGAAATTAGAAAAACCAATGGAACCGTGTACTGGATCTTGGATTTTTCTATGTTGCATAAGAGTGAAGCTCAAATTGATTTGAGAGAGTCACAACAGAGATTTCAACAAGCTTTTGCCTCTATTTGGGCTGGCGAACTTGAAAGTGATGGTTTCAACCGTTTATTACTTGGTGCTGGTCTAACGGGCAGAGAAATTACCATTGTTAGAAGTTATGCTCGTTACATGCGACAAGTCGGTTTTCCGTTCAGTCAAAACTATATCGAGGATACGCTATCTAATCATCCTGAATTGGCAAAAAGTTTGGTGCAACTATTTATCAAACGTTTTGATCCTAAACATAAAGGTACCAATAAAGGTCAATCTGATCTGATTAATCATATCACCGAACAATTAGATCAAGTTGAGAGTCTAGATGATGATCGGATCATTCGTCGTTATATGGAAATGATCTGTGCAACGTTAAGAACAAACTATTTTCAGACCGATCAAGATAAAAAACCTAAACCATGGTTATCATTAAAACTCAGACCAAGTGAAATTCCTGATATACCGCAGCCCGTACCAGCTTTCGAAATCTTCGTTTATTCTCCAGATATCGAAGGGGTTCACTTACGCGGAGGTAAAGTTGCTCGTGGTGGACTTCGTTGGTCAGATAGACAAGAAGATTTCCGTACTGAAATTTTAGGCTTAGTTAAAGCACAACAAGTTAAAAATACAGTTATTGTGCCAGTAGGAGCAAAAGGTGGCTTTGTGTGTAAAAAGCAAGCCAACTTGTCGTCTCGAGATGAGATATTTTCAGAGGGTAAGCGTTGCTACATGCAATTTATCCGTGCATTGTTAGATGTTTCCGATAATATTATTGAAGGGGAAACCGTTCATCCAACTCATGTCATTTGCCATGATGAAAACGACCCTTACTTGGTTGTTGCTGCCGACAAAGGAACTGCTACATTTTCAGATTTAGCCAACCAAGTGTCGGATGAATATAATTTCTGGTTGGGTGATGCATTTGCGTCTGGTGGCTCAAATGGTTACGACCACAAAGCGATGGGAATAACAGCAAAAGGTGCTTGGGAGTCGGTTAAACGCCATTTTAGAGAAATGGGGGTTAACTGCCAAACGACGGACTTTACCTGTGTAGGTATCGGCGACATGGCAGGGGATGTGTTTGGTAATGGCATGCTATTGTCTAAACATATTAAGTTGCAAGCTGCGTTTAACCATTTGCATATTTTTATCGATCCCAATCCAGATGCCGCCAAATCGTGGACAGAAAGAGATCGTTTATTTCATAAAGGTCGATCAAGTTGGGAAGATTACGATCCTAAATTGATCTCTAAAGGGGGCGGTGTTTTCTCTCGTCGATCTAAGTCGATCAAGTTAACCCCTGAAATCCAAAAAATGCTCGGAACACGTAAAGCATCGTTAGCACCTAATGATCTTATTAAGATGCTTTTAAAAATGGACGTGGATCTTTTATGGAATGGTGGCATTGGGACTTATGTTAAAGCATCGACCGAAACGCATACCGACGTTGGTGATAGAGCAAATGATGCACTACGTATTGATGGCTCAGAATTAAAAACTAAAATTATTGGTGAAGGAGGTAATTTAGGGTTTACTCAGCGTGGCCGGATAGAATATGCATTGAATGGAGGTCGGGTAAATACTGATTTCGTTGATAATGTGGGTGGTGTAGATTGCTCAGATAATGAAGTAAATATAAAAATATTTCTCAATGGACTCGTTGCACTTGGCGATTTGACTACCAAACAACGCAACGAAATTCTAGTTAAGATGGAAGATGAGGTAGGAGAAATTGTACTTGATGATGCGTATCGTCAATCCGAATCCATTTCTGTCACTGAATATCAAGGCACAGGGTTAGTAAAAGAATTAGTGCGCTTTATTCATACTTTAGAAAAAGCCGGTTATTTAGACCGAGCGCTAGAATATATTCCCGACGATGAAACTTTATTAGAACGTGAGAAAAAAGGTTTAGCATTGACTAGACCCGAACTTTCAGTGTTGATTGCCTATGGCAAAATGGTGCTAAAAGAACAATTGGTTGTTGATGCTATTTCATCTGATGAATACCATAAGCAATCATTAGTTAGATATTTCCCAGAAGAGTTACGTTGTAACTATATTGCTCATGCCGACAATCATCCGCTAAAAAGTGAGATTATAGCGACCTCGTTAGCCAACCAAATGGTAAACGAAATGGGGTGTAATTTTGTCACTCGATTGGAGGAAGAGACTGGCGCAGACATTGTTAAAATTGCCAACTCTTATGCTGCGGCGCGTGAGATATTTAATTTTGAAGAAATATTAAAACGAATTGGTAAACTAGATAACATTGCTACTGCTGAAGCGCAATATGAACTTATTTTTCATGTAAGACGAACCTTACGTCGTTTATCGCGCTGGATGATTAGAAATAATCCCGGTCAGTTTAATGTTAGCCAATTGATTGAAACTTATAAGAGCGATGTGAATGCTGTTCGTCGAGTTCTTGACCAATGCTTAGTGACAGAGGAAGTTGAAGAACATAATCAGCTTGCTCAATCTTGGATTGAGCAGGGGGTTGAGTCAGAATTAGCTCAACATGTATCGCGTTTATCCAGTTTAAATTCAGCTTTAGATATCTCTGCTGTCGCGAAAGAGACTGGCTACAGTGTTGAAGATGCGGCCAAATTATACTTCAATTTAGGTGACAGACTTTCGTTACATTGGTTCTTGAAACAGATTAATACTCAAGCGGTTGATAATAACTGGCAAGCCTTGGCCAGAGCAGCGTTCCGCGAAGATCTGGATTGGCAACAGCGACAACTAACAGCATTAGTGCTGAGTTGTAATTGTGCGGAAGGTGACTCATTGGATCCATTAACAGCATTAGAGGAATGGATGACAAGTAACGAGACAGCACTACAGCGTTGGGAAAGTATTCTCAATGAATTCAAGGTCGGTTCGGTGCATGAATTTGCAAAATTTTCGGTCGCATTGCGAGAACTGATGTTATTAAATTTGAATTGTTCTAAAAATAAGTAAATAATACAGCCCCGTTTATACGGGGCTTTTTTTATCGGAGGCGTACATGCTCTACCGTCTAGCCAGGACTGGCTTTTTTCAACTTGATGCCGAGAAAGCACACGATCTCGCCATCGAAAATTTTAAACGGATTCAAGGTACACCATTAGATCTATTTTACCGTCAGCATTTACCAGAACGACCGGTCGAATGTATGGGATTAACATTCAAAAATCCTGTCGGCCTTGCAGCAGGGTTAGACAAAAACGGTGAATGTATCGATGCGTTTGGTGCAATGGGGTTTGGTTTTATTGAAGTAGGAACTGTAACGCCTAAACCACAACCGGGTAATGATAAGCCAAGGTTGTTTCGATTGACAGAAGCAGAGGGTTTGATCAATCGAATGGGGTTCAATAATGATGGGGTAGATAACCTTGTCGACAATGTTCAAAAAGCATCTTACGATGGTGTTTTAGGAATTAATATTGGAAAGAATAAAGATACCCCAATCGAGAAAGGTACGGAAGACTATATAATTTGCATGGAAAAAACTTACCAGTATGCAGGTTATATCGCCGTTAATATATCTTCGCCTAATACACCGGGGTTGAGAACACTCCAATATGGTGAAGCACTCGATCAATTGTTAGCTGAGTTAAAAGCTAAACAATCTGAACTTGAAAAACTGCATGGGAAATATGTTCCGCTGGCACTTAAAATCGCCCCAGACTTAAATGACGAAGAGATTGAACAGATATGTGATTCATTACTTCGCCATCAAATCGATGGAGTGATTGCGACTAATACGACGCTTGATAGAAATTTGGTAAAAGGGATGAAACACGCTAACGAAGCGGGTGGCTTAAGTGGTCGCCCTGTCCAACAAAGAAGTACTGAGGTTGTGCGTCTATTGTATGCTAGGTTAGGGGACAATATTCCGATTATTGGCGTTGGTGGTATTGACTCTTTTGTTGCGGCAAAAGAAAAATTGCTTGCAGGCGCTAAACTGGTTCAAGTTTATTCTGGGTTTATTTATCATGGGCCGGGTTTAGTTAAAGACATTGTAAAGAATATCTAACTTTAAGCGTTTACATCATTGTTTTTATGGAAAAGAGGAATTTTATTTCCTCTTTTTTTTTGTTTTTCTACTTGTAGAATTATTTTCGTTAGTTGAAATAGGTGAAATTACAGTCAACCTAGAGACGGAATACACAAAATAATAGAGACGGAACGATGCTTAAACCAAGAGATACATGGAATTGGTTTTACGACGAGCAAGAGAAAGCTCTGATGTTGGACCTTGGAAATGACATGCTGTTTAGAGTCAATATCCCAAACAAGTTGCTGGTAGATTGCGCCTATACTGATACAGACTTTACTGTTGATGATGCTTCTGCATTCCAAGAATTCAAACAAAAAGCATCCAAATTAGATTTATCTGAGCCTAGACAAGCTGAATTAACGCTTAACTGCGTTGCTGCCAAACGTTTTCATAAACCAGTTCTACCTAAGAGCTGGTTTTTCGACTTGCAAGAGACTGACTATGTACCTTGTGAAGGCGATATCATTCATTTAAAAAATCGTTATGGAGAAGGCTACTTCATGGTGATAGAAGTAGGTGACAACGCCAGTTTGTGTGCACTTGTTGAAGATGCTCCTTTTACGTTAGATGGTTGTAAAGAGCTTAAATTTGGTGAAGCTATAAAGGTTATGCACAACCGTATGGCTTGCGCCAATCACCTATTTGACTCATTAAATGTCGCACTAGTTGGTTAATATCTAGTTCGTTCCTGTTCCCTTGTTGTATTTACATCGACCCTAAGTGGTCGATTTTTTTTGCCTTATTTTCCACGACATTGGTGCATTGTTTTTTATGATGAAAATATCTATACCAACGTCAGTTTTAATGACTAATAAATACTCATTATGATCTCTATTCGATAGAATTTGACTCTCATTGCTGAGACATGCCTGCCAAATCAAAATTTTTTTATTTCCTACCCACCCGACAATAGTTGTTTTTTTGAACAGTATTGTCAGAAAAATTCCCATTTTAAAGCTAAATGTAATAAATTTTCATGACAAAAACCCATTTGGTCTATACCAATTTTTGATTGAATAAGTATTCACTACGCTTGTAAGCCTTAAAAATTGGAAGCATGATTTAAGAAGTAAATGCTCACTTCATTTTTTGAGTGAAATTAGTTTATGGTGCGCTTCAATTCATTTTTTGTGCGTCAGTGAAAATTAAGCGGTGGCTTTTTAATCAACGAAGTTATTTAACTAAGATTTATCGGTGTTTTATTTCTTAATTGAATTACTAATCAGGTATAATCAAGGCCATTTTTTTGCTGATTAAGACAGATATGAACCAATATTTAGCGATTACTTCAAATGGCTTAGAAAATTTGCTTGCCGAAGAACTTAAAACACTCGGAATAGTTGATGTTAAACCTGTACAAGCAGGGGTGAAATTTAAAGCAACTAACCAACAAATTTACCGCTGTTGCTTGTGGAGCCGAATTGCTTCTAGGTTTGTACGTGTACTTTCAGAATTTAACTGCCAAGATGATATGGATCTTTATTTGACTGCTTCGGCAGTGAATTGGTCGTCTCATTTTAGCAGTGACAAAACTTTTGTCGTCGACTTTAACGGAACTAACAATCAGATTAGAAACAGTCAATATGGTGCGATGAAAGTTAAGGATGCCATTGTTGATAGTTTTACCAAGAAAAACTTAACAAGACCGTCAATTAACAAAGAGCTACCAGACCTTCGTATTCATGTCAGGCTTCATCGTGATAAAGCGATTTTAGGTATAGATTTAGTAGGTTTAGGTTTACATCAACGTGGTTATAGAACTGAAGCTGGTAAGGCTCCATTACGTGAAACACTTGCTGCAGCAATTGTTATGCGTAGTGGATGGAAAAAGGGGGTGTCGTTATTGGATCCTCTATGTGGCTCAGGAACCTTGTTGATTGAGGCTGCGATGATGGCGGCCAATATGGCGCCAGGTGTGTTGAGAAAAACATGGTCTTTTGAAGCACTAAACGATTTTGAACCCGAAGTATGGGCTCAATTAAAAGCTGAAGCAAATGTACAAGGGCGCAAAGGGTTAAGAAATATTGAGACCAAATTTTTTGGTTTCGATAATGATAAGCGTGTATTAACTATTGCAAGAGCTAATGCGAAAAGAGCTGGCTTAACTGATGTCATTGAATTTTCTTGCGCTGATGCTGCTGCGTTAACTCGCCCTGAAGGTTTCGACACGGGTGTTATTGTATCTAATCCTCCATATGGAGAAAGGTTGGGAACAGAACCTGGCTTAATTGCTTTATATACGTCTTTGGGAGCACAGTTAAAAGCGAACTTCGCGGGTAGCCAAGCGTCCATTTTCTCCAGTTCAGACGAACTATTGAGTTGTTTGAGGATGAGAGCCGATAAACAGTATAAGCTGCAAAATGGGGCGTTACCGTGTCACCAAAAAAATTACTCAATTAGTGAACGTCGAGCCACTTCATCAATTGGTACGGAAAATGCGTCATCTGATGAATCAATCGCTCCTGATTTTTCTAATCGCTTAAAAAAGAACATGGCGAAAATTGGTAAGTGGGCGAAACGAGAACAACTCGATTGTTATCGAATTTACGACGCAGATCTTCCCGAGTATAACGTCGCGATTGACCTTTATTTAGACAATCTTGTTATACAAGAATACGCTGCACCAAAAGATATTCCGGAAGAGAAAGCAAAACGTAGGTTAACGGATGTTATTCGCGCGGCTATTCAAGTAACAGGAATCAATGCTAACAACGTGGTACTTAAAACTCGCGAAAAGAAAAAAGGCACGTCTCAATATCAAAAACTAGGCGAAGGGTCTCGCAATTTTGAAGTACAAGAATATGGGGTAAAATTGCTGGTAAACCTACATGATTATCTAGACACTGGCTTATTCCTCGATCATAAAATTACACGTCGCATTATTGGTGAAATGGCGCAAGGAAAAGATTTTCTTAACTTGTTCGCTTATACCGGATCGGCAACGGCTCATGCCGCCTTTGGCGGAGCAAAATCAACGATGACGGTTGATATGTCGAAAACGTACCTTGAGTGGGCGAAAGAAAACCTAAAGCTGAATGTTAAGATTGGCGAACAGCACCGATTTGAACATGCTGATTGTTTACAGTGGGTACGCAAGTGTAGTCAGGATTATGATCTTATTTTCATTGATCCGCCAACGTTTTCTAATTCAAAACGTATGGACCAAACGTTTGACGTGCAAAGAGATCATCTAACACTGCTAAAGGATTTGAAATTACTCCTTAGAAATGGGGGGACGATCATATTTTCTAATAATAGACGCCACTTTAAAATGGATTTAGATGGATTAAAACAAGCCGGGCTCGCTGCTGTTAATATCTCGGCTAAAACACTCCCTATGGATTTTGCTCGTAATAAACAAATCCATAATTGTTGGCTGATTACTCATGATAATAACGCCTAATCTTATACTCTATAGCACTGACGGCTGCCATTTGTGTGAACAAGTGGTAGCAATGCTAAACGTTGTAGGATTAACACCTCAGATCATTGATATTGCATTCGATGATGAACTATTTTTACGTTACGCGGTCACTATTCCAGTACTTAATTGTTCTGGTAATGAGTTAAATTGGCCGTTTGATGATGAACAACTTAAATATTGGTTAGAACAAAATGGCATTACTTACCATAAATAATGGTCACTTAGCATTTGGCGATGTTCCACTTTTAGATGGTTCAGACTTTGCCTTACAAGAAAATGAACGAGTTTGTTTGGTTGGACGAAACGGGGCAGGTAAATCTACTCTTATGAAAATTCTATCTGGAGACGTTATCATGGATGACGGTAAGTACCAGATAACACAGGACGTAGTAGTCTCTCGTTTAGAGCAAGATCCACCAAGAAATGAACAAGGTACGGTTTTAGAATATGTCGCGAGTGGTTTAGCAGAGGTAGGTAAAACACTCAAGATCTACCAAGATCTTTTAGATCTTATTGCTGAAGACCCATCAGAGAAAAACATTAACCGGCTGGCAAAAGTACAAGAAGAGCTCGATCATACTGGAGCATGGCGGTTTGAAGATAGAATTAAAAACGTTTTAGCCGCACTAAAATTAGACGGACATACCAAGCTAACCGATTTATCAGGTGGCTGGCAGAGAAAAGCTGCGTTAGCAAAAGCACTGGTATGTGATCCGGATGTGTTGTTACTGGATGAACCTACTAACCATTTAGATGTCACTACGATTGAATGGTTAGAAGGGTTTTTAAAAGATTTCCGTGGTTCAATTATCTTTGTTTCGCATGATAGAGCATTCATTAAATCAATGGCGACTCGAATTGTAGACCTCGACAGAGGTAAATTGTCTTCATTTCCTGGCAACTACGAGCAGTTTTTAGTCGATAAAGAAGAGGCTTTGCGAGTTGAAGAAATGCAAAATGCTGAATTCGACAAAAAATTAGCTCAAGAAGAAGTTTGGATTCGTCAAGGTATTAAAGCTCGCCGTACTCGTAATGAAGGTCGAGTTCGTGCTCTTAAAAAACTTAGGCAAGAACGATCGGATCGCTTAGAAGTGCAGGGTAAGGCAAATATTCAAATTGATACTTCTAATCGTTCTGGAAAAATCGTTTTTGAAGCTGATAATATTAGTTTTGAATATGATAACAAACCAATCGTATCTAATTTTAGTTTTAATATTATGCGTGGTGACAGAATAGGTCTTATTGGTCCAAACGGCTGTGGTAAAAGTACACTGTTAAAATTGCTGCTCGACCAACTCGAACCTCAGTCTGGAAAATTACGCTGTGGTACCAAATTAGAGGTTGCGTATTTTGATCAATATAGAGAAACATTAGATCCAGAAAAGACCGTTATTGATAATCTGGCTGATGGCAAACAAGAAGTCACTATAGGTGGTAAAGAGCGTCATGCGCTTAGTTATTTGCAGGACTTTTTGTTCTCACCTAAGAGAGCACGTACACCAGTAAAAGCCTTGTCTGGCGGTGAAAAAAATCGCTTATTATTGGCTAGGTTATTCACTAAACCTAATAACCTATTGATTCTTGATGAACCGACGAATGATTTAGATATCGAAACATTGGAACTTTTAGAGGATTTGCTTGCCAACTATCAGGGTACATTGCTTTTAGTCAGTCATGACAGACAGTTTGTTGATAATACAGTAATGACAAGTTGGATTTTTGAAGGCGATGGTGTAATAGAAGAATTTGTTGGTGGATACCATGATGCGCAACAACAACGATTACAAGCACTCAAAACTAGAGCACCAATCGTTGAAAAAAAGCAAAATGTTGTTAAGTCACCGACAAAAGTAACCAAGCAAAGCGTTAAGACAAAAAAATTATCGTATAAACTTGTACGTGAACTAGAAGAGCTGCCAGCAAAATTAGAACAATTTGAAATGGCGATAGAAAAACTTCAACAAGAAGTCAATACGCCAGAGTTTTTTGCTCAATCTGTTGAGCAAACGCAACCTATATTAGATAAATTGGCAGCACAAGAACAACAATTGGAAATAGCCTTTGAGAGATGGGAAGAGTTAGAGGCTATGCAACAGGAACTTGATAACTAAATGAGTAGTAATAAATTCAAATTAACGGCACTAGCTTTGTTGGTATTAGGGTCAACACAGGCGAACGCTGCACTATACCGTGTCGTACCGGTATCTTCAGACGGTACAGAAGCCTATGGTACAGCGATTGAATCTGGTGATGTTGGTAGTGACGAACTTGGGTGTTTTAGTTCAAGCGAAGATTGTAATGATGGATCTGATTTCACCTTAGCGGGTGATAGTTTTGAATCTTATGTTGGATTTTCCTACAAGCAAGAAGTGCCTTTTGGGATAGATAATCGGTTTTTCTATCTTGATCAAAATGACCTAGAAAACTATTGTGAAGACGAACTAGGTTATGCAACTTGTGATGCATGGGCGGAAAATCAGTGGTTTGGCGATGTCGATAACCAAGTAGGAGGCTTGTACCGCGAGCGCGAAGCTTGGGATCTAGGAACCTATAAATCTAATGCATCTGGATTTATTGATTCGACCAGTGTTGGTGCGCCTGATTCTAGCGTTACACCAACCAGTTTTAGCGCAATTAACGACAGTAAAAATGTCGTAATAACTGCGTTAGATGATGATTCTAAAGCCATCGGTATCACAAGTAGTGGCTATTTTTCTAATGGAACGAATGCTGCTATTGTTTATCGCCAACGTGGATTTTACGACGATACTTTGTTACTTCCAAAACAAGATGCTAGTGCTGCAATTGTTGCCAAAATGGGTAGAACCCTGTCGTTCGATTGGTTTGAATATGGTGGTGCTAAATATGTAGTCGGTTCCGCCGCTATTGCCCCATTTAACTACTCTGATAGCGATAAAGATTACTCCGGCGATTTAGCTAACTGCTTAGTTGATGATCCGGAACTTTTAGAAGAATGTCAGAATTTTGCATTTGCCATGAAACCTTATGTATGGGATGTGACGGATCCTGAGGGTGGTATGAGCGTCGCATCGTGGCAACATGACTCACCTAATGATGCTAATGTAGGCGACTATTCTGCTCAGGGAAGTGTGCGAGCTGCGGTCGTTCCAGATTCAGGAGACTATAAAGATGAACCTGTTCTTGTTGGCTTTAATACAGATGAATATAACGATGTATTATTAATGCAAGCCGCGGTTTTTTATCCTAAATCTAATTTTTCTGTTCAAGAAAATGGGTGGTCAAATACCTTTATTACCAACGCTACTGTTCGAATTGGTGGTGAGTACATTCACAGTAATTCCGTTGCTAAAGATATCAATAATAATTTATTGGTTATTGGTGAGGCGAAGCGCTACGGAAACAAGCCGGAATTGGGTTCTGCTAATAATCGTCTATTCATTGCGGATGCGAGTAACGGTAGCCCTAGTGCGAACTTCTTCAGTGGAGGCATATTTTTCACTGGGTCAGGTGGTGAAGCCAACGCTATCAATAATTACAATGAAATTGTTGGCCAAATAGATGCTGAAACTCATCGGGAAGTGAATGGTAAAGCGCGCAGAAAACGTGCCTTCATATACCCATATTCAGGGACTGGTTCAGTTACTGAACGACGCGCTATTTTTAATAATCAAGCTTGGTGGATTGATGATCTGACCAACGGTGGTGAGTATAGCTCTAGTAACAATCAGTATCGTATCATCAACGCATCTGATATTAATGATGCTGGCGTTATATCTGCTACAGCGCTTAAATGTTCTGTTGGCGAGTATGATTCTACCGCCCACAACGCGTATTGTGGCGAAGGTTCGGCTGATGAAGAGATTATTGCTGTTAAATTAGTGCCTATTTCTGGAGCGATAAGTGATGATATTGAAGAGCGTAAGTTAGAAAGTAGTACGATTTCTAGACAAGGTGGAAGTATCGGATTTCTTGCTTTGACACTGTTAGCTTTGTTTAGTTTCAGACGTTATCGATAAATTGTGCAAATAAATGAAACGGGTTCAAATTTTTGAATCCGTTTTTTTTTACCCTTGAGAAATAGCCAATGTTGAACCAATATTAATTGTGGAGTTGCTGACTCCATACACGTTCAAATTGATAATAGCTAAAGGACGACAATATGAAGAGACAAAAGCGCGATCGCCATGAAAGAGCACAATCTCAAGGTTATAAAGCGGGACTTAATGGAAAGTCGATGGATGAATGCCCGTATCAGCAAACCGATGCTAAGTCATTTTGGCTAGGCGGATGGCGAGAAGCAAGAGATGATAAAAATTCAGGTCTCTATAAATAATCTGAACAGTATTTAGTAATATCAGGCCTCGAATTAAGAGGCCTAATATATAAACTATAACGCACTATAACTAAATATTTTGTGACAAAATAAACAGCCCGTAAGCTGCTTATAAAGCTAAGCGAAGACATCCAACCTAAAATCTTAAAAGGTCGATGTATCTTTAAAAAGTCCTACTTTTAAATCTTTCGCAACGTAAATTTCTTTTCCATCAACAAGAACTCGTGCATCTGCCAAACCCATAACAAGTTTACGATTAATCACACGTTTCATATTTACTTGATACGTTACTTTTTTAGCAGTCGGTAATATTTGTCCTGTAAACTTTACTTCTCCGACACCTAACGCGCGACCTTTACCTTCGCCGCCAACCCATCCAAGGAAAAATCCTACTAGTTGCCACATCGCGTCTAGACCTAAACACCCTGGCATAACAGGGTCGCCTGGAAAATGACAATCAAAAAACCATAAATCAGGAGAGATATCGAGTTCAGCTTCAACATAACCTTTGCCAAATTCTCCGCCATCTTCGGTCATTAATGTGACCCTATCCATCATTAGCATATTTGGTGCTGGAAGTTGTGGGTATCCTTCGCCAAATAATTCACCGCGGCTAGAGGCGAGTAAATCTTCACGGTTATACGAGCTACGTCTGTTTTGCATTTTTATATACTCCAAATTTTATTAGGTGCATCTTAGTGAACAGATGTACGCTAATCAAGTCCGATCAGTTAGTTATAAAACGATTGAGGATACGCTGAAAGAAAGAACCATGACTTTCTCTACGATTAAAAAAGGCAATTCTATCCGATATTCTATTTAAGATAGCATCATCACTCTCGCCTCTAAATTGCTTACCGGTAATCAAAGCAATCGCTTGGTCAACATTTTCTACAGCCCAAATACTAAACTGACCCTGTTTAATACTATTTATAACATCTTTATCTAAGGATAAATGCTTTAAATTAGATTTAGGCAGGATAACACCTTGATTGCCAGTAAAACCTTGATGTTTGCATACATGATAAAAACCTTCAATTTTTTCGTTTAATCCTCCGACCGCTTGGACACGACCAAATTGATCAACCGCACCCGTAACTGCTAATTGTTGGTTAAGAGGTGTTTCAGACAATGCACTCACTAAACAACAAAACTCAGCGAGTGACGCGCTATCGCCATCTACTTCGCAGTACGACTGCTCAAAAACAATAGACGCAGAATAGGGGAGCACTTCATCTAAGTCTAATGCGGTACTGACCAAAGCTTGCATTATCATCATACCTTTTGCGTGAAGATTGCCACCTAACTCGGCTTTTCTTTCTACATCTAAGATATCACCATCACCGAAATGAATCACACAGGAGATCCTTGCCGGCTCACCATAAGAAATTGGATGACCTGGAACATCTACGACAGTCAAACCATTGACTTGTCCAATATGTTCGCCATCTGTTTCGATGATAACTTGGCCATCTAAAATGTCATCAAGCGCACGCTTAGGTAAATACGATTCTCTGAAATACTTGTCGTTGAGCGCCTTATCAATTTCATCTTCAGAGATTATTCCTTCTTTAGCTTGTAAGGCAGCTTCACTTAACAACGCGTTATGCCACTGCAAACATAGAGGAATCGCATGTTGGTCTTCACATTCTCTAGTGCCAGCGGTAAGAAGCCTTCTAATGCCTGAAGAGTCTAAACTCGGCAAGCCAAAACTTTTAATCAATCCTTTTAAATAAGCTAAATAGTCAGTAAGCGTTATTTCATTGAGTTTGCTTTCGAGTTCAACCTCACTAAACATGCAAAAGCCAGAATTCATATCTGAATCAAAATAATCTAGTTCACTCAACTGCTCCCTGTCACCAATAACAATCAGCTTAACATCAATTTTTTGTGTAGGGGGGTCTATCGCTATGTGTTTTGTATCAACACTAACTGGCGAAACCGATTCACCCAATAAAGCTGATTTTAACACCATCCAGGAAGATGGATTAGCCATAATTAAATTAGCAGAGACAACTAAATAGCCACCATGAGCTTTTCGTAGTAAACCCGGTGCCACTGACTCGACTTTTCCATCTTTAGCTTTATATTCGCCTAAAATAGAACGAATTTCTAAAGTTTCAGCTTTAACAACAACTCGTTCATCCGGTACTAAATGTTCATCATGAATTGCATCTAGAATTGCGTTTCGATAAATAGCATTGTCCGGTGAATTAATAAGCAAAACTTTAGTCCAGTTATGTAACTGTTCAAAGCGAAGTAATGCTGCTCTTAGCCTTGGCTGGAGATCAAAGAAAGATAACGGGGATAAGGTTGGAAAACTATCTATGATAGCTTCATATTTATCAAACTGTAGTGTGACTGAACGCCAATCTTCTTGCTTCATTTCGGCCTAAAATAGTGAAAAGGGCGTTGATTATATATAAAAATGCACCAGGCTAATAGTTATTATCTGAGTTAACAGTTTTAAAAACAAAAAGCATAACAATACTTGTCTAAAGATAGCATTTTGGGTTACGCTGTCACTAGGTAAAGTATCGGATAATAATCATGAAATACCAACAACTTGAAAATCTTGAATGTGGCTGGAAGTGGCAGTATCTACACAATAAATGGAAAGATGGAACAGCTATAACAAGACACATAGATAGCAGTGAGGCTGATCGCGCAGTGCAATTATTAAAAGAGATAGAAAGTGAGCCAATTCTAGTTTTAGAATGGATAGATAGTCACATGTCATTTGAACTAGAAAATAAACTAAAACAAGCTATTAGGGCAAAACGAAAACGACATTTTAATGCCGAGCAGATCCATACTAAAAAGAAATCTATCGATTTAGATTATCGAGTATGGGAAAAATTATCGGCAAGAGCAAACGAGCTTGGATGTACTTTGTCTGATGCGATTGAATACTTGGTTACTGAAGCTTCACGTACAGAAAAAGTAAGCAAAAAAGTCAGCAGTTTAAAAGAAGATTTGAGTAAGTTACTCGGTGATTAACAAAGGTGATGGATATGTTATACGTGATAATTGTTGCTGCATTACTTATTTTCTGGCTAGTGGCAGTAGATAGGCCTAAATTAACATTGAGATTCGTAAATGGAGCAATCGTTGATCATAAAGGGAATTTGCCACACGGTTTTGCACAAAACTGTAAAGAAATCGGCCACAAAACACCATTTAGCGGGGTTGTAAAAGTTTATACCACGCGATCAGGGACTAAACTAAAATTTTCAAAAAATGTCCCCCATAAAGTCCAACAAAGAATACGAAATGTCTTTCCTCATCAAAGCCCTAAATCTAAGCATAAAAAAAGGGCATAGAAGCTATTTGAGTAAACAAGCTATTTTCCTGTTCTCAATATACATTATAGTAACCTAATATATAGATATCACTTTGTTAGATTAAATCTAAGGTAGGCAACTTGTGGCAAAATTTATATATAAAGGTTTTATATCAACAAAATCTGTTGTTTACATCGTATCTTGGCTACTACTCGCAATGACAACTGCCATTATTTTCACCTTAATAGTTTTATTAAATTCGTTAGATAAGCAAGCCAGTAGTGATCTTCATGAACGAGCCAGTCTTGCTATATCAAATGAAAGCCAAACTGCACGACGTATTTTAGAAGAATACTCATATTGGGATGAAGCTTATCAAAAAATTATTGTCGAAAATGATATCGAATGGATCGAGAACAATTCTGGTTTGTATTTAATGGAAAATAACCAGTTTGATTTCAGTTTAGGTGTGCGTAACAGCAATAAACCTGCCTATTTTATAGTAAGTCACGACGCGAAGCATTTAACCTTTAACGATATAATGCAAAATGGACTTTCCGAACTTATCACTTCATCAGCACAATTAGACAGAGTGACTCAAACGACAGATGGAATTATACGTATCGATAATACGTTGTTTTTAGTAGTAGGCGGCCCGTTAATAGATGAAAACTTAGATACACCTAAAGCCGGCACCTACATTGCTATAGGCAAAAAGATAGATCCAGAATATTTAGCAACACTGAGCGCTAACTTTCATTTGAAAGACTTAACCTTAAGCTTAAACACCGCAGCCGAAAACAATAAATATATATTGTTGTCACCCTTAGGTGAAAAAATTGCCTCTTTGAAGTGGGAGTCACATTCTCCAAGCAAAGAAATATTACCGATTGTAGCCATTCTATTGTTGATTTTCACTGTGATGATTGTAGCGATAACTCGTTATATCCTCAATAAGGACCAGGAAAACAGATTAGAGTATGAGAACAAATTGTTTGAAGAAGCAACAACCGATCCCTTAACTCAAATTAAAAATCGTCGATACTTTATGGATATAGGTAATCGTGAGTTAAAAATTCAACAACATCAACGTCAATCGTTATCCGTGCTGATGCTCGATCTCGATAAATTTAAAGAACTCAACGATTCATACGGGCATAGGTTTGGTGACGAAGCGTTAGTTCATTTTGTGAATACTTGTAACAGCGTACTAAGAGAATCAGACGTAATAGGAAGAATTGGTGGAGAAGAATTCGCAATTATATTACCAGATACGAATCAATACAAAGCGATAGAAATTGCCAATCAAATAAGATCTCTGATTTATAAAGCTCCGCTATATGCGCAAGGTAATACAGTGCAAATCACAGTCAGTATTGGCGTGGCAGTGCTAGATAAACAGGAATGCTTCGCAGATTTACTCAATCATGCAGACAAGGCATTATATAATGCTAAAAATGCGGGCCGTAATAAAGTAGAGAGTTATTAATATAACCAATTCAATATATTAAGTGCAACTTATGTTCTATATTATATAGTGCGCATTATGTATCTTATGTTAAATAGGATTTGCAATTTAACTAGATGATGGTTGCTTCTTAACACTAGCTTATTAAGCTAAGTTATTTAAGCTGTTATTTTTTATGTTATTATACTACTAATCTTCTTATCTCAATTTTCAAATTAAACTTATCAATGGCACTTCTAGATACTTATACTAAAAAAAACATTGCTTTGGCTTGGCCTTTAGCATTGAACGGTCTGCTAATGCAGTCCATGTTAATGATCGATACTCTTTTGGTTTCACCCTTGGGAGAAGAATCGGTTGCTGCGATGGGCGTTTCATCTACGATCGTTTCCTTCGTTCTTAGCATGCAAATGGCTTTAGCGATGGGAAGCCAAATTATCTTAAGTCGCGCTTACGGTAGTGCTAATATTAAAAATCTGAATAATGGATTTTTTGCAGGTTTATCTATTTCCAGTGGTTTTGCCTGTTTATTTATGCTGATCATTCTCATTTTTGGAGATAACATTGTTGACTGGATCATAGAACCAGATTCCATTCGCACACTCGCTTATAGCTATCTAGATATTTCGTTATATGTGATTTTTTTCACCGCATTAACCCAAATTACAATCGCCTTATTTAATGGCATGGGCAAAACTAAGATCCCTTTTAAAGGCTATTTAATTGAAATGCCTTTTAATACTGTCCTTTCTTATTTGTTTATTTATCAATTAGATATGGGCGTATCAGGTGCTGCTCTAGGTAGTGTTTGTGCTATAGTTCTACGCACATGTTTCCTTGGATACTGCCTAATAAATACCTCGAGTCTTAGCTTAACGTTACCAAATCAGCTCTACGCCTTTATGCAAAATACTCGTAAACATATTATTGAGATTCTGCCCTTTGCTGCCAATACTACTATTTTAGCGATTGGGGCGACACTTTATTTGCTGCTCTATTCTCAATTGAATATCAACGAATACGTCGCTATTACCCTACTCTATCCATGGATCCAAGCCGGAGGCAGGATTATTTCTTCATGGTCTTATGCTTCTGCTATATTAATCAGTCAACAAATTGGTTCTGGTAAACTTGGACAACTTGAAAAATCGGTTAATTCAAGTATCGATATTGCCGTCTGGCTTTCGGTACTTTGTAGCCTGTTCTTTGTTTGTGTTCATTATGTTTTCCCGCACCTTTATACTGAGCTTGCTTCCGAAACCTATTTAGCGGTATCGATTATTGCACCGCTGTATATTTTTCAACCACTTGTGCGTGGTTATAACACCATACACGGCAACATATTGAGAGCAGTTGGTAAAACGACATCGGTATTCAAAATTAATTTTGTTGGCCAATGGATTATTTCTCTTCCCTTATTGGCTATTATTATTTTTGTATTTGATGGTTCAATATTTTGGGCGTTTGCTGTTCAACCGTTTGAAGAAATAGTGAAAGCGTTTCCGTTTAGGGCTTTGGCAAGAAAAACCGTAAAAGAGTTTAATAGTGAACAAGCCAATAAACTCAATTTTGATTAATAGCTCTTGTTGATTGAAGCTATGAGGCGTTTTTCGTTAACAGCACATTTATAAATACGATAATTCATTTATTTTTTATAATGTGAGGAATTAGCTATATATTTTAAATGGTTATAAAGTGACAGGGTGACAAAATCAGTCTGTAGTTCTTTAGACAATAGTGTATTTTGCGACTTAATACTCATTTACCACAACACTTTTTATATTTTTTGTTACTTCCACATGAGCAAGGCGCATTTCTTTCTGGTGTTTTAGCAAATATCTGAGGTTGTGGTTTATTTATAACAACGTCTAGTTCCTTAATATTTTCTTCTACACTGCTATCCACTTCTATATTTGCATGGAGTTTATGCAAAGCAACCAATTTTTTTACTTCTACCTCGCGAGCTTGATTAGGTACAACTAACGCTAATGGTCGATTACTCGAACCTAACTTAAGTGTCGCTTTAGGATTGTAACCATTCTTGCCGTAATCACTCATGATATCAGGTGTACCGCGATAAAAAAATTTTGACATTCTATTTCTCAGTTTTATAAAACGCGCATACTAACAACTTAATTGTAGATAATCTAAATTAGTATTGTCATCATCACGATTAAATTCATCCATATTTATATTTTCATAAGCTAACTACTTGTAAAAAATCAAGTATTACTTATGAAATGAATCATTGCGATGGATTAAGTTTAACGATAATTGAGGTAATACACGGGTGACCCTTTTGACTCAGTTTGTACCAATTTCAGTCGAACAGGATAATGCTTGGTATTGAATACCCAATAGTCTTGTTTTTCAGATAAGTTAGCCTGGTGGTCAATCTGTTCAATAGTCCAATTTTTATTATCTGGCTGAATTGAAATATGGTATTCTTGCTCAGAATTTTGCCAAATGGTACTGATGGTGTGCTTGCCAAATTCTACGATGCAATTTTGTTCAATTTCGCAGAAACGTTCGTTATTTGAATAGGTCACACTGCGCCAAGTAAAAACTGACGCAAGTAATAACATCATAAATAAAATTTGAGCTAATCGCCCTTTAGTTAATTTTTCTGCAGCCATTTTTTATAGTCTCATGTAACAAACTTCAAACTTTTACTAAGAATTAATCTCTCAATGTAAAAATTGCAGGTTAAATCGTTGTCATTGAAATGTTAATTCAATTATCATGTCGGGTGAAAATACCATTCCAAACAGTGTTTTGATAGATCCACTAGTTACATTGGCGGTTTCTCATTGCGGTTGGAATGTATTACGACATAAAGTCGCATAAAAGCAAAGTAGTCACTTAAACATTGGAAGAAATATAATGAGCCAAGTACAACAACTTGAGCACAACTATAACTACAAGGTCGTACGTCAATTTACCCTAGTTACTATACTTTGGGGAATTGTTGGTATGTCTGTAGGTGTATTGATTGCCGCTCAGTTAGTTTGGCCACAGCTAAATTTTGATACGCCGTGGTTAACTTACAGTCGTTTACGCCCGCTGCACACCAACGCTGTTATTTTTGCGTTTGGTACAAGCGCCCTTTTTGCAACATCATATTATGTTGTACAACGTACCTGCCAAACACGCCTGTTTGGAGGATTCCTTATACCCTTCACTTTCTGGGGGTGGCAAACTGTAATTTTACTCGCTGCCATCACACTTCCTTTAGGGTATACAACCAGTAAAGAATATGCAGAATTAGAATGGCCGATCGATATTTTGATTGCTGTTGTTTGGGTTGCGTACGCTATCGTATTTTTTGGTACGATTGTTAAACGCAAAACATCGCATATTTATGTTGCTAACTGGTTCTTCGGTGCGTTTATACTAACTGTTGCGGTTTTACACATAGTAAATAGCTTAGCTATTCCTGTATCTATGGGTAAATCTTACTCAGTTTACTCTGGTGCAACTGATGCAATGATCCAATGGTGGTATGGTCACAATGCTGTAGGTTTCTTACTCACCGCAGGCTTCTTGGGAATGATGTATTATTTTGTTCCTAAACAAGCTGGACGCCCTGTTTACTCTTATCGTTTATCAATTGTCCACTTCTGGGCACTGGTATCACTTTATATTTGGGCTGGTCCTCACCATCTTCATTACACTGCGCTACCTGATTGGACTCAATCACTTGGTATGGTTATGTCGCTTGTGCTGTTTGCTCCTTCATGGGGTGGTATGATCAACGGTATTATGACGTTATCTGGTGCTTGGCATAAACTTCGATACGATCCTATCTTGCGCTTTATGGTGGTTTCACTGTCATTCTACGGTATGTCGACCTTCGAAGGCCCAATGATGGCAATTAAAACTGTTAATGCTCTCTCCCACTACACCGACTGGACAGTAGGTCACGTACATTCAGGTGCTTTAGGTTGGGTTGCAATGGTTTCTATTGGTTCTGTTTATCACTTGATTCCTAAGTTATTCGGACAAGAAAGAATGTATTCTGTTAGCCTAATCAACGTTCACTTCTGGTTAGCAACAATTGGTACGGTTCTTTATATTGTCGCAATGTGGATTTCCGGTGTAATGCAAGGTCTAATGTGGAGAGCGGTTAATGCGGATGGTACTCTAACCTACAGTTTTGTAGAGTCTGTTCAAGCATCCTATCCGTTCTATACCGTTCGTTTTATTGGTGGCTTTATTTTCCTATCAGGTATGTTCTTGTTAGCTTATAACGCTTATAAAACTATTACTGCACCTGAAGATAGTCTTAAAGCTATCGAGCAACCGGCATAAGGAGATTGATTAATGAGTTCAAACTCAAATAATCGCCATGATCTAGTCGAACGTAACGTCGGTTTGCTAGCGATTTTAATTATTGTAGCTATTAGCTTCGGTGCTTTAGTGGAAATTGTGCCACTATTTTTTCAAAAGCAAGTCAACGAACCTGTAGATAACCTAAAACCTTACACTGCTTTGCAGATGGAAGGACGCGATATTTATATTCGTGAAGGTTGTAGTGTTTGTCATAGCCAAATGATTCGTCCATTTCGAGCGGAAACAGAACGTTATGGTCACTACTCCGTTGCTGGTGAAAGCGTTTGGGAGCACCCATTTTTATGGGGTTCAAAACGTACTGGCCCAGATCTAGCTCGCGTTGGCCAACGTTATTCTGATGAATGGCACCGAGTGCATTTGCTTAACCCAAGAGCATTAGTTCCAGAATCTAACATGCCTGGCTTCCCTTGGTTGGCAGAAAATGTGTTAGACGGAGAATTGATCCAAGCTAAGTTAACTCTGTTCCGCGATCAATTTGGGGTTCCTTACACTGACGAACAAATTGCAAATGCTAAATCTGAAGTCGTTGGCAAAACCGAGATGGATGCGCTTATTGCCTATCTACAATCTCTCGGTCATGCGATGAAATAAGGAGGAATGATTATGAGTATTGGTACTTTCCATTCCATCTGGACAGTAATTTTATTTGTGAGCTTTTTTGGTATTGTTTGGTGGGCTTTCGGTAAGAACCGTAAAAGTCGCTTTGAAGAAGATGCAAATTTGGTGTTTGCCGATGAACCAACAACAGCCGATAAGAATAATAAAGGAGTAAACAAATAATGACGTCATTTTGGAGTGCGTGGATTATTGTTCTCACAGCCGTGACATTAGTTTTTTGTGCTGTGGTTTTAGGCTGGGCCTTGAAAAATAATGTCGGCGTTGAAGAAGGCGCCGAAATGGAACATGAATATGACGGTATCAAAGAACTGAACAACCCATTACCTAAATGGTGGAGTTTTCTGTTTATTGGGACCTTTGTTTTCACCATTATTTATTTGGCTCTATTCCCTGGGTTGGGAACATTCAAAGGACTTTTAGGTTGGACTAGCTCAAACCAACAAGTAAAAAGTGTCGAAGAATCTCGTCAATATATTGCTCAAGCGCACGCTAATCAAACATTAGATGAATACGCTAGAGCTCTAGATGAAGCCAACACGTTTTATGGCGAAGCATTTAATAAACTTGCATATAGTGCAAATGGTGAACTGCGTCCTGTACCGGAAATAGCAGCCGATCCAGAAGCCCTTAAAGTTGGTCAACGTCTATTTTTGCAAAACTGTTCTCAATGTCATGGTTCGGATGCTCGAGGTCAAATAGGCTTTCCTAACCTAACAGATAAAGCATGGCTTTATGGTGGTGAGCCTGAAGCTATCCTAACAACCATTATGAATGGTCGAATTGGTGCAATGCCTGCTTGGGGAGACGCTTTAGGAGAACAAGGTGTTAAAGAAGTTGTTACTTATACTTTAGGTTTATCTGGCCGAAAAGTGAATGCAAGAGAAGCTGCAGCGGGTAAACAACGCTTTGTCGTTTGTGCTGCTTGCCATGGTACAGATGGTAAAGGTAACCCTGCTTTAGGTGCTCCTGATTTAACCGACCAAGATTGGCTATTTGGAGACTCCCGTGCGGCGGTAACTGAAACGGTTACTAATGGTCGTCAAGGTGTCATGCCAGCATGGAAAGATATTTTAGGTGAAGAAAAAGTACAACTTGTCGCTTCTTATGTTTGGAGTTTAAGTAATACTGAAAAATAATCTATAATGATTTGTAGCCCCATTTATGGGGCTATTTTTATTTAAAATAAATTCCCTTTTGGTCTTTGAAACAGCAACAAGTGGCCTTAGAGATAGTCAATCTTTAAAACAATCAGCAGAGATATTCATGATAAAACCTTGGTATAAACAATTTTGGCCGTGGTTTCTAATCACATTACCGTTATGTGTCGTTGTAGCGAGTTTTACAACCTTAGCCATCTTTTCAAAAAATTCCGTTTCCCTTGTCGCTAAAGATTACTATAAAAAAGGCAAAGGAATTAATATCGATTTGTCAAAAATCAAATACGCACAATCGTTAGGGCTATCCGCTAGTGTCGTTTCTGAACAAAACAATATATCCATCCAATTTGACAAAGGCGATTTAGAGGTTTACCCCGCGTTAGTGGTAACCTTTACGCACCGAACACTTGCCGACCGAGATTTTAGCCAAACAGTAAGTTCTAACGCTAAAGGACAATATAAAGTAATTTTACAAGATAAGTTAGCCGGGCCGTGGTTTATAGAAGTAGAACCTCATAACAAAACATGGTTATTACAAGGGAAAGTTTCATTCCCATCGGCAACCGCAACCCTATTAACTAATTAATTATCTGAGATCTAATATGACACTTTCGTGCTTCCACTGTGGTGAAGATGTACCAGTAGACTCGAATTATATCGTTGAAATATTGGGCAAACCTCAGCCGATGTGTTGTCCTGGTTGCCAAGCCGTAGCACAAACCATTATCGACAGTGGTTTAGAAAGTTATTATCAGTTTAGAACAGAAAAAGCGGAAAAAGCAGAACTGGTTCCAGAACAACTAAAAGCGCTTATAAATTATGACAATGAAGACGTTCAGTCAGAATTTGTGCGGAAAGATAACAATACGTCAGAGATCACTCTGTCATTAGAAGGCGTAACATGTGCTGCATGTGCTTGGTTGATAGAGAAACAAATTAGCGATAAAACTGGCGTGAACTCGATTAGAGTTAACACCACAACAAACCGAGCTATTTTGAGTTGGGATAATTCAAAGGCCAAACTCAGTGATTTATTGTCTGCTATTCACAACCTTGGCTATAAAGCCGCCCCTTTCGAAGCCGACGCTCACGAAGCATTTTTTCACCAGTCCATGAAACAATATCTGTACCGCCTAGGGGTGGCAGGTTTGGCTTCCATGCAGGTAATGATGTTAGCGGTAGCATTATATTTCGAGGTGTTTGGTGACCTTGATGATGAGTTTAAGCAGTACCTAAGAATAGTTAGTTTACTCTTCGCAACCCCCGTTTTAATCTATTCTGCTTTGCCATTTTATCTCAATGCATGGAGAAGTATCAAAGGCAAAACATTAGGGATGGATGTTCCCGTCTCTATCGCGTTAATTTTTGCGTATAGCGCAAGCGTCATCGCGACAGTACAAGAAAAGGGCGAAGTCTTTTTTGAATCAGTTTCTATGTTTACTTTCTTTTTGTTGCTGGGAAGATTTTTAGAGATGCGAGCAAGACGCAAAGCCGCCGCCGCGAGCGCAAATCTATTAAAACTGATTCCCGCAATGGCAACAAAAATTGACGGCACCCAAGTTCCAGTTAGAGTTTTACAACCTGGAGACAAAGTAAAAGTACTGCCGGGAGAACACATTCCGGCCGATGGAATTATCCTTAAAGGCCGAATTCACGTTAATGAGTCAATGTTAACTGGTGAATCAATTCCGATTGTTAAAACCGTCGGTGATAACGTCTACGCTGGTAGCATAAATACCGATGAAGCGTTTCAATTTGAAGTCACATCGAGTAAAGCTGACTCTATGTTAGCGAACATTGTTCGCTTGCAGGATGAAGCACAAATGTCCAAACCCAAAATAGCTTTATTGGCTGACATAATTGCTAGATATTTTATCGCAGTTATTCTAATCATAGCTTCGATAACCTGGTTCTATTGGCATCAACATCAACCAGAAGACGCATTCTGGATTATGTTATCTGTTCTGGTGGCAACTTGCCCTTGCGCCTTGTCTCTCGCCACACCCACAGCGATCACCTGTGCAACGTCAAGAATGGGCGATTTAGGGTTATTGCTCAGAAAATCTCACGTCATTGAGACATTTTGTAAAGTAAACCACCTTGTTATTGATAAAACCGGCACCTTGACTAAAGGTGAAATCGTCATCGACAACGTTGCGTTATTTTCAGATTACAATGAAAAACTATGTCGAGCGATTGCTGCGGCTTTAGAGACGCACGCCAATCATCCCATAGCCAATGCATTCAAACAGTATGCTGATAATAAAATAGAAGTTTCACACGTTAAAAATATTATAGGATCAGGCATTAAGGGCCAGTGGAATGACCAAGAGTGCCGTATAGGTAATGCACGCTTTGTATTAGGTGACCATAGCCGTGCTGTTCCTTCTTCCGTATTTCTATCTATTAATGGCAACCATGTTGCAACGTTTTGTTATTCAGATCCTATTCGCCCGGAAAGCCAATCGTTTATTAGTACCTTAAATCAACTCGGAATAAAAACCACACTATTAACTGGCGATAGCTTAGTTAACGCCGAACCTATTGCTAAAAATTTAGCGATTCATTCAGTGATTGCTGATGCATCACCGTCCGAAAAACTCAAATGTTTAAGATCGTTAGATGAAAAGCAAATAACGTTAATGGTTGGAGATGGTATTAATGACGCTCCTACTCTATCTGGTGCTCACTTATCTATTGCTATGGGTGGCGGGACTGATGTGGCAAAAGCATCTGCAGATATTGTATTACTCGGAGATAAATTAAGTAAAATCCTTACTGCAAGAAAACTGGCTTTGAAAGCTCGTAAGATTATAAGAGAAAACTTATTGTGGTCTTTGGGGTATAACCTCTTCATACTGCCCCTTGCTGTTACAGGAAATGTTGCTCCATATATCGCCGTCGTCGGCATGTCTGCAAGCTCCATTATTGTCGTTACCAATTCATTAAGGCTGTTAAAAAAAGATGAGTAGTCTCTATATACTAATACCTATCGCCATTGTTTTTGTTTTTATCGCGGTTGGCGTCTTTTTGTGGGCAGTGAAAAGTGAACAATTTGAAGACTTAGAAAGACAAGGCCAAAACATATTATTTGATGATGACGAATTAGATAAGAAAAAAAATGTTAACAAATGATTGGATCGCTGCATTGCTCGTCGGATTTTTAGGTTCTGCACATTGTGTCGGTATGTGTGGGGGTATCGCATCCGTCATGAGCTTAAATAGCGTAACTAAAAGTGAAAGAACGTTAACCACCCTATTGTATAACACTGGTCGCATTACCAGTTACATGATTGCAGGTGCATTAGTGGGCGGCGCCATATCTAGTGCAGCAAGTTTATTGCAAAATTATTCGGTTCTAAATGCCTTAAGAATAATGTCAGCGTTAGTGATGATTATTCTTGCATTATATATTGGTAAATGGTGGCACGGGTTATTATACGTTGAAAAATTCGGTCAACATTTGTGGAAATATATTTCACCCTTCACCAAAGCACTACTTCCATTGCCATCCCCGTTACACGCTCTCCCACTCGGTTTATTGTGGGGTTGGCTACCATGCGGCTTAGTTTACTCATCATTAACTTGGGCTGCCGTATCTGGCAGCGCTTTCAATGGCACTTTAATCATGGCAGCATTTGGTATTGGAACACTACCTTCAATGTTACTTGTAGGGTTGGGAGCAAATTACGTAAACAAGTTAAAAAACTCACCATTATTTAGACAATCAGGAGCCATAATCTTACTCGGTTATGGCATGTACACTTTGAGCCAATCTATTAACTTATTCACATAAAATACTATAGTTTGTTGATTTTAATATTAATTATTTAACTATCCTTTACGCTTTAGCAATGGTAAAATATTGATGTATATCAATTAGTGACTTGGAAATTATGATTTCAGAAAAACCAGCAACTAAAAGAATTCAGTCCGGTGGGTGTGCTATCCACTGTCAAGATTGTAGTATCTCTCAGCTATGTATCCCATTTACCTTAAATGAATCAGAGCTTGATCAGCTTGATCAAATCATAGAGCGCAAAAAACCGATTCAAAAAGGGCAAGAGCTTTTTAAAGCTGGTGATGATCTGAAATGCTTGTACGCTATTCGTTCTGGAACAATCAAAAGCTACACTATTACAGAGCAAGGTGATGAACAAATTACTGGTTTTCATTTAGCAGGTGATCTTGTCGGGTTTGATGCAATTACGTGCAGTGAACATCCTTCATTTGCTCAGGCATTAGAAACCTCGATGGTGTGTGAAATACCTTATGATATTTTAGATGACTTGTCTGGAAAAATGCCTAAACTTCGTCAACAGATAATGCGTTTGATGAGTAATGAGATAAAAGGCGATCAAGACATGATTCTGCTATTGTCGAAGAAAAATGCAGAAGAGCGCTTAGCGGCCTTCCTATATAATTTATCTACTCGTTTTTCTCAACGAGGCTTTAGCCCACGTGAGTTTCGTTTAACGATGACGCGTGGAGATATTGGTAATTATCTTGGTTTAACTGTAGAAACCATCAGCCGCTTGCTAGGTCGTTTCCAAAAATCTGAGATCCTCAGTGTAAAGGGTAAATACATTACTATTCTCGATCATCAAGAGTTAAAAATACTTGCTGGCATTTCTTCTGACGAATAAAATCTGATAACTGCGTATTTAACGATAAGTTTTTCTACATAAATGTAGCTTTGAATGTCAAAGCTACATTTAATTTCTCAAACACCACTCTAATTTTTCAAACTCCTTACATCTCTTTTTTCCAATTTTTCTTCAAATAGACTATATTTAAAGTAGTATTATTAACTCTTTGGTTCTTATCCAAAAAAAGGGAATGGCTATGAGCATATATAACCAAATCTTGGTCGTTGCAAACGTGAATAACGAGTCTCAGCCAGCCTTGGCTCGAGCGATGCAATTGGCACGCAAAAGTAAATCTAAAAGTAACATCACTTTTTTCCTTTCAATATATGATTTCTCATACGAAATGACATCTATGCTCTCGATAGATGAACGAAATGCAATGCGCAAAGGCGTAGTTCAACAACGTGTGACTTGGATGCATGAAGTTGCCGCTCCATATATTGATGATAGCGTTAACTTTCAAGTCAAAGTAGTTTGGCATAATCGACCATACGAGGCCATTATTGGTGAGGTATTTGAAGGTAAACATGATATTTTGATTAAAGCGACAAGAAAGCACGATATATTAGAATCGGTCATCTTTACTCCTACCGATTGGCATTTGTTACGCAAAGCACCCTGCCCTGTATTACTAGTAAAAGAACATGAATGGCCAGAGAATGGCAATGTTATCGCCTCTGTTCATGTTGGTTCAGAAAACCCGATCCACTTAGAGTTGAATGACTGTATTGTTCAACAATTATTGAATTTATGTGGCCGTTTGGATGCACAACCTTATCTTGTTAACTCATATCCAGTCACACCATCAAACATAACCATTGAGCTACCGGAATTTGATCCTAGTACTTATACCGATGCTGTTCGTGGACATCATCTGAAAGAGATGAAAGCACTAAGGCAAAAACACGGTATAGATGAGAGTTTTACTCGAGTAGAGCAAGGATTACCTGAAGATGTTATACCAGCAGCAGTAAAAGAATTAAAAGCGGGTCTCGTTATACTTGGTACCGCCGGTAGAACAGGGATATCAGCAGTCTTTATTGGTAACACTGCCGAACAAGTGATCGATAAAATTAATTGTGATGTATTGGCGATTAAACCGAATGGGTTTATTAGCCCACTTGATCCAAATCAGTCATCTTGATATTAAATTTGGTTGTAGAGTTAAGCAATAGCCTTACAAACTTAACGAGCAAGTGAAGCAACACTCCTTTTACGATTATGTTTATAATTAATCATTACAGCTAATCAGTAAAAGGAGTGTTTGCTATTGGTCACTATATATTAGAAACATCGATAAACAATGATTCATCAATATTTTCAGGTGAGAGGTTTGAAGATGAAACTTCTGCTTCGTCAAACGCGTATGCTTTTCGTTCACCTTCTCTTTCTAATGGCAAATTTTCGAAATCAAATAACGCTCTATCAGCCAGTTGGCTTGGGCTGATGTTTTGGATCGATTTAAATATCTTATCGACACGACCTGGGGTTTTCTTATCCCATTCAATCAACATCGCTTTAATATTTTGTCGTTGCAGATTTTCTTGCGAGCCACACAAATTACAAGGAATGATTGGGAACGCTTTATGGTCAGCATAGCGGATCAAATCTTTTTCTCTACAGTATGTTAATGGTCGAATAACCACATTGCGCCCATCGTCTGATCTCAGCTTTGGGGGCATGGCTTTCAAACGTGCCCCATAAAACATATTCAGAAACATGGTTTCTACAATGTCATCTAAGTGATGACCCAATGCAATTTTAGTCGCGCCGATTTTCTCAGCAAACGAATATAAAGTCCCCCTACGAAGTCGAGAACACAATCCACATGTGGTTTTACCTTCTTCTATTTTTTCTTGAACAACAGAATATGTATCTTTATCGACAATATAATAAGGAATATTCAATTTTTCGAAATAAGCAGGTAATATATGTTCTGGAAAGCCCGGTTGTTTCTGATCTAAATTTACTGCAATCACATCAAACTTTATAGGAGCAGAATCTTTTAGTTTTAATAAGATATCCAGCATCGCAAATGAATCTTTACCGCCACTGATACAGGCCATAACAACATCATTTTCTTCAATCATATTGTAGTCAACAATGGCATTACCAACGTTGCGTCTCAAACGTTTTTGTAACTTGTTAAATTCTAAAGTTTGCTTTTTTGTATCAATAGAGTTCATTGCAATTTCTCATTATGCCAATTTTATCGACATGTAGATTTGACTTATAGGTTATTGGGCGCGGATTATACTTTGTTTTAATAGCAGTGAAAACTGCCTTAACCTTCTTTACCTAGATAAACTTTGGCGAAAGAAAGTAAAGGAAATATCACTTCTGTGGGAATGGCAATGTATTGTTACTTAGCCGCTGGTAACCAAGGTAACACTCGAGAAGTCATTGCTGGTAGCTCGATATACTCACCTGGTTTTAAATCTGCCAGGCGGATACGAGCCTTATGCTCAACAATATCAACCGCAAGCCCATTAGAAAAACTTATACTGCCTGAGGTGTTATTGGGAAACTCCAGTGTCAATCCTTCAACATCAGGTGTAAACCAACTGGCAAACATACCACCAAGATCTTCTAACATACTTTGCATCTGTGGTAATAACTTCTCTATATCTTGGTAATAAACTTTGTCTGATAGTGGTTGTTTAGTCATCACCACCATCGAAAAATCACACCGCATGTCCATCGGTGTTCTAACAAATACTAAAGGATTGGCTGATTTCAAATTGCTATCAAGTGGAACCACCACTTCTTTACCATTAACAGGCGACAACTCTTCGTATTTACCTTGTTTTTCCATCCAAACTTTTTCAATATCACATAACGATTTATCGTCTGCATTGACGAAGAAAAAGCCGACTTTTACATCTTCATGCCCTTCTTTAGCATTATTTTTTAGTTGAGAATACAACTTAGAATAAGTAAACATATATTCTTGAGCAATACTAGCTGAAGAGAATATCGCACTACTGATAGCACAAACCATTAAACTAATTAATTTTTTTTTCATACTTTACTTATTATTTCCAGTATTGCGCATTCGCGCGAATCATTGATTGCAGGTCGTTAACATAGTCTTGCCCTCGTTCCGAGTAGCGTAATAATCCTTTAGTAAGCTTGTGCGCTGTAGCTTGACTTAATAAATCCTCTTCTTGAGCGCTCAGTTGAGCTCTAATTTTACGGAGATCTGCATATGCAGCGTTACGATTTACATTCATAAAATAACCGTGTACTGATTCACTTACTGACGAAAATTTGGCGACTTCATGCGTCGCCCCTTCCACTCGTTTTAACGGAACTAAGCCACAGTTTTCTTGGTAGCACCATTGACCAAAATAGTTATTCGCTTCAATAGCGAATCGAGATGTTCCCCAAGCCGACTCATTCGCGGCTTGTGTTAATACTAGTGCTTTTGGCAGCACATTAACTTTCATAAGCATTTCATCTAGCCAGATCTGTGTCACGCCATCCTTAGGTAGCGGCGCATTGTACTTATCTGCAATCTTAGCAGCATACTTCTTATCAGAACCGTCAATCTTATCGGCTTGAAATGCTTTTTCTATCGCAATAAGTTTCTCTCTTTCTTGTTCAACACGTTGATTTTCAGCTGCAATACTTGGCGTCAGATAGTCAAAAAAGCTGGCTTTTTTGTCATTTACATCGGTTATTGCCGTAAAATCTGGAGCATCGCCTAACACATGAGTACTTGTGGAATCTCTATTTACCACGCTACTGATAAATAACACCAAACCTACCATTAGCAGCGCTGCGGCTGCATACAAAAATTTAGAATAATTACGCATCAAAAACATCCGATTCTTTATCATTATTTTGTTTATTACTTTCATTATACTGATCAGCTGTGTCACCGTTTTGGTCATCGCTATCGCCTGATTTAACCGAAATAACTTTAAGTGATATGCCAAACATGTTGCGATAGATAATACCCTTAACGTGGAACATAAATGGTAAGGTTATGACCAATAGAAAACCGTAAAAAATAGCAGACAAAAACAATAACGCAGTGACAATAAAATATAAGCTAACCAGAGGAAATATTTTTTTATTCACGGCACGAAACGAAAGTAATAAAGATTTCAAAGGCGTTAGGTGTTTTTCACAAATAAGCAAAGTGGCATTGCTAAAAGCAATAGAAAAATACATAGATAGCAATGGAATTAACATTCCTGCAAATCCCTGTATCGCTAAACTAATTAATGTTGCCGTTATCAACGGAATAGTAAAAGAAAGCCCTTTTACTATATGGCTGGTTTTAGTCTTTAAGCCAGCTATATGGCTCATTGCCATAAGAGATACTCCTGCAAATATCGGTGCAGAAATCACTTCATAACTGAAATTAGCAACAAATATGGCCGAAATAATACTGCTGTCGAAGCTTTCCGGGTTTTGAAACATATCTAACAAAACCGACAAGTCATTTATTTGTAGTTTCAACGCAACATAAAAAATCGCTAATTGGACCACTAATAAAATAATTATAGCAGGGAAAAATGCGACAAAGTTTTTCACGGTATGCTTCCATGCTTCTTTTAAAACATCGATAGTCTTTAATTCGTATTGGCCTGAAAGAGCGGTTTCTAGCGAACCACCTAAAGTGAAATTTTTTTCAATCTTATTAGTCATTTTTTATTCCGAGCAAGTTTAATAAACAAGTTGCTCTTTGCTGATACATTAATACTGCGCAGTATACTGAATTACACTACAATCTTAAAACACAAACTTGTTTTAGTTTATTGCTAGCATGCATTTTACCTAAAACTATACTCTCTTAAAGCATTAGCCGCAGATTCACTTTTGTTGTTATTAATTATATCAAAACTTGTTTGATTTATATTGGTTCGCAGCTATTATTCGATCTTACCTTAATTCTCATTATTTCGCTGATATGGAGCAAGAAAAACGTTGAATCAGAACACTTCTTCAACAAAACCAGTGGTTCAATTATCAAACATTTCAAAAAGCTTTGATGGTAAAGAGATCATTAATCAATTGACGTTAGATGTAAATCATGGCGAATTTTTGACTATATTAGGCCCCTCTGGTTGTGGAAAAACCACCGTACTTCGCCTAATCGCTGGATTTGAACAAGCGGATGCTGGCGATATACTTCTTGAAGGTGACAACGTAACAGATAAGCCTTCAGAAAACCGCCCCGTTAATACGGTATTTCAAAGTTATGCGCTATTTCCTCATATGAGTGTGTATGAGAACGTCGCCTTCGGGCTGCGGATGCAAAAAGTAGCGGATAATGAAATAGAACCTAGGGTTCTAGAAGCCTTGCGTATGGTACGACTAGAAGATATGGCTTATCGAAAGCCTCACCAACTTTCTGGAGGCCAACAACAACGTATTGCGATAGCGAGAGCCGTAGTCAATAAGCCTAAGGTTTTGCTTTTAGATGAATCTTTATCTGCATTAGACTATAAATTACGCAAACAAATGCAAATAGAGTTAAAACAACTACAACGCAAACTTGGCATTACGTTCATTTTTGTTACCCATGACCAAGAAGAAGCCTTATCTATGTCAGACCGTATCATTGTGATGCGAGATGGCGTTATTGAGCAAGATGGAACACCAAAAGAAATTTACGAACAACCCACTAACCTTTTTGTGGCTCGGTTTATCGGTGAAATTAATGTCTTTGAGGCTAAACCTATTCGCCGAATAGACCATAAACGCGTATTAGCAGAATTTGAAGGTACCGAATCAATTATATTTTATCCTGATGACTTTCATGAGGATGAAGAACTATTGGTGTTGTTACGGCCTGAAGATCTGCGCTTAGAAGAAATTAAAGAGTCAGAGAGCAGTGGCATAGTCGGCCACGTCATTGAGCGCACGTATAAAGGCATGACATTAGATTCTCTCGTACAACTTGAATCTGGTGAAAAAGTGATGGTAAGTGAATTTTTTAATGAAGATGACCCCGATGTCGATCACTCTTTAGGGCAAAAAGTTGCGGTAACCTGGGTCGAAAGTTGGGAGGTGGTGTTAAAGCATGAACAGCAAATTTAACCTACAAAACACTATTATCACGGTAATTGTTGGTTGGTTAACACTGTTTGTGTTATTACCAAACATAATGATTATTGGAACCAGTTTCCTTACTCGACATGAATCGAACCTCATCGAAATGACTTTCACTTTCGATAATTATGTTCGGTTGTTTGATCCACTTTACGCCAAAGTATTGTCGCATTCTTTCTATATGGCCGGTATTGCTACGGTTTTATGTTTACTCATTGGTTATCCATTTGCCTATATTGTAGCCAAAATGCCAACTAACTGGCGTCCGGTAATGCTATTTTTGATTATTATCCCTTTTTGGACTAATTCTTTGATCAGAATCTACGGTTTAAAAATTGTATTGGGAACTCAAGGTATCGTAAACAAAGCACTACTGTCTTTAGATATAATCGATAAACCGTTACGCATAATGTATTCCGAAACCGCTGTGATGATTGGATTAGTGTACGTACTCCTACCATTTATGATTTTACCGTTGTACTCGGCAATAGAAAAAATGGATAACACTTATCTAGAAGCTGCTAGAGATTTAGGTGCCAACAAATTACAAAGCTTTGTTCGAATAACCTTACCGCTGACTTTACCGGGGATCATTGCAGGATGTTTGCTAGTATTATTACCTGCTTTAGGCATGTTCTATGTTTCTGATTTGCTTGGTGGCGCTAAAAACCTACTAATAGGAAATGTAATTAAAAGTCAGGTACTCAACAGCCGAGACTGGCCATTTGGTTCAGCTACAAGTATTGCATTAACATTAGCAATGGCGTTGATGCTTTATATTTATTATCGTGCTGGAAAAATGCTCAACCGAAATGTGGAGTTGCAGTAATGAAACGTGTAGCTTCTTTTAGTTTTATGTCTTTAGTCTATCTTTTTCTTTATTTACCGATAATTGTTCTGGTAGCAAACTCATTCAACGACAATAAATTTGGTATGAAATGGGGAGGGATTACGTCCAAGTGGTATCAATCACTATTCAACAATGACAGCTTAATGCAAGCGGCAGTGCATTCTATAAACATTGCCATTTTTTCCGCAACAGTCGCAACGATCATCGGTAGCTTAACCGCAGTCGCACTGTTTCGATATCAATTTCAAGGGAAAAGATTAGTAAACGGTATGCTATTTGTTGTAATGATGTCACCCGACATTGTTATGGCGATCGCCCTACTCGCGTTATTTTTAGTCATTGGCGTCCAGTTGGGTTTTGCTACTTTATTGATTGCACATGTTACATTCTGTTTGCCATTTGTAGTGGTGACCGTCTACAGCCGTTTGAATGATTTTGATGTAAAAATGTTAGAAGCAGCAAAAGATCTTGGCGCAAATGAATGGATAATCTTGAAAAGAATCATCCTTCCGCTCGCCAAACCCGCTGTCATGTCTGGCTGGCTATTGAGTTTTACCCTTTCATTAGATGATGTCATCATCAGTTCATTTGTTACTGGACCTTCATACGAGATATTACCTCTAAAGATTTATTCAATGGTGAAAGTTGGTATTTCTCCTGAAGTTAATGCTTTAGCTACGTTAATGTTAATTGTATCACTAGTGCTTATTATCATTTCTCAACTTATATTGAGAGATAAGACAACAGCAGTAAAAACTGAACAAGATGGAAAATAAATTTAATTGCAAACCCGTAAGCTTGCTTTAAAATCTAATACACGCGAAATGTCTTTATACATGCAAGAGCTACATTCGAGCATCAATTTATAAATAAAGTTGGGAACACAATGAAAAACTGGTCAACAATATTCTCAGGCACTTTAACCGCCGTCACACTCGCTGCTGCGGCATTATCAACAGGCGCTTCAGCCGCTGAAGATGAATTGTATTTTTATAATTGGTCTGAATATATACCAAATTCAATTCTTGAAGAGTTCACCAAAGAAACTGGCATTAAGGTACTTTATTCGACTTATGAATCGAATGAAACTATGTACGCAAAACTAAAGACTCAAGGCGAAGGCTACGACTTAGTTGTACCGTCCACCTACTTTGTCTCAAAAATGCGCAAAGAAAATATGCTATCTAAGATAGATAAAAGCAAGTTATCTAATTTCAAAGGCATTGACACCAATTACCTGAATAAATCTTTTGATCCAAATAACGATTACTCTATTCCATATATTTGGGGAGCAACGGGTATCGGCATCAACACCGATATGATGGACTCAAATTCAATCACTAGTTGGAATGATTTCTGGGATCCTAAATGGGAAGGACAGCTAATGATGATGGATGACTCTCGAGAGTTCTTCCACATTGCGTTGGTAAAGCTTGGTTACTCACCTAACACCACCAACCCAGATGAAATTAAAGCGGCCTATAACGAACTGAAGAAACTAATGCCAAACGTTTTGGTGTTTAATTCAGATTATCCGGCTAACCCTTATTTAGCCGGTGAAACAGCGGTTGGCATGCTTTGGAACGGTTCAGCTTATAGTGCAAGACAAGAAGGCGCAAATATTGAAATAATTTGGCCAGAAAAAGGCGCGATTTTTTGGATGGATAGCCTTTCAATTCCATCTGGAGCAAAAAATATAGAAGCCGCGCATAAAATGATCGATTTTTTGTTGCGTCCTGAAAACGCTGCAAAAATTGCGTTAGAAATTGGCTATCCAACTCCAGTTGAAGCTGCCTATCCTTTATTGCCGAAAGAATTTGTTCAAGATGAAAACATTTTCCCACCGCAAGCAATTATGGATTCGGGTTATTGGCAAGATGAAGTTGGTGAAGCAAGTGTGCTTTACGAAGAATACTTCCAAAAACTAAAAATAGAGCAATAATTGTGGTTTGAATCAGTACAAATAGCTTTATGCTCTTGTACTGATTCAGGTTAGACACCGGATATTTAGGGGAAGAATTGTCCATTAATAATATTTATCCAGCTAGATTTTTTACACTAATGTTTAAGCGACCTGATGTTGTAACAATTCATTGACGAGCTTCACGACTTCTACACTCGCCTTACCAATTCTTTTTTCTGCAAATTCACTTTCAACAGCTGACGGTTCAAGATTTATTTCGATGGTATGCGCACCATGCATTTTAGCGTCATGCACAAAACCAGCAGCAGGGTATACAACGCCTGACGTCCCAATAGAAATAAACAAATCCGCTTCTTCTAGTGCTGAATAGATATCGCCCATTCGCAACGGCATCTCGCCAAACCAAACAATATGTGGTCGCATTTGCACCGGAATTTGACAACAATGACATAAATCCCCGGTGACAATATCGCCTTTCTGCTCCACGACTTGACCCGATTCTGAACAACGAGCTTTAAGCAGTTCACCATGCATATGAATGATATTTTTTGTTCCACCTCGTTCATGAAGATTATCAATATTTTGTGTCACGATCGTGACTTTACCATTTAATTCTGCTTCTAGTTTACCCAGTGCAATGTGAGCAGGATTAGGCTTGATATCTTCATTTTGTAATTTCTTACGTCTCTCATTATAAAATGTCTGCACCAAATCTGGATTGGCATGAAAACCTTCTGGTGTAGCAACATCTTCTATTTTGTGATTTTCCCAAAGCCCATCTTGCGCTCTAAAAGTCTGTATGCCTGATTCAGCTGAAATACCAGCACCAGTTAATATAACGATATTTTTATATGGAAATAACATTTCAATTCCTTCTGCCTTACAACTTGTCGGTTTAACCTAAACTGCGAACAACAAAACCTATAACCCTTCGCATTTAAATATAGAGAGTTTCCAGCAACGTTGGGTGCTTAAAGATCTGTACCGACAAGCTTATTAAGTCATCGAGTATTCAGGTTATGCTGTAAAGTCTAGCATTAAGGGAATACCACTGATAGTTAAAGGGTTATAGACTATGGTCGAAGACAGCAATCAAACAGATAGATAGAGACGTGCGCAAAAAAACGGCACTAGTGCCGTTTTTGATGAGACAAATGATATTTATAAGTTTAGTTACATTGGCTGCTATAAAGTGTAAAAATAGCCTAAAGCCTTAATCTTCATTTACTGAACTTATTTTATGAATGGCTAAATCTGCGCCTTTAAACTCATCTTCTTCTGATAAACGAAGTCCTAAGAACTGATTTAAAATACCATAGACAACACCAGCACCAATCAAAGCAACTGCAACGCCTAAAATTGAACCGAGCACTTGCACGGTAAAACTCACACCACCTAGACCGCCAAGTGCAGTTTGACCAAATATACCTGCAGCAATACCACCCCATACCCCACAAACGCCATGCAGAGGCCAAACACCTAAAACGTCATCGATCTTGGTCTTATTTTGTAAAAAGGTAAATAACCAAACAAATGAACCTCCGGCAATAGCACCTGTGACCAAAGCGCCAATTGGATGCATTAAATCAGAACCAGCACACACAGCTACCAAGCCCGCCAGCGGTCCATTATGGATAAAACCTGGGTCATTTTTACCAACAATTAACGCTACAATAATCCCACCTACCATTGCCATCAATGAATTCATCGCAACTAAACCACTTATTCCATTCAGAGTCTGAGCCGACATAACGTTAAACCCAAACCAACCCACGGAAAGAATCCAAGCACCTAGAGCCAAAAAAGGTATATTCGAAGGAGCAAAGTTGGTATGTTTTCCGGCACGTACACGTCCTTTACGCATACCTAAAAACATCACCGCCACTAAAGCTATCCAGCCACCAACACCATGAACAACCACAGAACCAGCAAAGTCATGGAAACCAACACCAAAATTTGTTTCGAACCAAGATTGCACTCCATAGTTTCCATTCCAAATCATTCCTTCAAAAAAGGGATAAACAAAACCGACGGTGAAAAATGTTGCAAGTAAAATAGGATAGAAACGTGCGCGTTCTGCAATACCGCCAGAAACAATAGCAGGAATAGCAGCAGCAAATGTTAATAGGAAAAAAAACTTAACAAGTTCATAACCATTACCTGCCGATAACGTTGATGCACTAGCAAAGAAATTTGCATCATACGCGACCCAATACCCAATAAAAAAGTAAGCAAGTCCTGAAACGCCAAAGTCAGCTAAAATCTTGACTAATGCATTCACTTGGTTCTTTTTACGCACCGTTCCGACCTCTAAAAAAGCAAAACCTGCGTGCATAAGAAACACCATTATTGCGCCTAAAAGTAGAAACAAGGTGTCCGAGCTTTGAGTTAACATTTGAACTGCGCCATGAACTTCGCTAGTAGAAATACTCATTCTAAATACTACTCCGTGTGTATTTGCACTGTATTTGTGCTTATTATTTAAGATCTAACCAAAACAGGTCAGCATTGTTATTCGCTTGTCCTTTTAAGCAATATATACGCCAGTAAACACAAAACTTCAGAGAAACAAGTATCTTTCATAACCATCTGTTATTACGATAAATATAAACAATTCAATAGAAAAATCCCAAAAACGCCACAAGTCGTATTGCCCCATGTTAGTGCTAAGCGCACCATATTAAACTCAACCAGCATGGTCACTATGCACTAAAATCATTATCAAACCATTCGACCAAATCAGTATCGGCAAGGTTTTATGTTATAATATGAACGTTTTACAAACCAAGCATGTATCCAACAGGTGCTTGATTAGTTGATACATTCACCTTGTGGTATATAAATAATTAAATGACAAATAATAAATTAAGTTGGGTAATTTTGGCTGGCGGACAGGCGTCGAGAATGGGTGGCTGTGATAAAGGTTTACTCTTGTTAAATGATCAATCTTTAGTTAAGTTGATTTATGACAAACTGACGCCACAAGTCACTGAGATTGCTATTAATGCCAACCGCAATCAGTGTGAGTACAATAAAATAACAGACGTGTATAATGACAAAATATCCGGTTTTCAAGGACCACTAGCAGGGATACATGCCTCGTTATTGCGCAATACAAGCCAATGGGTTGGCTTTACTCCTTGTGATGCACCCAACATACCGACTACCTTAGTGTCTCGTCTTAGCGCAAACCTAGACAATAATATTGATATCTACGTAGCTCATGATGGTACTTATCCGCAACCTGTTTTTAGTGTCTGGAATCGTAATATGTTGAACAAGTTAGAAAGGTTTCTTAATCAAGGAGATCGAAAAATGAAATTACTGTTCGAACAGTGCAATGTCCACTATGTCGATTTTTCTGATATTCCAGAAACCTTTGTTAATCTCAACACACCTGAACAACTGGACACCTACAACACGATCCCTAGTTTCGCACATACGACAAAGATTGGTAATATTTCAGATGAACAAGCCTAACTTACCACTGCTCGGCTTCGCTGCGTATAGTGGAACCGGAAAAACCACATTGTTAGAAGCGATTCTCCCTCTAATCAAAGAACGGGGTCTTCGTGTTGCTGTTCTTAAGCACGCACATCATGATTTTGACCTAGATACACCAGGAAAAGACAGCTATCGTTTAAGAAAAGCAGGAGCAGACCAAATGTTGGTAGCTTCAGCCAAACGTCATGTGCTTTTTACAGAAACACCAAAGCAAGAAGCAAGTTTCGATTATCTGCTGAATATGTTTGACCATTCTAAGCTTGATTTGATCTTGGTAGAAGGATGCAAATCTCTGGACTTCCCTAAAATTGAACTGCATCGTGAAGCGCTGAATAAGCCTTGGTTATATACACAAGATCCAAACATTATCGCTATTGCGTCCGATTCAGCTGTTGATAGCACACTCCCACAAATTGATATAAATGATATACACGCAGTAAGTTCGTTTGTTACTACGTATGTACATAATTTTCACAAGGCCCAAAATGACTAGAACCATTATATATATCTATAAAAAACAGCAAAAAACATTACCCTTTTCTTATGAAAAACATCGTACTATCCAAGAAGCTGTGGCTGAAGCGGAAGGATTAGATATTAGTGATTTTTTGAAAATGGAACAGCAGGTTGAAGCGGTATCGTCAACAAAAGCCGTGCGCGATTATCGAGATAATTACTTTAAAAAATTAGGTTTTGATAAAATAACGCTAGCTCAAAAAACCAATCGTGGTATTGGAGAAAAATAACCATTCCTTACCGATATAAATAACCGATAAGCCTCAATGATATATTAAGGCTTATCTAGCTAAAAACTGAGTTACTGAGTGAAAGCTGATTCAATTTTCGTTATTTGATATTTAAAAATGCAGCGCCACGTACACCACCAGAGTCACCGTGTTTGGCTTTGATAATTTTAGGGCATGTTGCGACTGATAATAAATATTTTGGAATACGTTTCGGTAATTCTTGATAAAGCAGATCATAATTAGATAACCCTCCACCAAGAACGACCACATCAGGATCAAGGCCCGTAAACAAATTAGCAAAACAAATCGCCACTAACTCCATAAAGCGCTCTACATGCTCAACCGCTTTTGCTTCACCGTCTGCTTGAGCTTGAATAATATCAATCGCTTTTTTCTTTTCACCATAATAGTGAGCATAAAGAAGTTCGAATCCACGACCAGATAGGTAGTTATCTAAACACCCTTTTTTATCACAACCACAATCAAACAAAGGAGCCACGCCACTATCGCCCAAATGAAACCATGCATCAATAGGTAAACGCATATGCCCTACTTCGCCGGCTACATTATTGTGGCCAGAAAAAACTTTACCATCAAAAACAAATCCACCACCAAAACCTGTGCCTAATATTAATCCAGCAACCGATTTTTCGTTTTGCAGATCTTCATCCCATGCTTCAGAAAGCGCAAAACAGTTTGCATCGTTTTCTAACGCTACACTGCGACCAATCGCTTGCTGAAGATCGGCCCGTAATGGTTTTCCTTTGGCCGCTTGAATATTGACAGTTAACACCGTGCCGTCCTTGGCGTTTTCCATTCCAGGTAGGCCCAAGCCAACCGTTCCTTGTGTGTTAAATTGAAGGTCATATTTCTTTACCATGTCGGCAATCGTGTCTATCAGCAATTGATAGTCATCAGAGGGTGTTTTTACACGCTCTGTCGCAACACGTTCCAATTTTTCATTAAACGCACCAAACTCAATTTTAGTGCCACCGACATCAAAGCCGTAATACATGTAGTTTCTCCCAAAAATCCGCTTAAAAATACCAATAAAAAATAAAAACTCACAAATAAAAGTCGATATTATCCATGAGTCAAGTTACGCATACCGTGATCTTGCCCTTATTTTGTTAGCTGAAATTAAATACGATACGGTTCTATTATTAAGGGCTTTTTAATCACGTGGTTATCTACAGACCTTTCAAGTAGTTTTTTAACGCTGGGCGAGTTAAATCTCTAAGCATACGGGTTTTGCTCAACAGATAGCTTTCACGAAATAATTCAAACCATGCTTGTAGTGTTTTAGCTGCTTCACGATCTCCTGCTATTTCCATGACTAAACTGGCTACTTCAGCGGTTGAGAGGTGGTGTTCATTATCTGACTTTCTCATTACGTATTCTGACACTTTGTCGGGTAAAATAGATAGCACTGGTAATCCGCTTAAGTATGAAGATTTACGGAAGATTTTTTTTGCCTCACGCCAATTACTATCGATAAAAACAAATAACAAACGCTTATTTTTTGTTAAACAATCATCACTCGTTTTATTCAGAGTCAATTGCTCTAATTCTAAAGGGCGAATAATACGTTCTGGTTCGGTAACGTATTGTTGTGGAAATACAATTACTGGGCAATAGGACGGAGACTCCAGTAATTTAAGTAACGCATTGTCTGGCTCCGTTCTATGCCACTGAAATACATGAGTATCTTTAATTACATCGGCGATTAAACGGCCGGTATTACTTGGTTTTAATACTTCACTTGGTGACATTAAAATAAGGGCAGAAAGTGAGCTATCCATATTAGGTTGATAATCACAGATACAATATTGTTGTTCAATTTGACAATATTGACAGCGTACAACTTTGCAACCGCGTGCGTTAAATTGCTTAGTCGATATTGATAATCTGTACTGTATCAATTTATGAACAGAATGAATTCGCATGTTTTTTTAAACTAATTAGTAGTAGCAAGTTGGCGCAATTGTACTTAGAGTATCGGTAATTACAAATACATTAGGTTTTACTTATGCAAGATTCTTCGCTTATTCGTTTGTCATTTTTTATTGGGTTTTTCTGTTTATTTGCCCTTTGGGAATATCTTTACCCTAGGAAAAAATTATCCCAAAACAAACTGATAAGATGGTTGAGCAATCTTGGTTTAATCTTTACCAATAGTTTTTTGCTCGCGGTCATCATGCCAATTTTAGCCTTTCAAGCGGCTTTAATTGCTGATAAAGAGAGCTGGGGATTGTTCAATTTAATTGAAATACCAAACTGGATGGCAATAGTTGTGTGCGTTGTTCTATTTGATATGGCCATTTATCTGCAACATTTGCTATTTCACCGGTTACCTATTTTATGGCGCTTGCATCGTGTCCATCATACCGATCAAGATATTGATGTTACTACCGCCTCTCGTTTTCACCCAATCGAGATCATTCTTTCTGTATGGATAAAAATTGCATGCGTAATGCTACTCGGTGCTCCAGCAATAGCGGTGGTCATTTTTGAAATCGTATTAAATGTCAGCGCCATGTTTAATCACAGCAATGCCAAACTGCCGTTAGCAATAGATAAAATCTTGAGGAAAGTTATCGTAACCCCTGATATGCATAGAGTACATCACTCCATCGTGGTCAAAGAAACCCACTCAAATTTTGGTTTCTTTCTCTCCATATGGGATCGTATTTTTAACACTTATATCAGTCAGCCAACGGGTGGCCATGAAAACTGTTTAATAGGGGTGCCTGAGTTTAGACAGAGTAGAGAGCAGTATTTAGATAAGATGCTGACTCAACCTTTTCGTTAAACATGCCTTTAGTCTATAAATTCAGTATTTGAAAAGCTAAAATGGCTGTTAATAAACAATTGATTTATAAACAGCCATTTATGAATTAAAGGCTCGTTAACATATGAATAGCATGTTGGAATCAATCGTAAACTAATTGGTCATCTTGGTACCTAGTTTCAACGGGCGTTACCATCAGAGCCGCACGTTGACCCAACGCTACCTTTTTGTTTGGGAATACCACGGCTTCTTGATCAACTTTAGCAAAAAGTAACTTATCACCGTCATGACCTAAGACTTGTCCATGCTCAAATTGAGTAAAGTTTTCTACATCGTCACTAAAGGTAAAGTCAAAATCTTCTGTATGTCGTTTGATGCACTGTGTTACTCGGTAAGTAATCAGCGGAGACGGTGCAAAACGATCTAAATTGTTAGCCAATAATCCATACAAGGCTTGGCTGAAGTCACTAATTAATCCAAGATCATTGTGACCAAATCGTGCCACCTTACCTAGTTCTACTGTTAGCGTTTGTGCTGAGAATTTATCGGCACTGTACCAACTCAATGTACTAGCGGGAGAATTTGACAATAATACTGCTTCTATTTGAGCTTTTTGAAGGAACTCAATTAACTCACGGCTACGGTTATTTGCTTTCGCTACTTTAGGGCTTACCGCAAAAGTGTAGTGTTTTGAACCACGTATAGCGCAATGTAAGTCCAAGTGCCAACGTTGGCTTTCTGCTGTATCTTGAAAGAATTCCGTTATCGACTGTTTAATATCGTTAGCTATTTTAGTTTCAACACTACTATCATGCGCTTTGTGGTCAAACAAGCGATTTAAATTTTCTTGTATAAAACGAGTATGTTGAATAGCTGCTTCGACATGACCGAGTAAAAAAAGAATACGATGTTGTACACTTAATTTTTGATTTAAAATGTCATCAACAAGTTGATCAAGTAGCTCCATCGGCGCAGTTTCATCACCATGAATACCCGCTGACAGAACAATCGCTTTACTATCTTCATGTACTTTAGAAGGAATAACTTCAACAACACCTCTTTTTAACACTCGGATCGTAACCCCAGTAGAAAGCTGGATCTGTTTCGGTAACATTTTATTTTCTATGTCTAAACTGTCATTTAAGAAAGATTGACGAAACAGCGACTGTGCCATGTGTAACTCCTCACTACATCAGGTCTTGTATTAACCAACGAGCTATAATTAGTGTAACAAAATTCAAAATAAGCCTTAGTAACATCTAAACTGTACATACATTACTATCCGCTATCTTATTTGAAGCGTCACTTGATAAGACATAAGAGAGTAACTTTCTAGACTTATTGAATCAATCTCTAATAAAGAAAATTCACCTAATCGAAGGATTTCTATCCGACTTCAGTGATCCAATCGGCTTTTTAATCTTCCATACCTTGCAATTTTATCTAATATTCAAAAAGCTTGTTCACAACAAACAAGCTTTTGACGTTAACAGACAACAAAATTAGGGCTAAGTCAGCGCATCAATCCGGTTTTATCAGCAACATCAGCAATAAGTGTTTTCAACTGAGAAGCGATATAATCTAAGCGTTGTTTTTCATGTTTTTCAAATGGATGAATTAGAATTTTTTCTGCACCTTTGCTAGAAACAATCGTCGGTAAGCTGACAACAACATCACTTAAACCATATTGACCTTGAACTAACGTCCCTACGGGTAAAACCGATTTTTCATCGATCAAAATGGCTTGAACAATCCTAAAGACACTTGCCGCTATACCGTGTGTAGTATTTTGTTTTTTGGTAAAAATTTCGTAGCCTGCTTGACGAACTTGATCGAGTAGTTCATCAGCATCAATTTTCTCTATTCCATTCATTTCGCAATAATAATCGGCAGGTTGACCCGCGATACTGATCAAACTTTTTGGTGTAAAACAGTTACTGCCATGCTCACCAAGCACATAACCAAACACATTTTTTGGATCGATTTCAGCCTTTTTAGCCACAATAGTCATTAATCTAGCCGTATCAATTAAGCAGCCAGCACTGATAATCTGGGATGCGTTGTAACTGGTATTTGCAGCGATAAAATAAGTGACAATGTCACAAGGATTAGTCACCACAATCAAAATGGCATCTGGAGCAACTTTCTCTATCTTCTTCGCGATATCAACACAAATTTTACTGTTGATTTCGGCTAAATCTAACCGACTCTGACCAGCCTTTATCTGTGCTCCTGCGGTAATCACTACAATATCGGCACCTTGCAACATGGCATAATCGTCACCTGCTTGAAGGCGAGTATTTTTGCTAAAAGTTAATGCGTTGGTGTGACTAAAATCTAGAATCTCGCCTTGAGCTCGTTCTTTATTCAGATCTAAAAGGCACAACTCACTCACACTACCAAGTGTTAACATGTAATTACAGATCCCGACACCGACTGAACCCGCACCAATAACTCCAATTTTCATATTTTCTCTCCATGAAAATAATAACAAACCAAACAAACAATACCCCAAATATATTGACCAAATCAATCAATATAACTACTTAACCAGCTATTTAGCAGAATGTTCTGCTACATGCGTTTTTGATTTACTATATTTAGTGAAGTAGTATCATTTGTAATCTGTATTACAAACTTATCTCTTAGTCGAAAGGCTATCTAATCTGACTTTAGATACAATTGACTAATAGTTAGATTACGTTATTGTTCTATTTTACTATCTACCGGAAAGATATGGATACTTTTGTCGCTAAACCAAATACCAACGAACATTTTGCCGATACGCATTCAAACGATAAAAAAGCGGCCAATAGCGTCAATGCGATTATCGCAGGCGCAACAGGGTTAATTGGTTCAGAACTGGTCAAACAATTGTTAGTCTCGAATGACATAAGTTCTGTCAGTGCTTTGGTAAGGCGCCCAGTCCCGATTCAGCATCCAAAATTGATCCAAATCCAAGACTCTAACTTAGCCATCACTCATTGGAATGAAACAACTCCCAAACCAGATATGGGCTTTATTTGCTTAGGGACGACTAAAAAACAAGCCGGCAGTAAGCAAGCTTTAGCAGCGGTAGATGTAGACTTAGTAACCCAAGTAGCTCAAACAATGCGATCGCTTGGCGTCAAAAAAATTGCGGTTGTGTCTAGCTTCGGTGCGGATAGTCGCTCTCCTTTTCATTATCTAAAATGCAAAGGTAACATGGAGGAAAACCTATTGGATCTGAACTTTGAGCAAGTAGTTTTCGTTAGACCTGGTCCATTATTAGGTAAAAGAAATCAAGTACGAAAAGATGAGCAAGTTTTGCAAGTCGTACTGGCGATGTTACGCCCATTACTTATTGGTCCTTTAGCCAACTTTAAACCAATCGATGCCAAACATGTTGCAAAAGCGATGATATTAGCATTATCAACTGCTCAATCGCCATCAGAGCCCTCCCTGACATCGAGTAATCATGGCTCAAATCTCGATGAACAAAATAAGCACTCATCACACAAAAACAGAACATTGCACCAAAGGTGCCGCTTAAATAGCTGTGAGATGATTAAACTGATCGATAAAGGATAAATTAAATTCATCTACTGAGCAGTTAATACCTTATAATACCGATCGATAAACCCTTCTGTGGCCGTTAAATTAGGAATAAAAGACATATTATGAACACAAGCGAACAACCGACATTCTTTTGGTTTGATTATGAAACTTGGGGAACTGATCCCGCAAAAGACCGACCAAGCCAATTTGCAGGTGTTCGAACAGACATGGATTTTAATATTATCGGCGAACCTCTCGTTATATATTGCCAACCGCCTTGTGACTACCTTCCTTCACCTGAGGCAGCGCTGATCACAGGCATTACTCCACAAAAGGCAATGAAAGATGGCTTAGCTGAACCGGAATTTATTAAGTTAATACACCAAGCTCTCTCTACACCCAACACAACAAGTTTAGGTTACAATAGCATTCGATTTGACGATGAAGTTACCCGCTTTACCTTATACCGAAATTTTTATGACCCTTACGCTTGGAGTTGGAAAAATGGTAACTCTCGTTGGGATCTGCTCGATGTAATGCGCACTTGTTACGCCCTTCGCCCTGAAGGAATCAATTGGCCAATTGATTCAGAAGGTAAGCCTACATTCAAGTTAGAGAAGCTATCCAAAGCCAATGGTATTGAACATGAAAATGCGCATGATGCGATGGCCGATGTTATAGCAACCATTGAATTAGCGAAAAAGTTGAAAGCTGCGCAGCCGAAACTGTTTAATTACTTATTTAACATGCGGCATAAAAGAAAGTTAAATGAACTTATTGATATTGTAAATCTTACCCCGCTAGTTCATGTGTCGGGTATGTTTGGTGTAAATTGCTCAAATACAAGTTGGATTGTCCCAGTGGCATGGCACCCTAAAAATCAAAACGCCGTCATAACCATTAATCTTGCTATGGACCCAACGCCTCTATTGGAATTAACGAGTGACGAAATTCGCCAACGTATGTACACAAAACGCGATGAGCTATTACCCAATCAGTTGCCAATTCCACTAAAATTAGTGCATTTAAATAAGTGCCCTATTCTTGCTCCTGCTAAAACATTAACTTCAGATAACGCTGAGCGTATCGGTATCAATAGAGAGCAGTGTCTACAGAATCTATCCTTAATAAAAAACCATCCTGAGATTCGAGAAAAGCTAGTCGATCTATATTCTGTTGAAAGAGAGTATCCAGATAACCAAAACGTCGATAGCCAGCTTTACTCCGGTTTTTTCACCCCAGCAGATCGAACGGCGATGGACATTATCCTTGAAACAAAACCAGAAAATCTCGCGGCTTTGGATATTCAGTTTGGTGACAAACGAATTGCTCCTTTGTTGTTCAATTATCAAGCAAGAAACTACCTTGAGACTTTAGATGAACAACAACAACTACGCTGGGCAAGCACCTGCAGAGACTATTTTGAAGCTTCATTGCCCGATTATATTTTAAATTTAGAAAACCTAGCTCATGAGCATGAAAACGATGAGAAAAAAATGCGCATTTTGAAGTCTGTTTATAATTATGTAGAACAATTGGTTTCCTAACATCGTAAAACAACTAGATTTTTTAACATCCCGAATAATTAGAGTCTTATTAAACAATGATACAAACGCTACTAAAATACATCTTTTCTCTTGCAATGATTTTACTCGCATTGTCGCTTGGCAATATAATTCAGCATTGGTTAAATATCTCTGTCCCGGGTAGCATTATTGGGATGATATTACTTTTTTTAGCCATGATGAGTGGCATTATTTCACCAGAATGGATAAAACCAACAGCCAATGTATTTATTCGCTATATGGTCATATTGTTTATCCCAATCAGTGTTGGTTTAATCGACCATTATGAAATGCTTGCTAACAACGCTTTTCCAATTTTAGTTAGCGTGGTCGGAGGCACCCTAGTTATGATAGTGTTCCTCGCTTTGGTTTTACAAAAAAGTTTAAAGGAAGATTCATGATTTGGGCATGGGTTACGGTCGGTACATTTTTTATTGCTAGAGCTGCAGCAAAAAAACTCAATAACCCATTAGCTAATCCATTAGTAATTAGTTTAATGATTATAATTCCAGTTTTGTTGTTATTGGATATCCCGTATGTTGAGTACCAGAAAGACAACGAAATTTTTGTTTATTTACTCCAACCGGCAGTAGTCGCGCTTGCTTATCCTCTATACGAACAATTTCCCTCTATTAAACAAAACTGGAAAATTATTTTTCTTGCTTGCGGAATAGGCAGTGCGTTATCTATGTTTAGTTCTGCGACCATTGCAGTCTTGCTTGAAACAGATATGTCGTTGGTGGCGAGTATTATGGGTAAATCGGTCACGACTCCGATTGCAATGGAAATATCGAGTCACCTAGGTGGAGAACCTGCTATAGCTGCTATTCTAGTTCTTATTGTTGGTGCATTTGGTGCAATATTCGCTTATCCAATTTATCAAATATTAAACGTAACTCACCCTATTGCAAGAGGATTGACCATGGGTACAGTATCTCATGCATTGGGAACGGCAACCTGCATAGAAAAAGATCCTAAGGATGGTGCATTTAGTTCACTGGCACTCGTACTATGCGGTGTAATCACCTCTATTCTTGCCCCAGTAATCTATAGTTACATAGAGTGGTTAAACGTGTTGATTAACGGTTAAACGCCAAATCAACCACTGAATATAAACTTGGCTTGTGTTCAGTAACTAAATAGCTCAGAATGCGCGCTCACTTTGCTAATATCCAACGCGTGGGACTTGTACCCACTCATGTAAGCATATATGCGTGCCTTTTCTGCCATCTAATTTGCCATTATTAATCGAGAATCAACATATTATGAGTTTTAACTCTTTAGGTTTATCTACTCCTATTCTTAAATCAATTGAAGAACAAGGGTACGACACACCATCCCCTATCCAACAACAAGCTATTCCTGCCGTATTAGATGGGAGAGACGTCATGGCTGCGGCTCAAACCGGCACAGGTAAGACGGCAGGTTTTACTTTGCCAATTTTACAAAAATTGACTGGTAATACAAAAGTTAAAAGCAACCATATTCGAACCCTGATCTTAACACCTACCAGAGAACTCGCTGCACAAGTCCAACAAAGTGTTGAAACATATAGTAAATATTTGCCATTAACTTCTATGGTTGTATTTGGTGGAGTAAAGATAAATCCTCAAATGCAACAACTTCGTAAAGGTAGTGACGTTCTAGTGGCAACACCAGGGCGACTCATTGACCTTTATAACCAAAATGCGGTTAAGTTTTCGCAAGTAGAAGTTCTGGTTCTAGACGAAGCAGATAGAATGTTAGATATGGGCTTTTTAAGAGACATTAAAAAGATTTTGGCTTTGCTGCCCAATAAACGCCAAAATTTACTGTTCTCGGCTACTTTCTCACCAGAGATCCGCACGTTAGCCAAAGGATTAGTTAACGATCCGTTAGAGATTTCAGTCAACCAAGAAAACTCAACCGCAACAACAGTAGAACAACTTGTGTATCCAGCGGAAAAATCTAGAAAGTCAGCATTACTAGTCAAGCTGATCAAAGACAATGATTGGCAACAAGTGCTCATTTTTAGCCGAACAAAACACGGGGCTAATCGTCTATCCACTTATCTTGATAAACAAGGGATTAAATCTGCGCCTATCCACGGAAATAAAAGCCAAGGGGCTCGGACTAAAGCGCTGGCCGGTTTCAAATCAGGCGAAGTACGAGCTCTGGTTGCGACGGATATAGCAGCTCGCGGCATTGATATTCCACAACTTCCGCAAGTGGTCAATTTTGATTTACCAAATGTCGCCGAAGATTACGTACACCGCATCGGTCGTACTGGTCGAGCTGGAGAAGCTGGTAAAGCCATTTCACTTGTTGCAAATGACGAAATTGCTGACCTATTTGGTATCGAAAGATTGATACAAAAAATCATCCCAAGAGTTGAAGTGCAAGGTTTTACGCCCAATGTTCCATTAGCGGAATCAAACCTTAATAAGCGTCCAATTAAAGCTAAAAAAGCCAAAAAGCCCAAAACAAACCATAGTGATGGACAGCGTTCTACCGATATGGCTCGTGGCCATAAACCTGCCAGTAAAAATAAGCGTCATTTTTCAGTTAACGGTTCAGACAAAAACACGAACAACACCAATAATCAAGCATCATCAAAACGTAGAAGACCGACTAAATAAACCAAATCATCGTCGCAATAAACAAGTAGAGTTAACGCATTGGCGCTAGCTCTATGGTTGGCTAGTATAGCGTGCAACTTTATGATAGAAACAAATCAATATCACCTGCCTTACTTGTCTCTCCGCAAATAAACCAGCCACGCTTTGCTACAACGCTTTATACTTCCTATTTATTACGTCCCTTCATATTGCTAGATTTTTCATCTCTATTATTTAGAGACTATTTATCATATTACATCCGATTCAGATAACGTGGTAATTTAGATAACATCATAATTTCGCTCAGTAAGTTACCGATGATTACATAACAATAATAACGTACACCAATCACGACTTTGTTACTTAAATCCATGTGATGTCACTCTATTTATGAAAAATTAGATCTCATTGCAATGCAATATGTGACAAAGATCTCTGTAATTCAACTTGCTTTAGCTAAAATGTTGGTACTTCCCTTTAAAGGACCGAATATGAAGACTCGATTAAATGCAGCACTCGATAGTGCACCACAACCTGTTGCTGACTATTTAAATAACCTCATTCAATCAGGTAATTTTGACGCGACCATTACACCCGAACAGTTTGAACAACTTTTACAATGTTCGGGATTAAGCGATAAAGCGTTGAGACTGTCTCTTCTTCCCTTTGCTGCCGCCTATTCTTATGCACCAATTTCAGAGTTTTATGTTGGTTCAATTGTGCGAGGTCTGTCAGGTAAATTGTATTTTGGTGCAAATATGGAATTCATAGGCGCTCAAATGAGTCAAACCGTACATGCTGAACAATCTGGAATAAGTCATGCTTGGATGAAAGGTGAAACAGGCATAAAAGATATTACCATCAATTACAGCCCTTGCGGTCACTGCCGCCAGTTTATGAATGAGTTGACTACCGCCCAGGACCTTAAGATCCAACTGCCACAAAGACAAGAAATGTCACTGCAAGAATATTTACCCGATTCCTTTGGGCCTGCTGATCTTGATATTCCTAGTCGCCTAATGGATGGCAAATTGTTGAGTTATAAAACAAAAGAATCCGACCCGTTAGTACTTAGCGCACTAAAAGCATTAAACTACAGCCATGCACCTTATTCAGGCAATTTCAGTGGTGTTGCGTTAAAACTTGATGATGGTAGTGTATTTCTCGGTTCTTATGCAGAAAACGCCGCATTTAACCCTAGCCTTCCTCCTCTACAAGTAGCATTAGCACAAGTTTTGATGGCTGGGAAATCGTTTAATCAAATAACAGCCGCCGCACTTGCTGAATTAGCAACGGGAAAAATTCATAATATTGATGGAACTCAAGCAACATTAGACGCATTAAATCCTGATATTCCGTTGACTTATATCTCGATATAGCTTGAATTGTCAATTACTGCATAAATCCTTCAACGCCTTAATTTATTTAAGGCTTTTTTCTAATATTTAATCAGTAAATGCTTATACGTTAAAAGCAAACTGTTGCATTTCACAACTAAACGATCGTATTTGACAAGCAAACGATTGCGGAATTCTCAAGATCCAGTATTATCCTTGCAATTTGATCATAATGAAGGATTTTCCAATGCTGGGTACTGCTACAAGCACAGGCGCGACTAGAGTTTTATTATTAGGTTCTGGAGAACTAGGCAAAGAAGTGGCAATAGAATGTCACCGACTAGGATTAGAGGTAATCGCTTGTGATCGATATCCTAATGCGCCTGCAATGCAAGTTGCACATCGTAGCCATGTTGTTGATATGCTTGATGGCGAAGCCTTAAAAGCAATAATTGAACTTGAAAAACCAGATTACGTTGTGCCAGAAATTGAAGCTATTGCAACAGACACGTTAGTTGAGCTAGAAGCCCAAGGCTTAAATGTTGTTCCAACCGCTAATGCGACTAAGTTAACAATGAACCGTGAAGGTATCCGTTGTTTAGCTGCAGAAGAACTTTCGATTCTAACCTCTCCATATAAATTTGCTGATACGTTAGAGCAATTTAAACAAGCTATCGAACATGTCGGCATGCCATGTGTTGTAAAACCAGTCATGAGCTCTTCAGGCAAAGGACAGAGTGTCATAAAAACCGAAGATGACATTTTAACGGCCTGGGAATACGCACAAGAAGGTGGTAGAGCCGGAGCCGGACGAGTAATTGTTGAAGGTTTTGTTGATTTTGATTATGAAATAACACTGCTTACAGTAAGAGCCGTTGATGGTGTTCATTTCTGCCAGCCAATTGGCCACAGACAAGAAGATGGCGATTATAGAGAATCTTGGCAGCCACAAGCTATGTCTAATATTGCGCTGAAAGCCGCAGAGTACATCTCTGAACAAGTCGTGAATGCTTTAGGAGGATACGGATTATTTGGTGTTGAACTCTTTGTAAAAGGCGATAAGGTTATCTTTAGTGAAGTATCACCACGACCACATGATACCGGTATGGTGACGATGATTTCGCAAGAACTCTCTGAGTTTGCTTTGCATGTCAGAGCATTCACTGGAATGCCTATTAATAAAATTGTTCAACATGGTCCAGCCGCCTCCGCAGTAATTCTCGGAGATGGAACTTCAGATAACATCCGTTATACTGGTTTGGATGAAGCATTAAGCGCACCGAAAACTCAAATTCGTTTGTTCGCTAAACCTGATATAGATGGTCGTCGTCGCTTAGGTGTCGCCCTCGCCCAACGTAAAAAACTGGATAAGGCAATTGATCAAGCTATATCAGCCGCATCTAAAATAAAAATAGTGTACTAATAAGTATAGAATTAGATCATTCACTATTAGCTACTAACAAAAGTGGGCTCAAATTCGAGCTCACTTTTGTTACCACTGCTTTTCTATAAATGCTTAATCTTCATGTCATATTTTTCAATACTGGGCTCTGAACCCTAAGCATCATCTTCAATTAACCACACCAATTCAGCAAATCGACTCAAACCACTTTTCGTTATTTTAGGATGCTGATCATCAGCGTCATCTCTATTAAGTAACGTGAGCTTGTATTCAGTAAATAATCTTCTTAACTCAGCGTCCGCAACACTAAATGGAGGACCAGACATTTCTGTTTGCACATAGTCTAAAGTTACTAATAATATTCTACCACCTTGGTTAAGCACCGTTTTCAATCGATTAACGTACTCTTCTCGCATATCCTCAGGTAGAGCAACTAATGCCGCACGATCGTACACAATGTCGACATTCTCTATTGGAGCTGTAAAGAAGTCGCCTACATAAATAGATAATTCATCAAACTGATACAGTTCATGAGATGCATCTAACTTTACAACCATTGGGGTATAAAAATGCTCAGAGAAAAAAGAACGAACGGCAATATCACTGATTTCGACTCCCTGTACTGACTGATGTCTTTGTGCAAGCCAAATAAGATCTTCACTTTTACCACAAAGTGGCACTAATACTTTATCACTAGCGTTAGGTCTAACTTTGTCCCAAAATTTAATCAATAGTGGGTTTACATCGTCTAAATGAAAGCCTATTTGATTTGATGCCCATTTACTATGCCAAAACTCTTTATCTCTCATAACATCCAAATATCAATAACAACAAGTCGCAATACTGTCTCTAAATCATGTGCAGAAAGCAAGTAAACCAATCAAATTGTATATGTGATTTATCTCTCATTGATTGTAAATTTATGCAAAGAACAATTGAAAATGGGCAAAGTGCCCTAAGATAGTAAACAGGATGAAAAGAATAACGGATGACATTCATCTAAATATAGAGAATGTTCAGTTACTTAATGCGCAATTGATTGAATGATACGTTTGACCTTTAGAATTCACATTTTACTAGACGTCGTCAATTCAAGGAGCTTTAATGAACGTACTGTTACGTACTATTCTAACCTTACTGGTATTTAGCCGGGCGCCTGCTTTTGCCTCTGTTGAACCGATAAACGATACACAATCTCAATCAAGCCAAACCCAGAACCAAGCGAACACCAAACTGTTTAAACACAGTTTAAGTGGGCTGTACGGTATTAATTCTTTCCGTCTTTCAACATCCCAGCCTTATTCGGATTTCAATACACTTTATTCAAAAGCCCATCAAGCTCAGTACGAACTGGAAACTATCTGTAAAAGTGTTGCTCTACAAACTCACTCACAAGCACTTTTCTCCGGAATAAAATCACAGCAAAGAGCTCAAACTAAGATAAAAACAGATTTATCTAATGATGTAAGTAAGATCACTGATGTAGCCAGAGGAACAATAGTTACCAACGATATAGAAGGTTTAGTCACAACATTTGAATTACTTGAAAATCAAACCAAGATTGTCAGTGTGAAAAATCGCTTTAAAAATCCGACGCCGTCCGGCTACCGTGATTTGAATGTACTCGTACAATTACCCAAAACGAAGATCATCGCAGAAGTGCAAATACATCTTGCTGAAATCGCACACGTTAAAAATGGGCCAGAACATGAGCTGTATGAAAATATTCAGCATATAGAGCGCAATGCTGCCGCAAGCAATCGTGCTTTAACTCAACTAGAACAGGCGAAAATAAAGCAATTACGCCAACAATCTATTAACTTGTACCATAATGCATGGCAACCGTATATTACAACGAAAATAAAAGCAGCTTAAAATAAAAAAGACCACTTAAATGTGGTCTTTCATAAAAGGCTATTTCTCGATTTTGATATTTTCAACTCGAGCTTTCAATTTTTGCCCAGGACGGAATGTAACAACCCGTCGAGCGGAAATTGGTATGTCTTCGCCAGTTTTTGGATTTCGACCAGGTCTTTCACTTTTTTCTCGTAAATCAAAATTTCCAAATCCAGAGAGCTTGACCTGTTCACCATTTTCGAGTGCTTTACGAATTTCTTCAAAAAACACTTCTACCGTTTCCTTGGCATCTCGCTTACTATATCCAAGTTTTTCAAACAGGTTCTCAGCCAAATCGGCCTTTGTGAGCGCCATAAAAACTTCCCTCAAAGCTGTATTAAATATTGCTACAATAAAGTAACACCAAATTGGATAGTGCTTTACCGAACTAAATCGGTGACATCAACAGAAGTGTAAGCCAACCTTATGATTTTGGCTAATTTTTTTATTTCATTTATTGACTAAACGTCAAGATAAAGGCATTTTTTTCACTAAGACACAGGATCTCTCCCAGTGAAAAACACTAACCAATATGAAATAATTAACTATATATATCGTTAATATTAAAATTACCAGCCTAATAATCCGACAATATCGATCGATGTAAAACTATTGTATTTTTTCAATAATTTCATGATCTTGCAACAAATTATATTGAACAGATTCACATCTAGCTTAACTATAATATAGAAAAACAATATATAACGCACAACAGGTAAACTGTAACAATAGGTCATAAAGACATGTTCAACTGCTAATGACAACTTACTTCTAATATTTAGTGACGGATATCAAAAGATTGACAACTCAACTCACATCTTAACAAATCAGTGACCTAATCGACATTGAAACGTTGATAATAATAGTATTTTAGTTATGACGATGTTGCCCCCCTTTAATAATAAACAGCATCGCCAATTTTTACACATTACCAATAAGGCTTTATCTATATGGCAAGTAATAATTATTCACACGCTGATACCAACCAACTTGTGCGTGAAACAAGTGCACTTATCTTAGCTGGTGGAAAAGGAACACGATTAAAACAATTAACTAGCCACAACGCTAAACCGGCTATTTCCTTTGGTGGCAAATTTAGAATTATCGACTTTACTCTCTCAAACTGTATTAATTCCGGCGTAAGAAAAGTGGGTGTATTAACACAATATATGGCGCAAGATTTAATTGATCATCTACAAGATGGTTGGCAAATTCTGTCTCCTGCAATGGGTGAAGGTGTACGTATTGTTCCTGCACAACAACGAACTGGTAGCGACTGGTACCGCGGAACAGCAGATGCAGTGTATCAGAACCTTGATCTCATCAAACGCCAAAATGCTAAACGAGTACTTATCCTTGGAGGTGATCATATCTATAAAATGGACTATTCTCGTATGCTTAATTTTCATGTCGAAAATGATGCTGCGGTTACAGTCGCATGTATCCATAAACCAATAGAAGAAGCCTCATCTTTCGGAGTAATGGGCTTAGATGCTTCGGGTGAAATCACTACTTTCGTAGAGAAACCAGAAAATCCACCGGCAGACCCTAATGACCCAACTCAGTCTCTTGTATCGATGGGGATTTATATTTTTAATGCCGATCTCTTGGAAGAGGAGCTAGTCAAATCTTTAGAAGATCCGAAATATAATCACGATTTTGGACATAACATTATTCCTGGTTTACTTGGTAGAGCGAAAGTTTGTGGTTATGTATTTACTCAAGAAGGACATCCTGGTAAAACCGCATACTGGCGCGATGTAGGTAATCTTGATGAATACTTTGCTGCGACTATGGATTTGCTCTCGCCTGACCCAGAATTAGATCTTTATTCGCATAATTGGCCTATTATTACCAATCAATCACAAAGACCGGGCGCTAAATTTGTCTTTAATGATGATGGACGACGTGGCTATGCAGTCGATTCAGTGCTGTCTGCTGGTACCATCATTTCAGGTGCTTACTTAGAACATTGCATGGTTTCAGCGAATGTGCGTGTGCATAGTTATTCTAAGCTAAAAGACAGTATTCTTTTACCAAACTCTGAAATAGGCAGAAACTGTAGATTAACCAAAGTTATTGTAGGTGAAGACTGTAAAATTCCAGACGGAACAATCATTGGAGAAAATCCAACTGAAGATGCAGAAAAATACACCATATCAGAAACAGGCGTAATCTTAGTAACTTCAGATATGTTTGATTAATTTCTGTAGCAGTATCCACTCTCTGCTTGCAGACGAATAAACGATAATACGTATAATATAAAAAGGGCTCCTAAGAGCCCTTTTTTAATGCTATGTAATAGCAATATCAATCGCGCAGTGCAGCACCAAACTGTTTTGCAACAGATGTTACTATAGCGTCAACTGAACCAGCAATATCCGCATCTTCCAACGTACGTTGAGTAGATTGAAGAGTTAAGGCAATCGCTAAGCTTTTTTTGCCATCCTCTACCCCTTTGCCTACATACACATCAAACAATTTAGCTTCTGTCAAGAATTCGCCACCAGCTTGAACACAAGCATTGACTACCTCTCCTGAAGATATTTCATCACTAACCACTAATGCGATATCACGACGATTAGCAGGGAATTTAGATACTGCCACCGCTTCAGGTAAAACACGAGTATTAATCGCCGACCATTCAACCTCAAATACAACCGTGCGACCATTTAAGCCAAATGCGCGCTCTAACTCAGGATGAACCGTACCAATAACACCGACTTCCTTACCATCGACAATAATCGCTGCTGCTTGTCCTGGATGAAGTGCCGGATGCTTTATTGCAGCAAAACTGTACGCTTTCTCATTAGCTGTCAATTCAAGAATCGCTTCTAAATCGCCTTTCAAATCATAAAAGTCGACGGTTGTATTCTCTATGTCCCAATGTTCTTCACTCCGACTTCCAGCTAACACGCCAGCAAGCATCGACTCTTGACGTATTCCGTTTTCTGCTGTTTCGTCTGGGATAAATCTTAAACCGGATTCAAATAAACGAACACGAGGTTGCTGTCGCTTTTGGTTATGCACAACAGTATTTAATAAGCCTTGAATTAAGCCAAGACGCATTGCTGACATATCTGCTGATATTGGAAATGGCAGAATTAATGGCTCAACTCCTGGAACAACTAATTTTTGTTGCTCTGGTTCAACAAAACTATAGGTAATAGCTTCGTGGTAACCACGGTCAACCAAAAGGTCACGAACACGCTTAAGAGGTTGATTTACCTCTTTGTGCAGGTTCATGCTTAGTCCAGCGATTGGAGCTTGATTTGGAATATTGTCATAGCCATAAATACGACCAACTTCTTCAATCAAATCTTGTTCAATAGCGATATCAAAACGCCAAGCCGGTGATATTGCTGTCCATCCTTCTGCCACTTCGGTTACTTCACAACCTAAACGAGATAATATTTCCACTACATCGCTAGAAGGAATTTCATGCCCAAGAAGCGAATCTAACTTGGAGCGGCGAAGTGAAACCGTGTTAGCGGTAGGAAGATGCTGATCAGATTCAAAACCTGCAATCGGCCCAGCTTGACCACCGCAAATATCAATCAACAATTGTGTTGCACGTTCCATGCATTCAGTTTGACGAGTATAATCAACTCCTCGCTCATAACGCATCGAAGCATCCGTATGCAGACCATAGCTACGAGCACGGCCACGGATAGCATCCGGTGAGAAAAAGGCACACTCCAATAAAATATCTTTAGTTTCGGTTGTAACACCAGAACCTTCGCCACCAAAAATACCGCCAATTGCTAACGGCTTCTCATGGTCACAAATAAGCAGCGTATCACTATTTAATTCCGCTTCATTACCATCTAATAAAGTTAATTTTTCACCTTGCTCTGCCAAACGAACGACAATACCACCTTCGATTTTACTCAAATCAAAAGCATGCATTGGTTGGCCTTGTTCCAGCAAAACATAGTTAGTGATATCAACAACAGGATCAATTGAACGAATACCACAGCGACGCAATTTCTCTTGCATCCAAATAGGTGTTTCTGTCTGTACATTTACACCTTTAATAACTCGACTAAGGTAACGCGGACAAGCATCTTCTGCTTTAACATCAATAGAAACAGTATCATCAATTGATGGGTTGACTACGTCAAAAGTTGGCGATTCAACTTCTGCTCGGTTCAACACTCCGACTTCTCTTGCTAAACCACGAATACTAAAACAATCGGCACGATTAGCAGTTAAGTCAACATCTATGGTTACATCTTCCAGATCTAAAAATTCACGGAAGTCTTTACCAATTTCAGCATCGGTTGATAATTCCATTATTCCATCAGATTCAACATCAATACCAAGTTCCGAAAACGAACACAGCATGCCATGCGATGGTTGACCACGAAGTTTTGCTTTCTTTATTTTAAAATCACCCGGCAGCACCGCACCAACGGTTGCAACGGCAACTGTTATACCTTCACGGCAATTAGGCGCACCACACACGATATCAAGAAGATCATCTTCACCAATATCAATTTTTGTTACACGAAGTTTATCTGCATCGGGGTGTTGTCCACATTCAACAACTTTACCCACTTTAACACCAGAAAAGGTTCCGGCGACTGGTAGAACGTCATCAACTTCCAAACCAGCCATAGTAATTTGATGTGTTAGCTCGTCAGTTGTTACAGCAGGGTTTACCCACTCACGTAGCCAAGATTCACTGAATTTCATTGTTCGACTGCCTCTGAATTACTTGAACTGTTTAAGGAAACGAAGGTCGTTCTCGAAGAACGCACGAAGATCATTTACGCCATAACGTAGCATCGTTAAACGTTCTACTCCCATACCAAAGGCAAAGCCTGAATATTTTTCTGGGTCTATTCCAACACTACGAAGTACATTGGGATGCACCATACCGCAGCCTAGAATTTCTAACCATTTGCCATTTTTACCTTTGACGTCAACTTCAGCTGAAGGCTCTGTGAAAGGAAAGTAAGAAGGACGGAAGCGAACTTCTAAATCTTCTTCAAAGAAATTACAAAGGAAGTCATTTAGAATCCCTTTAAGTTGAGCAAAGTTAACATTTTCGTCTACAAGCATACCTTCTACTTGATGGAACATTGGCGTATGCGTTTGGTCGTAATCGTTACGATATACACGGCCAGGTGCAATAAAGCGCAATGGAGGCTGACGCTCTTCCATCGTACGAATTTGTACACCTGACGTATGAGTACGAAGCATCAACTTAGGATTAAAGAAAAACGTATCATGATCGGTACGAGCTGGATGATCATCAGCAATATTTAGCGCATCAAAATTATGAAAATCATCTTCAACTTCAGGACCAGATTCAACTGTAAAACCTAATTCACCAAAAAAGCTTTCAATTCGCTCAATAGTACGAGTAACAGGATGAACCCCACCATTAGCGATACGGCGTCCAGGTAAAGTTACATCAATCGTTTCTGCAGCTAATTTTGCTTCTAGTTCTGCACGTTGCAGCGCATCTTTACGTGCGGCAATCGATTGTTGAACAACACCTTTGGCTTTATTGATTTCTTGTCCAGCGGTACGTCGCTCTTCTGGAGGGAGTTTACCTAGGCTTTGGAGTTGACTGGTCAGCTCCCCTTTTTTTCCTAGAAATTGAACGCGCACTTCGTCAAGCGCGACTAACGATTCAGCACTATTAATAGCTGACGTTGCGTTAGCAATGATCTCTTGTAGATGTTGCATTTTTTCCTCATCTACCTTTCGGTAGTGTCCATAATAAAGGCGTTTTGTTCTTTCGAAGTAGATTACTACTTTGAAAAATCAACACGCCCAATGTATATAACTGAATAACTACACATAGTAATCAAACAACGAGTTAAAGCCAAATTGAATCTACCTTATTCGACGCTTAAAACTAAATTAATTTTGAATTTTAATAAATTTTGGCCGTCCTTGAGCTGTTTTGATAGGATTGCACAATAACTAATAAACAAGACTCACCATGAATAACGCTATCTGTATAAAATTCGTTGCGGAATATGAACCTCTGATCCGTCATATTAGACATTCTGTCTTTACCTTAGAGCAAAAGGTAGACTCGACGCTTGATTTCGACGGACTTGATTCGTTCGCTACCCATGCTCTTATTTATGATAGTGAAACCCCTGTCGCAACAGGCAGATTATTAGATGATGGGCACATTGGACGAGTCGCCGTACTGAGTAGTCATAGAGGACTAGGTTATGGCAAACAAGTTATTAGTGCATTAGAACGATATGCTGTTGAAAACCATTACCCAAGGCTCTATTTAGGTGCTCAGTTACATGCAGAATCTTTTTATGCTCAATTAGGTTTTAGTTGTTTTGGTGAACAATATACCGAAGCAAATATCGAACATATTTCAATGCAAAAGCAGTTGTTAGCCGGATAACCAGAATTCCGATTGAATATATAAATAAAAACCATAGAACAAAAAAAGAGACCAATTAAGGTCTCTTTTTTCAAGTCTGATTCACTGTTCTAATTAAAGAGCAGCTTTCGCTTTTTCTACTAAAACTGCAAAAGCAGCTTTGTCGAATACTGCGATGTCAGCAAGGATCTTACGATCGATCTCGATAGATGCTTTCTTTAGACCGTTAATGAAACGGCTGTAAGATAGACCATTTTGACGAGAAGCAGCGTTAATACGTGCGATCCATAGTTGACGGAACTGACGCTTTTTATTGCGACGGTCACGGTATGCATATTGACCAGCTTTAGTAACTGCTTGGAAAGCTACACGATAAACACGTGAACGTGCTCCGTAGTAACCTTTAGCTTGCTTTAGAACTTTCTTATGAGATGCACGAGCTTGTACACCACGTTTTACGCGAGGCATTATGTCTCTCCTAAACTATTAATTAAACTAAAAAGATTTAAGCGTATGGCATCATACGCATAACACCAGCCACTTCACATTTAGGAAGGATTGCGTTAGGACGTAGTTGACGCTTATTCTTAGTAGTACGCTTAGTCAGGATATGACGTTTTGTCGCGTGCTTAAACTTGATGCCACCAGCTGTTTTCTTGAAACGCTTAGCTGCACCTCTGTTGGTTTTCATCTTTGGCATGGATGAAGAACTCCGCATTGTTAGGTTTAAATTAACTTAATCGTTAATAAACATCGTTAATAAACATAGTAATTAGGGCGAATAAAATCCCGCAACGATAGTCGCTGCGAGACTAGATTACTTGTAGGCCGTTAATTACTTCTTTTTAGGGGCTAACACCATGATCATTTGACGACCTTCTATACGCGTTGGGAAAGATTCGACAACAGCTAATTCTTCTGTATCGGTTCTTAAACGCTTAAGAACATCGACACCAATCTCTTGGTGTGCCATTTCTCGGCCACGGAAGCGAATTGTTACCTTCACTTTGTTGCCTTCTTCTAGGAAACGCGTCAGGTTGCGTAGTTTTACCTGATAGTCTCCAATATCAGTCCCAGGTCGGAATTTTATTTCCTTAATCTGGATCTGCTTTTGCTTCTTCTTCTGCTCTTTAGCAGCTTTGCTCTTCTCGAAGAGGAACTTACCATAGTCCATCACTCGACAGACTGGTGGTTCGGCGTTCGGACTGATCTCTACCAGATCCATTCCAGATTCTTCTGCTGCTGTAATTGCTTCAGCAAGACTTACGATACCTACTGGCTCACCATCTGCGCCAGTCAAACGTACTTCACGTACGCCACGAATTTCACCGTTTAAACGGTGCAGGTTTGGTTTGGCCACTTGCTGGCCACGTCTTCCGCCTTTAATAGTTTATTCCTCCAGATTAAGCTTACGGGTAGAAACCTCAACTTGAAGATTGCTTATAAAGTCTTCAACTTTAATTTTACCAAGGTCTTTACCTTTACGAGTTCGTACTGCGATTTCACCAGCTTCCATTTCTTGGTCACCACAAACAAGCAAATACGGTACACGCTTTAAAGTGTGTTCGCGGATTTTAAAGCCTATCTTCTCATTTCTCAAGTCTACTTTTGCTCTAATTCCCGATTTTTGCAATTTATTTGCTACTTCTTGGACATAATCAGCTTGTTTATCGGTAATATTCATAATTACAGCTTGTTCAGGAGCTAACCACGTTGGGAAAAATCCTGCATACTCTTCAATAAGAATACCAATAAATCGTTCTAAAGAACCCAATATTGCACGGTGAATCATTACAGGAACCAATCTTTCGTTGTTTTCACCAACGTAAGTTGCTCCTAATCGACCTGGAAGGTTGAAATCGAGTTGTACTGTACCACATTGCCATGCTCGATCTAAACAATCATGTAAAGTAAATTCAATTTTAGGTCCATAAAATGCACCTTCACCTTCTTGGACATCAAATTTAATATCCAGATTATCTAAAGATTCTTTTAATGCTTGTTCACTGCGATCCCAAATTTCATCACTACCTACACGTTGCTCTGGACGAGTTGAAAGCTTGACTTCTATATTTTCAAAGCCGAACGTTTTGTATACATCATATACCATTTTAATACATTCGGTTACTTCATCTTGAATCTGTTCTTCAGTACAGAAGATATGAGCATCATCTTGTGTGAAGCCACGAACGCGCATTATACCATGCAACGCACCTGACGGCTCATTTCGATGACAAGAACCAAATTCAGCCATACGCAAAGGCAAATCGCGGTACGATTTAAGACCTTGATTGAAAATCTGCACATGTCCTGGGCAGTTCATTGGTTTAATCGCATATTCGCGGTTTTCAGAACTAGTTGTAAACATTGCATCTGCGTATTTATCCCAGTGGCCTGAACGTTCCCACAGAACACGATCCATCATCAATGGACCTTTTACTTCTTGATAATTATATTCATCTAATTTGGCACGTATAAACGCTTCAAGATTACGGAAAATAGACCAACCATTGTGGTGCCAAAATACCATACCTGGCGCTTCTTGTTGCATGTGGAATAGATCCAAATGCTTACCAATTTTACGGTGATCTCGTTTTGCTGCTTCTTCTAAACGAGTAAGATGCGCTTTGAGCGCTTTCTTATCATGAAAAGCAGTACCATAAATACGTTGCAGCATTTTATTGTCGCTATTACCACGCCAATAAGCCCCTGCAACATTTAATAATGTGAAATGCTGGCAAAATCCCATATGCGGCACATGTGGACCACGACACATATCAACATATTCTTCATGATGATAAAGTCCTGGACGGTCGTCTCTTGCAACATTTTCATCCAAGATTTCAATCTTATATGCTTCACCACGTGCTTCGAAAGCATCGCGCGCTTCTTGCCAACTTACCTTCTGTTTCACCACTTGGTATTTGGTTTTCGCGAGTTCTTTCATGCGCTTTTCTAAAGCATCAAGGTCTTCTTGAGTTAGCGAATGCTCTAGATCAATATCATAATAGAAACCATTATCGATGGTTGGACCGATGGCCATTTTTGCGTCTGGAAATAGCTGCTTAATCGCATGCCCCAGAAGGTGTGCACATGAATGACGTACAATTTCTAAACCATCTTGCTCATCTTTTGCCGTTATGATTTCAAGACTTGCATCGGTCTCAATAAGGTCGCAGGCATCAACACGATGACCATCAATACGACCTGCGATCGTTGCTTTAGCAAGACCAGGACCAATTGAAGCGGCGACATCCATAGTAGAAACAGGGTTATCAAACTGACGTTGGCTACCATCAGGTAGAGTGATTATAGGCATGAGATTTCCTTCACAGTGGTGTTGCGTACCAAGCAACACATGATTATTTAAAGTTGGGTAACGTTGCTAAATATCTCTCAGTAATACGTATACCGGATATTCACCAAGCGACGGATTTTACTCGCTTAATAACACTTTGCATAGGGAGAAAGCAGAATAATTCTGATTTATCGTCATATCAGACCTTACTCTGCTTTTTACTCACGGTTATTTTTTCATAACATAAAGATCTTTAGAATAGATTCGCCCTTCTGCATTATGCATCGGAAAGCCGCCAATAGTTGGTCTGACTAGTCTTGCTTGCATATAAAAATAGATTGGCGCTATCGGCATGTCTTCTGCAAGAATCGTCTCTGCTTGGTCATAATATTTATTTCTTTCTACTTCATCGGTTGCCGACTGGGCTTGTGCGATCGCTTGGTCATAAACAGGATTTTTATAAAACGCATAGTTTCTTTCGTTATCTGATGTAAACAAACTCAAGAATGTAGAAGCTTCATTATAATCACCACACCATGAAGCTCTTAAAATATCAAAATCACCGGATTTTCTGGCACTTAAGTATGATTTCCATTCCTGATTCTCGAGCGTAATATCTGCGCCGAGATTTTTATTAAGCATAGAGGCAATAGCAACGGCAATTGTCTTATGACTTTCACTGGTATTGTAAAGTAACGTTCCTTCGATAGGCCTATTTTTATCAAACCCAGATGCTTGAGCCAATCGTACCGCTTCTTCCTCACGTTGGCTTTGTGTCCATAAACCATATTCTGGTATCGTCGCGGTAAACCCAGCTACATCTTTATGGGCAAAAGTATATGCAGGAAGGTTACCAACATTGGTTATTCCTTTGGTAATAACATCTCGTTTAATCGAATAAGCGGCAGCTTTGCGTACATTAGGATCATTAAATGGCGCGTGTTCGGTATTAAAAGCATAATAATAAGTACATAACAACGGCGTTACACGGTAGTCATCTGGATATTGCTCTTTCAGCATGGTTGCCATTTGAGCAGGAACATCAGACGTCATATCGATGCCACCTGCCTTATAACGATTGAGCGCAGAGTTTTGATTTTCAAATGGTATATACGTAACATGATTAACTACCGTATTTTTACTATCCCAATAAGCATCATTTCGCTCTAATTCAATTCGTTCGTTGATTACCCACTCTTCTAAGGTAAATGCACCATTAGAAATCATCGTTTCTGGTCTTGCCCAAGTTTCGCCATGTTCTAATACACTTTTACGATGCAACGGCATCATCGCCGTATGTGCCGTCATAGCAATAAAATAAGGAACTGGCTTTTCTAATTCAAATTCAATCGTATAAGGATCTAATACTTTTACGCCTAATGAATCTATTGGCATTTTCCCTTCAATAATTGCTTTTGCATTTTTGATTTCGGTTAACTTGATATACCACGCATTAGGAGAAGCAAAGCTAGGATCAACTACTCGGTGTAAACTAAACAGAAAATCCTCCGCAGTGACAGGGTCACCATTAGACCAAAGTGCGTCTTTTCTAAGATGAAAAGTATAAGTTTGGTTGTTGTTATTTTCCCAATGGTCTGCTACCCCAGGAATCACTTGACCGTTTTGGTCTTGAATAACTAAGCCTTCAAAGAGATCACGTAAAATATGAATCTCGGGCATCCCTTCTGCTTTAAGTGGATCCAAGGTTGCCGCTTCGGCATCATTCGCTCTTACTATAGTTTGTGTATCTGCGAGTACAACGCCATCGGGTACGTTAGCAGCGTAGGCATTATTTAAAAGACAAAAAATCGCACCTGCGACTACTGACATAGATATTTTATTTTTTATTTTCATGAATTTTCCTTAAATATTGATACACTTAGACATGAGCGACCAATTAAAATCGATAGGCAAGTACAGTAATATTTGTTTATATAATTACAACAATTTGCCAAAAGTAAATATATCAGTTTGTGATCGATACTTTTAGGCTAAGCCTGACATATTTAGGATAAATTATGTTGAATCTAAGACCTCGCCATCATAGAGCCTCATTCCTTATTAAACCGATACAATATGGTCGCTCTGTTTATGGTGCTCCTCTATTATATTTCCCGGCACAAATTAACTCGGACAACGCTGGATTGATCTTTGCAGGAACTCACGGCGATGAAACTGCATCTATATCCACATTATCTTGTGCGCTGCGCAGTATAGAACCAAATCAACTGCAGCATAATGTCATTTTATCTATTAATCCGGACGGAAATCAGATGGGAATACGGTCTAATGCCAATTGCGTCGATTTAAATCGCAATTTTCCAACCCAAAATCAACTCCATCAAGATACTGTGTATCGCTGGAATAGCTCGGCTAGCAGTAGAGACGTAGTGATCAAGACGGCAAGTTCAAACAAAATAGAGCCGGAAACTCAGTCACTTATAGAGTTAATAAATCAACTCAAACCCAAATTTACAGTCAGCTTTCACGAACCACTTGCTTGCGTAGATGATCCGAACTTCAGTCGCTTGGCATTATGGTTGTCGAAACAATTCTCATTGCCTGTGGTTAAAGATGTCGGCTACGAAACACCTGGATCTTTTGGGACATGGTGCCAAGAAAATCGAACCCCATGCGTAACAGTTGAATTGCCTGCAATTTCAGCCGATTCGGCTAGTGAAACCTATATAAATCCAATGATAAGGTTACTAACCAGCCATTACTCATCGTTAACCAAAAAATAAATTTTAATTTAACCAACTGATTTTATTAACTTAAAATTATAATTTTGTTGTTTTTTTTATGAAATTGACTGATTAGACCATCTTCATTGAAAAATTGTATATAATTGTGGCGTTTTTAGCCACTAGCAGAGAATTATGTTTCTATCTCCTTATGTTTCAGTAACCGATAACCAATTCCAATTTACTCGTCGTCAAGCTAGCCACTTTGCTAAAAAGATTGCCGGCGATTTTAATCCAATTCACGACGAAGATAATAAGCGTTTTTGTGTTCCCGGTGACCTCCTTTTTGCTGTTTTATTGACCGAAGAAGGTATTAGCCAAAAGATGCGCTTCGATTTTTCTGGTATGGTAAATGATGGTATTGCTCTGAAATTAGAACATGAATGCGAAAATGAGAGCGCTCTGGTAGATGAAAAAGGCAAGCAATACTTGCATATGAATCGACAAGGCAAAATCAGTCACGATTCAGAATTAATCGAACATGTAATAAAAAGCTACGTTAAGTTTTCTGGTATGAACTTTCCACACATCTTAGTTCCTCTCATGGAACAAAAAAATGTAATGATTAATTGCCAGCGTCCGTTGGTTATTTATGAAAGCATGGAAGTGGAATTTGATAGGTTTGATCTTCATCATCCTGACGTTGAACTATCAGAAACCAATTTTGAGGTTGAAGGCAAGCGCGGTGTGGTTACGCTTAACTTTGTGTTTAAAGAAGATGGCGTCATAGTTGGTAAAGGAGTAAAACGTTTAGTGACCAGTGGATTGCGCCCATATGACAAAACAGCAGTGGATGATTTAGTCACTCACTTCTATACCTGCAAAGATACGTTCTTGTCTCAAAATCCTATCGCCGCGTAATATTGCAAGCCATTATATTGCAATCAGTTTGTAGAAATAAGAGATAGGCACGGTTAGTTTAACAATAGCACTCAGTCTTATAGACAAAGAAGAGCTAGCAAATATGCTGGCTCTTCTTTGTTATAACAAATCTTATCTTTGTCCATTGAAGTCACTATTAACTAAAACTGTTTGTTGCTATTGAGGGAAAACTCTATCACTCAAATCCAACGTCGTACTTTTTGCTTATAATCGAGATAGTCAGCACCAAATTTTTGCTGTAAATGTTTTTCTTCTACGCGGATTTGAAACCTGTTCATATACAATACAAATGCTGCACAGACCAAAAAACTCAGCATGTTTTGTTGCACATAAGCAAAAGCAAATAATAGTAATAATAAGCCGAAATACATTGGGTTTCGGCTTATTTTATATACTCCACTATTCACTACCGTGGTTGTTTTATTAATATTAACTGGATGCACCGAAGTTTTCGCCTTACTAAACTCCATTATCCCACTTAAACCAAAATAACCAGAAGCACAAAAACAAACAGCGCCCACAATATAAGGCATAGGTAAATAAACGTGCCAAGCAGTTGAAATAGTATTGATCCAATACATAACGAAAAGGCACAATAAAAAGACAACGACTGGTGGTACTTTTAATTCAAGTGCACGCATATTTTCCTCTATAGTATAAGTATAATTGAGTGTTGATACCTCAATTCGCTAGGTAACCACTAGCTTAAACTATCCATATCATGAGCTATTAATAGCTTAAACCATTAGTAATAAAGCTTGAATCGGGTGCTTCATCTTTTCACCTTCTAAACGCTTAACTTGACTACGACAAGAATAACCGGTCACTAAGCAACGTTCTTTAGGTAAATTCTGCATTTGTGGCTGCCAACTTAAATTATAAATATCCTTCGACATTTCGAATTTATCCAGTTCATGACCAAACGTACCCGCCATTCCACAACAACCGACTGAAACTGTTTCTAACACGCCCCCAAAAAACTTAAAGATAGTTTGCCACTCTTTTTCTGCATTGGGCATTCTAGTTTTTTCGGTACAATGAGCAAAAAGGTGCCATGGTTCAAGCTGAGAAGGTTTACCCACAGGGAAACTATCCAGTTGATTAAGCAAATACTCATGCGAATTTAGAACTTGGAATTCGCCTCGGTCCTCACCTAAAATGTCCACATATTCATCTCGATAACACAGCACAAGTGCAGGGTCGACACCAACCATCGGAATGTTAAGCTCGGACACCTCATTTAAAAAACTCGATGTGGTTTTAGCTGTATTAGTAAATTGTTTTAAAAACCCTTTGATGTGTTGTGCTTTTCCATTCGGTTTAAATGGTAATAACACTGGCTTTTTACCTAACCTTTCTAACAATGAAACAAAATCAGCAACCACATCAGCATCATAAAACGAAGTAAATGGGTCTTGAACAATAAGGACATAATCATTACGTTCTTGTAGCGACAGTTTCTGCAACTGTTGCATATCAAATTTGATACCACTAGTTTTCGCAAGGTACTGCTTTAAGGTGGGTTTTGAAAGCAGTGGAGCATCAATATAACCAACCGTTTTCGCTGTTAAATTTTGCACCCACTTTTGACTCAGGACACCATTAACTGCTACTGGTATTTTTGCCATTAACGGCAGCATGGTTTCAATATTAGCAACCAAATAGTCTTTTGCTGGACGCTGATAACGCGAATAATAGATATTTAAGAAACGCGAACGGAAGCTCGGTACGTCGACTTTTATCGGACACTGAGTACCACACGCTTTACAAGCTAAACAGCCATTCATCGCTTCATAAACTTCATGAGAAAAATCATACTCATGTTTTTTATTCAAACTATTCCTTACTCGATCTATCATTACTTTGATACTAGGACTCTTACTCAATGTATCGTTTTCTAGATCGAGAATATCAACTCCCTGCTCTGTCAACTGACGAAGCCATTCACGGACTAAACCTGCTCGCCCTTTGGGTGAATGTCGTCTATCTGCGGTAACCTTCATAGATGGGCACATTGGTGAGCTAGTGTCGTAATTAAAACATAAGCCATTACCATTGCACTCCATAGCTTGTTGAAAGCTATCACGAACTTGGACGCTGATCTGCCTATCATAGTAGGCACGTTTAGTGTCAGCCACTTTGACTAATTCTGCTGCACTCTCTAATGGAGTACATATCTTGCCCGGGTTCATCTTATTCATCGGGTCAAAAGCAGTTTTTACGCGACGTAACTCTTGGAATAACTCCTCACCAAAAAAAGCAGGACCATACTCAGAGCGATACCCTTTACCGTGTTCACCCCACATTAATCCACCATACTTGGCGACAAGAGCGACAACACGATCAGAAATTTCTTGCATCAAATTTTCTTGCAATGGGTCACAAAGATCTAATGCAGGACGTACATGCAGTACGCCGGTATCAACATGCCCAAACATTCCATAGTAAAGACCTTTACTATCTAATAGTTGACGAAATTCAACAATGAAATCAGCTAAATTCTCTGGAGGCACACAGGTGTCTTCAGTAAAGGCGACCGGTTTTGCTCTTCCTTTGGTTGCGCCTAGTAAACCTACTGCCTTTTTACGCATACCATAAATTCGACCAATACTCGCTAAATCATCACAAACCTGATAGCCGATCACACCATTTTCTTGATTAGCCATCATGACTTCTAACTGTTCAACCAGTGAATCAACATGTTGAGCAATCGTTTGGCTATCATTCCCTGCAAACTCAACTATATTAATTCCCAACATCTGTTTGCCTGGCACATCTAAAATCAAATCTCGCACCGAATGCCAAACAATATCTTCTCTAGCTAAATTCAACACTTTTGAATCAATCGTTTCTACTGATAACGCGTTCGCCTTAACCAAAAAAGGAGCGGTCCTTAACGCAGAGTCAAAGCTATCATATTTAACATTAACCAAAGTTCTCACTTTTGGAATAGGTGTTAGATTGAGCTTGGCTTCGGTTATAAATGCTAATGACCCTTCTGATCCACAAAGTACGCGGGTTAAGTCGAACTCATCGTCGTCATTCAACGCATTTTTCAAATCATAACCAGTAAGGAATCGGTTTAAAGGTGGAAATTTTTCAACAATTTGCTGTCTTTTCTCCCGACACACTTTTTCAGCTACTTGATAAGCTTGGTAAGCATATTCATCCACCTCTGGTTCACCACGAGAATGATCCGTTTCAAAAATTGACCCATCAGCAAACACCGCTTGCAACGATAAAACATGATCTGACGTTTTACCGTACATCAATGAACCTTGGCCAGATGCATCAGTGTTGATCATCCCACCTACAGTAGCTCGATTACTGGTAGACAAATCAGGCGAGAAAAAATAACCATAAGGGCGCACGGCATCATTCAAACTATCTTTAACAATACCAGTTTGAACTCTCACCCAACCTTCTTCTGGGTTTATCTCCAAAACTTTGTTCATATAACGCGAAAGATCGACGACGATACCTTTGGTTAATGACTGACCATTGGTTCCAGTACCTCCACCTCTAGGCGAAAAAGTAATACGGTCATAATCTGAATGCTTACTCAATTTGGTAATTAAGCTGACATCTTCAGTCGTTCTAGGATGTACCACCGCTTGTGGAAGTTGCTGATAGACGCTGTTATCAGTGGCAACCGCAAGTCGACTTGAATATTGGGATTCAATATCACCAGCGAAACCTTCCGATTCTAACAATTGCAAATACTTTAAAACCAGAGGATCAACACTATTTTGATTCTCTAATCTAGGCAGTTTCGTCGTTGTTAGTTTTGCATTGAAAGGCTGATTATTAGACGATTCGTTTATATTATTTATTTTTTCTACATTGCTAGACATTGGTGCTTCCTGTCCTTTACTACACTGTTTCCTACATACACTGTTTCCTACAGCTCAGTGTGCTTTAACAGTGTTAAATTTTGATTCTTGTCACTTTACATCATATGACTATTGAACAAAACACTATTCCTAGTGACCTAAGCAATCTTTTTGCTCATAATCAATACTCACTATTGCAAAACATTATGAGAATAAAAACTATGAAAAAAACCAAGGTCGTCACAACTGAAGATATTTTACTCAAGCTCTGTCAATCTGTGTCCAGCGTGTTAAGCACTGCGACTAATACTAATATCCAGTACTCTGCAATGGTACAAAAAATCAACAAGACCTGTCTGCGTCCAGATTTTGGCTGTTTTGTTCTATTTGATGGCGGCTTTTCTGGCTTGGTTATTATTAACTTTACCTCACAAGCCGCATTAGAAATCTATACTCAGTACATGAGAAATATGGGCATGCCAGAAGAAGAACTTGCGATATTACACACTTCAAATGAAGTAGGCGATGTTCTTGGAGAGCTCACCAATCAACTGGTAGGAGATTTTACCAATAAAATTCGTAATGAATTAAAAACTAATATCACCCAAAACCAACCGAAAATGCTAGCAATCAATAAGCAAGTAAAGATTTCTGTAGATACAGACTTAGATCGTCCACAAGCAAGAAGAGTTAGCTTTTCAACCGCAGCTAACAATATTTTTTATCTAGAACTCGCGATGGATAAAACTGAATTTATTCAAATGGAAGAGTTTGAGATAGAAGAAAATCAATGTCCCGACGCTATACTAGAACAAGAACAGACTAGACAAGTTAGCCCAACTAAATCTACACGAGATGTGGACAATGATACAGCGAATGATTTATTGGATGAGCTGGGTATTTAACCCACGAATAAGTCATTCCTATGTGGAGAAATTAAAAACTGTTGATTTACAAATTTGTCTACTTGTAAGCGTTAAGTGTACTTTATCTCTTAAGTAAAACTAGGTAAAATGACCGACTTTCAAAATTTAAGCCCTGTCTAAAAAGTAGGTTCATGGATAAGCAGAAAGCCCTAAAGAAAATTGCAAAATGCCTCGAACTAGGTAACTCAGCCAATGTAAATGAAGCGGCTCAAGCAATAAAAATGGCTCATAGATTGATGATTAAGTATGGTCTAGATAAAGACGATATTGAATTTATCAAAATGGGCAAAACTCAATCTTCTCATCTTTTACCCGCGAGTATAAATTCAACCATTTTGCGGGTAATTAGAGGTATTAACACTAAATTTGGTGTAGAAGCAGTACTGCTCAATCATAAAGGATTAAAGAGAGTAGAGTTTATTGGTGAGGCAGATCGCGCAATTTTCGCCGCTTTTGCTTTTGACATTGTTTATCGTGAAATGAATGAACATACAGGCCAATTTAGAAACAGCTTTAGTGGAACAGGAACCAGTACCACTGAAGTAACAAAACGTGTCAATTCTTTTGTTTCTGGCTGGGTTGAAGGTGCGCTAGAAAAACTACCTGAAATTGCCCCAGATGATGACTCAAACAGCAAGATCAATAACTACATTGATCGTGAATTTAAGAATATCGATCGTGAAACCTTTAAGCAACAACTCAGAGATGCGATGAAAAATATTACCAAAGACTACGAAGTCGGTCTCAAAAAAGGCAGAAAACTTTCCGTCAACCGTCCAGTTGACGGCGGCAAAGCACCTAAAATGCTTAAATAATAGAATACGCTGTCTAAACTAAAACAATGAGGCTATAAAGATTAAATGAGACACTATCGATTAATCATAATCAGCCTTTGTTTTTTCTTAAACACGATATCGTTATCAGTAGCAGCAATAAACAATGAAGCACTTGTTACTCTTGCAGAATCTGGAGATGCTAAAGCGCAAATTCAGTTGGCTAAGCAATTGAAAGGAGATAAAGCTAATGAACAAGCACATTATTGGCTGCTGAAAGCTGCACTAAAGGGCGATAATGAAGCAATATCCGAGCTGGGAAAGTTATTTGAATCCGACAGTAACGGAATATACAGTACTCTTTCATTAGCTAAAAATTGGTATTTAATCGGCAATGAGCGACAACTAACGGAATCTGAACAAGGGTACGCGCGCGTATTGGAGTCCCAATTTAACAATAAAAGAGCAAAGCAAGTCGCTTCTATCTCTACCCTTGACCAACAAATAGATGATGATCTAGCCCAATTAGAAGCCCAGCCGACTCTACCCGCAATAGATACAACAAGTACCCTAAACGCGAATTACCTTATTACCTCGTTACTAATTATTTTTCTCCTACTTTATATTTTTGTAAAGCGATTTTATCGAAATAAAAAACATAGCAAAGCGACTAGTCTCAATTTGCAGATTGCAGAACAAAATAAAAAAATTAAAACGTTACAGAAACACCTTTCACTTGCTCATTCACGATTGAAAAAGAATCAGGATAATATAAACAAAAGCAAGCAAGAACAAAACCTGTCCATCGCTTGCGCAGTCTTAGGCTATCGAGCGCCTTACGTCCCTAGTGAAAAAGAAATCAAACTAAGATACAAAAAACTCAGCCGAATTTATCATCCAGATGCAGGTGGTAGTGATGAAGAGATGCAGCGATTAAACGCAGCAGTGAAGGCTATTAGTCACTATTTAAAACAACAAACAAAAAAGTAACAAAAATTTAACATTTAATTGTGTTTTATGTCATAATTCACCGCAAAAATAGCACCATAGTAAATCGATAGCATAAATCGATTGCAGCAAACAAAAGAAAACTATTGGAGAGAATGTAATGTCAAGTATCGAAGGCAACTGTGATTGGTGTAATAAACGCAGTTTACTCACTCGTCATGAGTACATAGATGGTAAATTTCATCACTCTTGTGAAGAATGCAATGATTTAGCCAGAATCGATGTGAATTTATTTAATACAGATGAACTAGCCTTAAGAAATAAGTTAGCCGAAGGTTACTAATAACTAACCTAAATAATTTGAATTCTGAATAACCTAAGCTTGCCAATGTTACGCTTTATCGCCACATGTCGTTTGAAAAGTGCCCATATTTAAAATCAGAAGTTATAAATTGTCATGCCAAGATAGATTGCCTTATTTAGAATTCAACTCAGTTAAATTACCCAGTCGACAAACTACACACTGTATTTAAGCAACCGTCCTCCTGTTAGTTCTCTTAGCATATACTCTTCACCGTTACGTTATTGCTAACCTTTTTCTATTGCAGAATCACTTAATAAAACACATGTACCCTGCATTAATTGTAAATAGTCATTGCCTTAATGCGTATCCAATAAACCACTTAACCTAAATTATCACCATATCAGGTTATTATTTAGACAAAAATATGCTTGCATAACAAAGAAAACTATACTACTGTTTGTTTATACAGTATGTACAGGGATACAGTAATATGTTTGATAGCAATGCATTTGAAAGTCATATATTTAAAAATAACCAATTTGAGAAAAGCCAAGTTGGCACTAATACAGACTCGAATAATTTCGCTGATATTAACCAAGCAACAGAGGCGAAAAATTCAGTTAATTCTATCTATTCTGCATTAGCGAGCTTGTCTAATAGAAAACAATGGATTCTATATACTGCTAACTGCCCTCGCCCTATTCATGCTGAATTGATCAAACATGACATTAATTGTAATACCATTATCCATATGAAACCGTCATCTCTATTTTGCGAAGAAGAGATCGTAATTAAGGCCATAAAAGCAGGTACCGCTAGTGCGATTGTGGCAAGTTCAGGAATTGAATATCACTCTAGGAGCAGAATTAACACCTTAGCGAGTATTAAAGGATGTGCTGTATTTTATTTAGGGCAAAATCCCGAGCAAAGCAAATTGTGCCACTAAATTTGAGTTGTACTGCGGCGTTAATAGTATGTTTTAGTACTTAAATTCACCGCAATCGTTTGCTTTTTCTGTGGCAGTCAAATCTAGTTCTGGTATTATGCGCCCATATTTTGAAGCATATACTTAAGGAATATCTTGATGAGTCTCGCTAACCAAGTTCTCGCTGTAAATGATGATCTTCCAATTAGAACCGATACACCCGTTCACAGTGGTAAAGTTCGTTCTGTTTACTGGTTAACAAAAGAAGACAGTAAACGCTTAATCGAGCAAAAAAACTATAACGTTTCTCCAGATGCTCCTCTTGCGATAATGGTTATCAGTGATCGTATTTCAGCGTTCGACTGTATTTGGCAAGGTGAAGGTGGCCTTAAAGGTGTTCCTGGAAAAGGGGCAGCATTAAATGCAATTTCTAATCACTGGTTTCAATTATTTAAAGACAATGGCTTAGCAGATAGTCACATTCTAGATATTCCTCATCCTTTTGTCTGGATCGTTCAAAAAGCCAAACCAGTTATGATTGAAGCAATTTGCCGACAATATATTACCGGCTCTATGTGGCGCTCTTATGAAAAAGGAGAACGTGAATTCTGCGGTATTGAGTTACCAAACGATTTAGAAAAAGACAAACCCTTAAATGAATTATTAATTACCCCATCGACTAAGGGGATTCTTAAAGGTATTTCTGATGTACCAGAAGCAGATGACGTGAATATTTCACGAAAAAATATTGAAGATAATTTTTCTGCATTCAATTTCTCTAATATTGAAGATATTGCACTTTATGAACAATTACTTAAACAAGGCTTCAATGTCATTAGCTCCGCTCTTGATAAAGTAGACCAAATATTTGTAGATACAAAATTTGAATTTGGTTACGTTACTGATCGCAATGGTATTGAAAAACTGATTTATATGGATGAAGTTGGTACCCCAGACTCATCTCGGATTTGGGATAAATCCGAATATGAAAAAGGAAATATTGTTGAAAATTCAAAAGAAGGATTCCGACAGTTCTTGCTTAATTACTTTCCCGAACCAGACATTTTATTAAACAAAGAACGCATGCCAGAAAGAGCTGCGCTTGCAAAAAATAATGAATTACCACTGGAAGCATTAATGAAAGTATCGCAAGTCTACATCGAGATTGCAGAAAAAATAACCAATAAAAAAATAAAACTTAGCAATAACCCTAAACAAGAGATTATCGATATTTTACGTAATGAATATGATTTGATTGTTTAGTCTTCTTATGCAAATCATTTAAACTAAAATGCAGTCGGCAAGGGATACTCTAGCGATAGGTGTCCCTTACGTTTTAATCACATAGGTATCGTCACTTAAGTAACAAGCTTAAAGCCAATCAAAAAATAACAATAAGTTGATCTTTCTTTACATGCCATACTTTTACATTGGTCTGCTCTATAATTGTATTTATTTGCTGAATGTCTAACTCATAAGGCATCATAAGATGCAATTCTTCTATTCCCTCATGACGAGCAACATTCACCAAGTTAATAATATTAGTCTCATCGCTTGAGCTGGCTGATAAATTATTCAGAGCTAATTTCCACAGTTTATCATTAGGTTCACATTCTTGATTGGCTTTGCCCTTCCATTCGCTACAAAAAGCCAAAATCGAAGAATAAAAGCCATCAATAAAAGTCCATTTTTGTTTGCAACTTTCGCCCAAAAACAATGTGTAATCAAACACTGCTATTGTGTTTTCGTGCTTTTCCATTATGCCCCCACGCTATCGCGTTTAAACAACATGCTGTTACTATTAAACAGCACACAGTTACTATTAAACAACAAGCAACATATGGCAATAGAATATAAGACAATAATCTGTTGTTTGAACCCAACGGTACATAAAAGCATATCAACAACAACCTCTTAACACTATTCCTACAGGAATGATATTTTTTGGTCTAATACAACACGAACAAGAGGATATTTGATAGAATCGGTAAATATGGAATAACGTACAGTTGATTATAAATTATGTTGGATTTTTTCTCACCATTAGGTAGTTACTTAATACCTTACGTTGCTGAAATTTCAGTCGCTTTTATTGCCTGCATGTTGGTTATTCTTGGTGGAGACATTAACCATTTCACGCGCAGAAAGATGGTTAGACAACATTTCATTGTGCGTACATTAGCCTTCATATTACTTAACGCTTTTGGTTATGGGTTAATTATTATCAAAGTATCACCTTACTTAGCTCGATGGCTCAAAACATTAGATAGCGGAATCTTATTTATTTCAGTTATCATTTGTTTTATTGTCATAGGCATGTGGGCACAGAAAAATCGTCACGTATAATACGTCATTAGGACACTGAAATTTGACTAGAACACCGCGAGTAAAACCTGCGCAATATTTATCAAACAAGCAATATCTGTCTGGTAAAATATCGGTACGAACCTTAGCTATTAGTTTATTATTAACGCTTATGCTATCGGTGGTGAGTATTGTGTTGGCTGATCGTATTTTTAGTTGGACGACTCAAAACAATATATATACCAAGCCATCGAATTTGCCCAATTACGATGTTGCCATGGTGCTAGGAACTAGCAAATACCTTGGTAAAGTCTTAAATGATTACTATGCTAATCGAATTAACGCCGCTATTACTCTATTCAAAAACGATAAAGTGGATGATTTTCTGTTAAGCGGTGACAATGCTCATCGCTCTTACAATGAACCTTGGACAATGAAGCGAGATCTATTAAAAGCAGGTGTTCCCGAAGAAACCATTCATTTGGATTATGCAGGCTTTAGAACACTGGATTCAATCGTTCGAGCTAAGAAGATATTCGAGGCAGATGAATTTATTATTATCACCCAGAAGTTCCACTGTGAAAGAGCACTATACATTGCGAAACACTACGATATAGAAGCAGTCTGCCTTGCTGTTCCAGGGCCACAACAATATTCCGGCATTTCGGTCAGATTTAGGGAAGTATTTGCTCGAGTTAAAGCATTGCTTGATTTATACGTCTTCAGGACCCAACCTAAATTTTTAGGCCCAAAAGAGCCAATAAAACACATTAGCACAGCAACGGCACAAACAAACGCAGAATTTGTAGAGACAGAATCAGTAAGTGAAAAACATCAAAATAAAGTCGATATAGAACCTAGTAACACCAGCACAAACAATTAGCTTTGATTATAAATTGGAATAAAAAGAATAATAGAGAATAAGCGACTTTTCAGCGAAAACGATTACTAGAGTAACGCGACGGTTTAAACTGACAAAGTTACCAATTTAATACGCAGATTGTCTTTAAACTAGCACTCATATTCCCTACAATCACAACAAAAATAAATTATCATTTTGGAGTTAGCTCAATGAAAGAAGTAAAACACAGTAAACTATTGATATTAGGCAGTGGTCCAGCAGGTTATACCGCGGCTGTCTATGCGGCAAGAGCTAATCTAAAACCCGTTTTAGTTACTGGTTTACAACAAGGTGGGCAATTAACTGAGACAACTGAAGTCGAAAACTGGCCTGGCGACGCTGATGATTTAACTGGTCCATCTCTAATGGAACGCATGAAAGAACACGCTGAAAAATTTGAAACGGAAATTATATTTGATCATATCCACACCGTCGACTTTCAAAATCGCCCTTTTCGTCTTGAAGGAGATAACCTTACTTACACTTGCGATGCATTGATTATTTCAACCGGATCGTCGGCAAAATATCTTGGTTTAGAGTCTGAAGAAGCTTTTAAAGGGCGTGGAGTATCAGCTTGTGCAACCTGTGATGGGTTCTTTTACAAAAATCAAAAAGTCGCAGTAATCGGTGGAGGTAATACCGCTGTAGAAGAAACTTTATATCTTGCTAACATTGCTTCCGAGGTGCATTTAATTCACCGCCGTGACGGGTTTAGAGCTGAGAAAATCCTGATGACTCGTCTAATGGAAAAGGTAAATAATGGTAGTGTAATTCTACACACCAACCGAACACTTGATGAAGTCCTTGGTGATGACATGGGCGTGACTGGATTGCGCTTACAAGATACCCAAAGTGATTCATTAGAAGAAATTGATGTAATGGGGCTTTTTGTCGCAATCGGTCATCATCCGAACACTGACATATTCAATGACCAACTAGAAACAAATAATGGGTATTTAAAGGTAAAATCTGGATTAAATGGCAATGCAACTCAAACGAGTATTGAAGGTATATTTGCCGCTGGCGATGTAATGGATCAAAACTATCGACAAGCCATTACCTCTGCAGGGACTGGCTGTATGGCCGCATTGGACGCAGAACGATACTTAGATTCGCTAACTGACAGCAATGCAAGTGAATAACAGCTTATTATCAAAACCTTATAAACCAACGGTATTCCCGTTGGTTTTGTTTTTGTATAATCACTCTTTGGTCTAACACATACATGATTTGAAGATTTTCCAAACAATTATTTGTTTCAAAAAAAGATAGTTGTTTTAGAAAACAAATAGTCATAATGAAAAGAAGTCTTATAACTACATGGATAAATCAAAACAGCGAGATCTTAATAAGTGGCTTAAACTGCAAAGCAAGCTAGCGAAACGCTGGCTAGTTATTAGTATTTCTTTAGGTTTGTTATCAAGTCTGTTTTTGCTCATTCAAGCTGCACTACTTGCTTCAATTCTACATCAATTGATTATTGAAAATGTCGATAAACATACCCTCATCCCCTACTTCGTTGGTTTAGTCTCCGCTGTTATTGGACGTTCTATCTGTACTTGGGGACGAGAAATTGCAGGATTTCGAGCGGGAGAACAGATTCGGATTTATATTAGGCAGCTCATTTTAGATAGATTGAGAGTGTTAGGGCCTGCTTATATTAAAGGTAAACCAGCAGGAACTTGGGCGACATTACTACTAGAACAAGTCGAAGATATGCAGGACTTTTTCGCACGCTATGTCCCGCAAATGTCTTTATCTGTATTAGTTCCACTTGTGATTTTAGTGGTCGTTTTTCCGACTAACTGGGCTGCTGGACTTATTTTTCTTGTCACCGCACCATTAGTGCCATTATTCATGGCTTTAGTCGGAATGAAAGCGGCAGATGCAAACAAGAAGAACTTTAAAGCGCTGCAACGTTTATCTGGTCATTTTTACGACCGATTACAATCAATGACTACTATCCGCTTGTTTAATCGAACTAAAGTCGAGCAAGAAACTCTTCACGGTGCTTCCGAAGTATTTAGAACACGTACTATGGACGTTTTAAAAGTCGCCTTTTTATCATCGGCAGTATTGGAATTTTTCACTTCAATTTCGATTGCAATAACCGCTGTTTATTTTGGTTTTAGTTACATTGGTGAACTGAACTTTGGTTTCTATGGCACGGGTATTACTCTTTTCTCTGGCTTATTTATTTTGATTCTAGCTCCTGAGTTTTATCAACCGCTGCGTGATCTTGGTACTTTTTATCATGCTAAGGCACAAGCAGTAGGAGCAGCAGAAAGTATTGTGGAATTTTTAAGTACCGAAGTGGCGGAACAACATTCCGGGACACAACCAATACCAAACTCTGAGACCATTCATATTATCGCTAACGATTTAATCGTTAAAAGCCCAGAAGGTAGTCAATTACTCGGACCGGTTAGCTTTACGCTCCACGCCAACAAGACTACTGCCCTAGTTGGCCCCAGTGGTGCGGGCAAAACGAGTTTAATTAATGCTATCTTAGGTTTCTTACCTTATGACGGAAGTTTAAAAATTAATGGGTTAGAACTTAAAGAGTGTGATTTAGTTGATTGGCGTGACCAAATTAGCTGGGTTGGACAAAATCCATTGCTATTACACGGTTCGATTCGAGACAATATCACATTAGGTAATAGTGACGTTTCTGATAGTGTGATCAACACGGTTCTAGAACAATCCTTTGCTACAGAATTTGTGAGTCAACATGGATTAGACTATCAAATTAATGACCGCTCTGGAGGGTTATCCGTTGGGCAAGCACAACGGATTGCATTAGCCAGAGCTATGTTACAAAAAGGTCATTTCTGGCTATTAGATGAACCAACTGCAAGCTTAGATGCTAGAAGTGAAAAACTGGTTATGAGAGGATTAGAAAACCAGATCCAAACAAAAACGACGCTTATCGTAACTCATCAATTATCTCAGCTTAAGAATGTTGAACAAATCATTGTATTGCAATCTGGACAAGTCGTTGAATTGGGTAACTACACCGATTTACGACACAGCGACGGACTGTTTGCCACTATGTTAAACGCTAAAAACACGGTAGTTGAAAGCGAACAAGGAGACCTCGATGCGTGAGTTATTACCTTATCTAAAGCTTTATAAAAAACACTGGTTTGGGTTATCTGTTGGTATGTTGCTCGCTTTTGTTACTATGTTTGCCTCAATAGGATTGCTCACCTTATCGGGTTGGTTTATTTCTGCATCCGCCATTGCGGGGTTAACCATAGCAAGAGAAACGTTTAATTACATGTTGCCGGGAGGAGCAGTACGAGGTTTAGCGATGGGAAGAACCGCAGGACGCTGGGGTGAACGAGTGGTTAGCCATAACGCGACATTTAAACTATTAACAGAACTTCGAGTATTCTTTTTCACCAAGCTTGCGCCTTTAGTGCCAGGTCGTGTAACCAATTTACGCGACGGTGATCTGTTAAACAGATTAGTCGCAGATGTAGACGCAATGGACCATGTCTATTTACGCTTGTTGAGCCCTATCGTGGTTAGTGCTTTTAGTATTATTACTCTTACCGTATTTTTGAGTTGGTTTGATGTCATTCTTGGTCTAACTCTCGGTTTTATTTTATTGTCAATATTGCTGATTTGGCCAGTTATTTTTTACAAGCTTGGTAAACATAACGGGCAAAGCCTAACCAATAATAAATCGCAATTACGAGTCACCTCTCTCGATTGGTTACAAGGTCACAGCGAACTGGTTTTATTTGCTGCTGAAGAACGTTATCGCAACGCCATTTTAGAGTCTCAGAAAAAACTGATGCTAAACCAATATGTGAATGCCAACCTTACTGGTATGGCTAGCAGCTTACTAATTTTAGTTAATGGCCTCACACTAACTCTTATATTGTGGTTAGCGGCTGATGGTGTTGGTGGTAATCCTCCTGATCCATTAGTGGCATTATTTGCTTTCGCCACTATGGCTAGCTTCGAGTTATTAATGCCTATCGCTGGCGCCTTTCAGCATTTAGGTCAGACCATAACCTCCGCACGTAGACTTAACGAAATTATTCTGGCTGACCCTGAAGTGGTCTTCCCTAGCCAAGGTGACCTGGTTTCGAACCAATATGACATTACATTTAATAATGTCAGTTTTACTTATGCTGACACGACACAAAGCGTCATTAACAACCTAAACCTAGAAATAAAAGCGAATTCACGTTGCGCAATATTAGGTCAAACTGGTTCAGGTAAATCAACACTTCTACAGCTACTTTGTCGTTACTGGGATGTGAATAGTGGCTCCATCACCCTTGCATCTACTCCACTAAATAAAATTAGTGAAGTGAATTTACGCAAAGCGATATCGGTTGTTAGTCAACGCGTTGATATACTGAACGGCTCACTTAGAGACAACTTAATAATGGCAAAAGAACAAGCTTCAGATGCTGAACTTATCAAGGTTATCGAACAGGTAGGTCTAGCAACATTGCTATCAGATAACGGTATCGATGTTTGGTTAGGTGACGGAGGTAGACAACTTTCTGGCGGCGAAAAAAGACGCATTGGTATTGCTCGTGCGATATTACATAACGCGCCGATAATTCTATTGGATGAGCCGACTGAAGGGTTAGACCAAAAAACAGAACAACAAATAATGGATCTATTTGAGCAGCATTTCAAAGGTAAAACCGTCGTCTTTATCACTCACAGATTGATTGGTTTAGAGACCATGGATCAAATTTGTTTAATAGAGGAAGGTCGCATAGTGGAACAAGGCACACATAAACAGCTACTTTCTCTACAAGGTCGATACCATCATTTACATCAAACGTTATAACAACACGGGTATTTCGCTGATTAAGTGATAGGTACAATATGATATCTATATAAGTAAGTTAATAAGTTAATAAACTATATAAAAAGACAGCCTCACAATTTCAAATTGCGAGGCTGTCTTTTTATAAAACTAATCTATACTACACAAAATACTATCGTGGCTAGCAACTTTGTTTATGCGTATTCAGCTTCAAACTTCTGCATAAAATCAACTAAAGCCTGTACACCTTCAAGTGGCATTGCATTGTATATCGAAGCTCTCATTCCACCTACCGCTCTATGCCCTTTGAGCGCTTTCAAACCAGCTGCATCAGCCAGTTGTAAGAATGTACTATCCAGTTCTGGTTTAGCAAGTTGAAAAGGAACATTCATTAAAGAACGATTATTCGCATGTACCCTATTGGTATAGAATGAAGAATCATCTATCGCTTTATACAATAGTTCTGCTTTACGAATATTGATTTTTTCAATAGCTTCAACACCACCACTTTGTTTTAACCACTTAAATACCAATCCTGATAAATACCAAGCAAATGTTGGTGGCGTGTTGTACATCGAGTCTTTTTCCGCAAGGACCTTATAATTAAGGATGCTCGGCAGAGTTTCGGTGGCCAAATCGAGTAAATCATCCCTAACTATCGCGATACAAATGCCCGCAGGCCCAATGTTTTTTTGAGCACCAGCATAAATAACCCCATACTTGGATACATCAATACGACGAGATAAAATAGTCGATGACATATCGGCGACAATCGGTTTATCTGTCACTGGTAATTCATTTATTTCAATACCATCAATGGTCTCATTTGGACAGAAATGAACATACGCGGATTGTTCAGATATTTTCCAGTCCTGTGCTGGCAAAACAGCGACTTTATTATCAATGAGACATTTGGCATCAAACACATCAGGTTGGCAGTATTTTTTAGCTTCCGCTATAGCGCTTTCAGCCCAATAACCAGCATCAATGTAGGTGGCAGTTGATGCGTTTCCAAGTAAGTTCATCGGCACGGCTGAAAACTGAGCTCGCGCTCCGCCTTGACAAAACAACACTTTATAGTTATCCGGGATATCAAGTAAATCTTTCAAATCTTGTTCTGCATCTTCAGCTACTTTGATAAATTCTTTACTACGATGGCTGATTTCCATAACAGAAGTCCCAAGCCCATTCCAGTCAACAAATTCGGATTGCGCTTTTTCCATTACCGCTTTAGGTAAAGCAGCAGGCCCGGCACTAAAATTATAAATGGTTCCCATGATATTTTTTGCTCCTGCTTATTTTATTTCTTGTAGACTATCGTTTTTAAATTCTATTTCTAGTGAACGGTATATTTTTACAAACTAGATATTTTGTAAACATGCAGCAGTAATAGCATGTTTTTAAGCGTAGAAAAAGCATAAAAAAGAGGCTTAATCGCCTCTTTTCAATAAAACCGTTATTTATCTGTGCTTATCACATCATGGACAGTAATAACATCATCAATGGTATCTCTTGGCCATTAGCAAATACAATTTTACCATCAAGGATTTTAGCTTCACTTTTATAGCCATTTTCATCCGGTTGAATAAATTCCATTATCACTAATTCATCGACACCCTCTTGCATATGAGGATACGACTCTATGAATTCGTTTGAAATATAACTGTTAAAGTCACCAGTAAACGATGGAATAATCTTGCTAAAATCCTGGCTTACATTACTGGTACCTTGAGGGATCTCTAGTAACCAATCTAAACGGAAAACACCCTTACCTTGGGTAATATTCAGTTCGTTTAATTTGATCTTAAACCCTCTATTAAACAGTTGGTCAATTAAGGGGGTTGATTTCGTAATAAGCGCATTATCAATCGCTGCGTTTGATTGATATAAGCCAACCAATCCCTCAAAAGCATTTTTATCTAAGTAACCAAGTGTAAAATCAAATTTAGCTGAATCTAATTGACCTTGATTCGACACCATATTTTCAACCGTAACAAGATGGTTAGTATCCAATCTTTCTTCGTTGTGATCGGTAGAGGAGCTAAACTTATAGCTAAAATTAGTGGCACTTACTTCTACGCTACCATCAGGTAATAATAACGCAAAATCAGCAACATTAATCAGCTGTTCGCCTTGCCAAAAACTATTGTCTTTCTTGCCTTTCGCCGAACCAGTTATTGATGAAATGTTCCAACTTTCACCGGAATCAAAATGTAACTGGACAGTAGGAATATCAAACATAACATCGATTTCACCTAAAACCGTGGCTTTACCTTGAATTTTAGATGCGGCAACATAAATAGATGAGTTCAATGTATCAGGAATTGGATAATTAATGTTATCGATATCTAATGTAAAATGCGTGTTGCCATTAAGCTGTGTAACAGAAGATAAGACCGCAGGGATTTGATCAAAATCGACAAATTCGGTAACAGAATCAACTTTAATGACACCATGTTGAATAGAGTGCTTTAAGCTGAATACTGTCGGCAAGCCATCATTAATAAACTGTTGTTTCAGTGTAGGATCAATAATTTCATACCTAGTAGTGGCTAGCGCAGATAAATAGTGGCGATCATAATCAACCACTTTTGCGGTAAATTGCTCATTGTTAAGCGCCGCTATACCATCTGTCAGTACCTTTTGCGCTATCTGGCCAACCGCAAGTGGCCAACACGCAACCAAAACCAATACACCACCAACCGCGCCAAACTTTTTTATCTGTTGCATGAGTTCACTTATCGTTGTCTGTAAAAATGAGTCTAATTTCGTTAACTATAACGTGATTAACTATAACTTAAAACCTTGAGTTAAATCAGAGTTTTTATCCATGCTAAGGGTGAGAGTTTTACTTAGCTCCCATCTATCATCGATGAAAATTGCTACATTAGTAAATAAAACATCGTGAGGTAACTGTGACTCAGTATGTATTGCTCTATCTAGATAATGATCCTATATCAGTCGAAACATTAAGAACTGAGTTAGCGGTTCTATCGACTCATTTTGATATTTGTTGTGTTGATGCTCCAGAAGAAGCACTTCAAACTCTGGAATATGTGCAAGAAAATGGACAATTGGTTGCTATGGCAATTGCAGCTTCTAGCCAATCATTTGATGCCGCAGACTTCCTAATACAACTTGATCGTTCCGCACACACCAAAGATGCACGAAAAATTTTGGTCAGTGACGGTGAGGATATTGAAACCATTCTAATGGCAGTAAATGAAGGACGTTTAGATCACTGTTTAACTAAACCTCTTAAAAAACACGCGATATTAGAAATTGCCCAAAAAGAACTGACCACCTTTATTTTAGGTACGCCAACCGATAACTGGCTTGATTACAGTACCGTATTAGACCAATCGCGGATTTTAAGTGCTCATATTGATAGTAAACTCGACTCTTATCGTTCGGGCTTTATCCATGATTTTCATCAATTAAGTGATTCTTATTTGGCCGATCAGTTCATTGGCGCTTTACTAAAATTTTTTGCAGAAAAAGACGATACGCGAGCATGTAGAACCTATTCTGCCGATCACTTATTAACGGTAGAAGGTGAACCTAACGAGTTTTTATGGTTTATTGTAGAGGGTGACGTCGCACTTTATAAAGCGGATGATTTAGCCATACAAAGAGAAGTAGTTCGCCACTCTAAAGGCAGTCTCGTTGGAGGGATGTCATTTGTAACCGGCGAACTCTCGTTTTCGACGGCAATTACGCTGACTAAAACCAAAGTGATAAAATTAGATAAAAATGTGTTCTCTGAAGTACTTCATTCTAATAGTGAACTTCTTCCACTTTTTACCAATATTTTACTCCGTCATTTCAACAGACGATTACAAAGAAGTATCAAAACTAAATTGGAGTTACAAAGAACGTATGAATCTTTAGAAACCGCTCATCAACAATTAATTGAACGGGAGAAGATGGCAATGCTTGGTCAACTTGTAGCAGGTGTTGCACATGAATTAAACAACCCTATTGCAGCCATTCTACGAGGAGCGGATACATTAACTAGTCAAATAGACCAACTGATTCATTCGCCATTACCGGCTTCTCATCAAGAACTAGGAGCAAATATATTACGAGAATCAATGCAGTCACGTCCAATGTCAACTTCAGAGATTCGCCAACAAACCAAAGAAATTTTGCCTAATATCAACGATAAACAATTAGCAAAAAAAATTGTTCAACTCAATCTTCATCACAATCTAAACGAAATTATTCAACTTGGAAAAGAGAGCAAAAATCTAGCAACCAGTATAGCAGGATTAGAGAAGTACCATATTGCAGGCTCAACACTTCGGTCAATTCAAGTGTGTGCCAAAAGAATTGCCGATATGGTGAAAAGTTTGAAAGGGTATGCCCGACAAGACAACGAAGTAATGCATGTTATCGATATCCACGAAGGCATAGAAGATACGTTAGTTATTTTTGAAAACAAACTTAAACGGCATACGGTTATCAAAGAATATCAAGATTTACCCAATATTTTATGTTTAACCAACGCGATGCAACAAGTTTGGACTAACCTAGTTTCTAACGCTATTGATGCTTTTCCTGACAAAGGGTGCTTGAAGATAACGTCTGAACAAGAGATTAAACAAGGATCTCTGTACGCAAAAATAACATTTGAAGACAATGGTTGCGGTATACCAAAAGAACAACAAGACAAAATATTTGAACTAAATTACACGACGAAGAAAGAAGGCAATTTTGGCTTAGGAATTGGTCTGTCAGTTTGTCATCAAATACTGGCTCAACATGGTGGTTGGATAGACGTAGAATCAAGCCCAAACCAATATACTAAAATGATTGTGTGGTTACCGTTTCAACCAGCAAATGCGGTCGTAAATACAGATAAGGAAATAAGATGAATAAATATCTCATTCTATGTGTGGATGACGAAAGAGAAGTTCTGGATAGTGTAGTACAAGATCTTTCTGAGTTTGAAGACAACTTTATTATTGAGGGAGCAGAATCGGTAGCAGAAGCACGAGAAGTCATTCAGGAGTATATTAACGACAATATCAAGTTAGCCCTTATTCTTTGTGATCATATTATGCCAGAACAAACGGGTATAAGTTTTCTCATCGAACTAAATCATGATGAACTAACCAAGCCAGCACGCAAACTGTTACTCACTGGCCAAGCCGATTTAGAGGCAACGGTTGAAGCAGTCAATAGCGCCAGCTTAGATTTTTATATTGCGAAACCTTGGCATGGCAACGAACTTGTCGCTACTCTGAAGCAACAATTAACACAATATATGATCGAAAATGAAGCAGATATTATGCCATGGGCTCGCGTTCTAGATACAGAAAAAATCTTTAATGCCTTAGCAAGCAAACGTAGCCAGTTTGGTGAATAGCGTGTAAATAAACAGGCCATTGTCTGCTTAAGTAATAACGCTAATCGTTATCCCCAAAACCATTAGAGTTGCATTAAGGCGACAAGAGAGTGCAGTATCATAAGTATAGGTAAGCTATACGATTGGGGTGAACGAACACAGACAACAAAGATGCATGTTCAAGGGTAACGGGTCTCTATTTACTAAGTATAAACACATGCCACTTGATTGTTATTTAACCACACAAAATAATATTATCAATTTTTTTGGTGACTTGATGCAATTAAATATTATATCGTAGTACCAATACTCAAGCTTATTTACTCCATCTCGATTAACTTAGAGAACACAGGTTAACTTTAATTATGCAAAAATTATTTACTATTGCGGGTTTAATACTTGCTTCTAGCTCAGCGTTCGCAGCATCAGATCCAAACAGTCCTGCAATTATGAGCAACTTTAATTACGATTATGCAGAAGCACGTATTGGTATAGATCCAGTTACATTTGGTGCGGCCTACAGTGCATCTATTCACCCGAACGCTCACGCTTTATTGAAAGTCGATTCTGAATTTGAAGGTGATTACAACTTCTCTGGTGGTTTTGGCTTTCATGCGCCTATCAACAATTGGGCTGATATGACTGGTGAAATGTTGTTACGTGCTGTTGACGAGAAAGATGCGAACAGTGATATTGGAATGGAAGTCAACCTTGGCCTTCGTCAATGGATTGGACCCCAACTTGAAGTAGGTGGAAAGATCGGCTATATCGATATTTATGATGATGACGATGTATTCGGCTCAATATTTGCTCGTTTCCATTCAACAGAACTATTTAGTATTGGTCTTGAAGGTAAAATAAATGACTTTTACGGCGATCAACTTATGTTTACCACTCGTTTCAAGCTGTAATTAATCGAGTTTGGTGCTATATCAACGCACTTAGACTCAATCAATTAAAGCGATAGAGTGAGAGGTTATAAAGACGGCTTTTCAGCATTAAGTAAATTACCATCACCATTCTAAACCGAAGCTATTTTGCTTCGGTTTTTATTTAACTAGACTCTAAATATAATAATAAGGTTGGTTAATTTGTTTTTCGTTTTCTATATTTGGGATGAGAAACTGGAATCGCTGCTAGCAACTTTTTGGTATAAGCATTTTCTGGTTGTTGAAAAATCTGGTTAACAGAACCATATTCAACCACCTTACCAAAATACATTACTGCTACTCGGTCAGAAATATGCCTAACAACCGACAGATCATGAGAGATAAAAATCATTGCTAAGTCCATCTCTTGCTGAAGCTGCAATAACAAATCTAAAATCTGAGCTTGTACGGAAACATCAAGCGCAGAAACCGATTCATCACAAATGAGTAATTTAGGCTTTAAAGCGATTGCGCGTGCAATGCCAATCCGTTGTCTCTGTCCTCCAGAAAATTCATGCGGATAACGTTCTATCGACTCTGGAGTTAATCCGACCTTTTTTATTAACTCTTTAACCCATTGGCGACGTTCAACTTTGTTACCAATTCCGTGAATGATAAATGGCTCTTCTATTATCTTACCAACGGTATGACGTTGATTGAGCGACTCCAGAGGGTCTTGAAATATAATCTGCATGTCTTTGCGCAACGGACGCATTTGCTTAACCGAATAATCTGTTATTTCAGTACCTTCAAAAAAGATCTTACCACCCGTTGGTTGATAAAGTTTTAGAATAGTTCGACCTAACGTACTTTTTCCACAACCAGATTCCCCAACTAAACCTAATGTCTCTCCTTGCGTAACATGTAATGACACACCATCAACCGCTTTTACCGTGTAGCCTCTTTTTAACACGCCACTACCAGAAGTAAAATACTGCTGCAGATTATCAATCCGAAGTACTTCTTTCTTATTGGAACTTAATTTTTTTTTCGGCTTATTCATCCATATACTCAAATATTCAATATTGGTTCTATCATCGATATCACTGTTATGTTGTCAGGGTTCGTGCTCTGTTATCCGTGTTCTACTGTCGGTATAAGCGACAACAGCTTTTTTGTGTATGCATGAGTTGGGTTATCAAACAGTTCAAACACATCGGCGTTCTCTACTATCTTACCATCAAGCATCACTGCCACGTCATCGCACATTTCAGCCACCACACCTAAATCATGGGTGATGAATATCATCGCCATGCCCGTTTCATTTTGTAACTCCACCATTAAATCAAGAATAGAAGCTTGCACGGTCACATCTAATGCTGTCGTTGGTTCGTCACAAATCAGAATATCGGGTTTACATGCCAGAGCCATTGCGATCATCACTCTTTGTCGCATTCCACCCGACAAGTTGTGTGGGTATTCATTTAATCTTTTTTCTGCATCAGGAATGCGTACTTTATGTAACATTTCAAGTGACAATTGTTGTCGCTCAGACTTATTCAATTCTTTACGATGCAATACTAACACTTCGTCCAATTGCGCCTTAATCGTTTGCACAGGATTCAGTGCTGTCATTGGGTCTTGAAATATTATTGATATATTATTCCCTCGCATTTCATACATTTTATCCGCAGGTAATTTCAGTAAATCGGTACCACGATAAATAATCTCACCTTTGCTAACTCGGCCATACGGTTTGGGAAGCAAGCCTAGAATTGACATGGAGGTGACACTTTTTCCGCAACCCGACTCTCCTACAAGACCAAGTGTCCTGCCCTTTTTCACGTTGAAATTAACACCGTGTAGTACCTTGACCGTTCCCTCATCGGTCAAAAATTCCGTTTCCAAGTCACGTACTTGTAGAATTACATCAGCTTGAGTGGTCAAATTATGCCCCTAATGAGTGAGCCGCTATTAAAATTTGTAGGTGTCATCAATTAATGTCACCGGTTCAAATGGAATGTCTTCTTTAATAGCTTGCTTTGTTTCTTTTTTAACTTGGTTGTCTATCCAATACGTCCCTAAATCCATCGGAGCACCAGTACTAAATAAACTGGACGTCTTTTTTGTCATTGGTTGTTCAGGAAACTTCATCCAGCGCCAATAACCAACACGCGTGTATGGCACCATATAGCCAGGGATAATAATACTCGCGTCGTCAACGACTTGTTGTATTTCACGCGATAATGCCTCGCGTTTCTGACGGCTAAATTCGCTACGATATTGCATAACCAAGTTATCTAAACTTGGTGTACTGTAGTTGGTAAAATTATTGGTTTGAGGTTTATTGGCATTATCTGAATGAAGATACTCCCAATATTGTGGTTGAGAACCAGATCCCATTGTATGAAATGAAATCTCATGCTTTTTCTCACTCACATATTTAAATGCAGAAGAACCATCAATAAGATTTAAAGTGAACTCAACGCCTGCCAATTTTGCTTGTTCTTTTAAATAGGCCAATCTTGGTGTGTGAAATCTTGCCGAATAAGTAATAGCGAAGGATAGTCGTTCACCTTTCTCATTCGCTCTAATTCCGTCGCTACCTATTGTACTAAAGCCCGCTTTGTCAAAAAAATCAGCCGCTAATGCTGGGTCAAACTTAGGCGCGGTAATAGATTCGTTGGTAAATTTATCTTGCCCTACTCCCATACCATTTGGTTGACGAGAATAGTCACCTCTCAAGACTTTTTCAATCATGCCATCAAAGTCTGTTGCATGAGCAAGACCTTTACGAACATTGATATCACTTAACTTAGGTTTGGCAGTGTTAAGCCACATGCCACCAGCACCTTGTGGCACTTGGTTAAATCCCCAAAACTTATGTACGTAGCCATTTTGATACATTTTTCCATTAGACTTCTCGTGCCACAAATTAGGTCGTACTAAAGGATATGAATCCAAATCGCCTTTTTCAAAATGTTTTCTGGTAATATCATCATCACGAATGACTTGAATACGAATAGTGTCAACATTATAACGATTCTTATAGTACGGATTGCTATAGCCCCACCAATCTTGCCCTACATGTTTAAAACTAATAGAGCGCCCTTTTTTGACTTTGTCTATCGCGTATGCCCATGTTGTTGGCTCGGCTTTAAAGTTATATTTGCGTACAAAGTTGTCATCAATTCCATCTCCATTTTTATCAACATCAGGTTTATAAAAATGTTTTGGCCTTGGCGCCAGATTGGTACTTTCTAACAAATCTTTTTTATCTTTCGCCTCAGACAAGGTAATCGATATAGTATAGTCATCGTATTTGGTTACGTCTTGCAAGACCGTTGAATAATAAGTGTTATACCAAGGAGCTACGATATCTTTTGACCGCATTAACGTTAAAACAAACGTAAAATCATCTGCTGTCACTGGTTTACCGTCAGACCACTTGGCTTGCGGGTTTAATCGAAAATAAACGGTACGATTATCATCACTAAACGCCCATTCATTAGCGAGATCTGGTATCCACTCATTTGTATTAGGATGCTTGCTGACTAATGCAGGATGCGCATCGAGTAACCAAGGCCTAAAGGAACCATTTGCATCAGGTCCTACGGTTCTAAAGGTTTGTGGAAAACTGCTAATAGAAGTTCGAAATGTGCCACCAAATTGGGCTTTATCAGAAGCAAAAAGAGGCTCATCCACATTGGTTTCCCAAGTCAAACCAGCTGGCAGAACTCCATCTGCCCAAACAGAAACTGAAAAACTGGAAAGTAGAATAACCGATAGAATTTTTTTCATTTCCATATCCTTATGTACAAAAATTATTAGGTGTAACGGGTAAATTTTTTCGGATCAAATGCCGCTCTAACAGCCTCACCAATAAACGTTACCATCACCAAAACCGAAACGATAGAGGTCACAACTGACATAACAATCCATGGCGAGTCTAAATTAGATTTACCTTGTTGTAGCAACTCTCCCCAAGATGGGGTTGGAGGCATTAAACCAAGCCCTAAATAATCTAACGCAGTCAACGCCGTTATATTCCCCGCAATAGTGAATGGCGCAAGCGTTACTATCATAACCATTGTATTCGGCAAAATATGTTTGAAAATAATACGTGAGGTCGATGCACCCAAAGCTTTTGCTGCTAAAACATATTCTCTTGCAGACTCTTTATAAGTCATCGTTCTCATGTACCATGTCATTCCCATCCAACCAAATAACACATTTATGAACACAAACAATGTAAAGGTTGGTTGAATAATAGAGACTAAAATCATAATCACATACAAGAACGGTACCATTGACCATACTTCAATCGCTCTTTGGAAAATAAGATCAAACTTACCGCCCCAAAAGCCCATCGCACAACCTATTGTTGTCCCTAAAGCATAAGAGATCACCATAGTAATCAAAGCAAAACCCATAGCAATTCTGAAACCATAAATTAATCGGGCTAAGATATCTCGCCCTATAATATCAGTTCCTAAATAGTGCTCACTAACAATGCTTGGTGGTGTTGGTGGATAACCAGTAGAAAAATCTTGTTCATACGGGTTCCAAGGTATGATGGGCATAACCACAAAATTGCCTTTATCTTCCTCAATAAATTTTTGTTTTAATTCTCTATAGTTAGTTTCAGATAAATACTCTAAACCAAACTCCGTTCCTAATCTCACTTCAGTTAAGATGGGGAAACTATATTCACCTTGGTAGCGAACCACCAAGGCTTTACTATTGACCAATAATTCAGCGACAAGAGACAGAAGCAACAAGGTGGTGAGTAGAATCAATGACCAATAACCACGTTTAATCTCTTTGAAACGTCGAATCTTCTTTTGTGTTAAGGGATCGAATTTAAAGCCCATATTATTCCCCAAACTTAACTCGTGGATCGACCAAAGCGACACAGATGTCTGACAAAATATTGCCAATTAATAGCATCACTGCGTTGATCGCAACAATACCCATTACCACGGGATAATCTCTTTCTACGATAGATTCGTACCCTAACAAACCAATACCATCAATATCAAAAATTACTTCAATTAAAAAAGAGCCCGTCATGAAAAACAACAAAGAATTACCAAAATGACTAGCGATTGGGATCAAGCTATTTCTTAGCGCATGCTTACGAACCGCTTGATTAAATGGCAGGCCTTTCGCGATTGCGGTTCGGATGTAGTCAGCCGATAAATTTTCCATCAAGTTATTCTTCATGGTCATAGTTAATGTAGCGAAATCACCAATCAAATAGCAAATCAGTGGTAATATGGCATGCCATAAAACGTCTTTAACTTGTTCGGAAACGCTTTCCAAATCATCAAAATCGTCGCCTACAAAACCGCCCATTGGGAACCATTCGAGATTATAGGCAAACCAGGTAATCAGCAGCACACCAACAATATAACCTGGCAACGCATAACCAATAAAAATCGCTATCGAGGACAAAGAATCAAACACGGAGCCATGTTTAAGCGCTTTGTAGTAACCTAAAGGAATTGAGATAAAGTAGGCAATAAAGAAAGTCATTCCACCGTAAAATAACGAAACCGGAAGGCGTTCGGCTATCATATCGGTCACTGGTTCATAATATCGTGTCGACTCACCAAAATCGAGTGACACTATTTTAGTTAGCCATTCCCAATACGCTTCAACAACGGGTTTGTCTAAGCCATAGAAAGCGTTGAGTTGAGCTATTTGGTCTTCTGATAAAGCAGAACTCGCACCAATATCACTAGTGACGGAAGAAATTTCGCTACTATTAAACTGCATGCTAGAAAGAATTCGCTCTACTGGTCCACCGGGAACGAGACGAGTAATAGCGAATATTAAAATGGTGATGCCGATAAACGTTGGAATCACTAACATCATTCGACGCAAAAAATAATCAAACACTACTTGCCACTCTCCTTATCCTTGGTTTTAGTACTCCTATCTATCTGTTATAACATAACCTATGTTCTGAGCAATCATATAAGCAAATTAAGATTCAATTCCAGAAAAACATTGGCAGCTTATTTTTAATAAAAAGACCTAGCATAAGCTAGGCCTGACTTATAACAGAAGTAAAACTAAAGCGAATCGTAGGTTCGCTTCAACTCCTTTTTAGTTTTAGCGTCAATCAACATCCAATGAACACCGCTTATCGCCCCAGAGAACTTCCAAAGCAACCGATAATCTACTTTTTTACCGTAGTGCAGTTTTACTTTATGATACACTCTAACTGCACCAAGATTAACAAACGAATCAACATCTTTAACGCCCGATTTAATAACCATTCGTTCTAAAGTCAATCTCATATTCGGTAAGTCTCGTAGCCTCTTTCTCTTATTTAAAAAGCACTGTTTTCTGTCTTCTATTGAACCAAAAATAGAACGACGAACAAGTGAAGCCAGTCCTGTGTAACCTCCATTATATAATTCGGTAATATTGTAGTAATTAACTATTACTGTACCTTGTTTTTTAACATGGCGATATCGGCTGCAACCGAGACAAGCCAATTCTTTATCTAGTTTTCCGCCACCTCTAAGATATATATTTTTTCCTGTTATCAATAAATACATGGCATTGTTAGAAAATAAACCAATACCTCCAAACATAGGATGCTTTTGATAAGTACCGAATGTTTTGGCATATTCATAAAAACATAAATTATTCATTTTACATTCCTCTGCGTATTTACGCTTCGTTGTAATGTTGATAATCATTTATGTCAGCAGTGATATCATCCTTTATAGGTAGTTCATTATTAAACCAAATTTATAGTACCGTTTAAGTAGCTTTCATTCGCACATTAAACGAAATTATGACGATAATAACTTTATATTTACGGCTCACCTCACAACAACCGAACAAAAAACAACCAACAAAATGCACTAATAGGAGCATCACTTATGGCTTCGCAGACGAGTAAACCGTAAAAATGCGAGATTAATGCTGAAACAATACAATTAATCAGTTTAGAAGGTGGAACAGTTAGAGATGCACATGTAATATTATCGACAAGAGAATAGGAAGAACTACATGAATCATTTATCGTTTTTTTGGCTTCCTGAAAATGAGGAAGCCCTTTTTGAAGGTCTAGAATCTGAATTTGCACAATTGGTCGAACAGTCAATAAAAAGTGGCAAAATCACCTTACCTCCAATACCAGAAGTCGTCTTAAAAATTCAGAAGTTAAGTATAAGGCAAGACACGTGTATTTCAGACATTGCAGATTGCTTAATTGAAGACCCAAGTTTATCTGCTGTCGTTATTAGAGTCGCAAATTCAGTCATTTTTAATCGACGCAATATTACCTGCAACGATATCCAAACCGCTATTTCTAGGTTAGGTATTTATCGGGTAAGAGATATTGTTACTGCACAATCAATCGAACAATTAAAAAACGGTACTAATCTATCGAAAAAGTGTCACAAAATACTGGTTAACAGCGCAGCTCGATCTCGAGAACTGGCTGCTACTATGTTTTTAGTAACCCAATCTATACAAGCATATTCTCCCGGAGAATATAACAATTTAGAAATAGAGAAAGCACTGTTAGTTGGATTACTTGCTGATATTGGTCTGTTTTGTCTAGTTAACGAATACCATTTTTATTTAGAACGTGGCAACTATCTAAATGAACAACTGGCAATACGTATCTTTGAATCACGCTGCCCTATTGTTAGCGAACTTGTTCTTAATCACTGGAAGTTTGATAAAGATTATATTGAAGTAGCGACTAATGAAGAGCGAAACACGTCAAGACACGAAATAAATTATTTAGATATTGCGAGAATAGCTCATCACTTATTGATGTTTCGAAAACAAGACCAAGCAATCGATGATCACCATGTTGAAGTCAATGCTGCAGGTGCTAATGCAATGTTTGAATTGAGTAATCTAACAACCAAAGAATTTAACAAACGCCTTGCTGACGTCATGAATTCCACTGGGCTATAAGCTCACATATTACAGGCCAAACCATGTTTTCAGGTATGATTTTCATCTTTGCTCCACTTATAGTGGGGTATTTTTTTTCCATCTCAGACACAAAGCTACTCAATCATATCAATGCGTACACCGCTCGGCTTATTTATGTAATTCTATTTTTAATGGGATTAAGCCTAGCTGCCCTAGATAACCTAGGTGCCAATCTGCAAGTCATATTAAAATATACTGCTACATTTTTTATCTTAATCGGCTTGTGTAATCTGCTAGCTTTACCGTTAGTCGATAAAGTATTCCCGTTAAAAACAGAGCAATCTAAACAAAAGCTACCCCTTTCATCGATGGCACTCGAGTCGGTAAAACTCATTATGGTGGTAGGCTTGGGGTTAGTGCTAGGTCTAATTCTCAATATTGATCTTAGTTGGGTTGATACCGCCAGTGAATGGATTTTATTTTTGCTACTGTTTTTAATTGGTATCCAATTACGTAACAGTGGACTCAGCCTTAAACAAATATTACTCAACAAACATGGGATGATTATCGCTTTGGTTATCATTATTACCTCATGGGTCGGCGGTATATTATCAGCTTTATGGCTTGATATTCCACTGACACAAGGTTTAGCCATGGCATCAGGGTTTGGTTGGTACTCTCTTTCTGGAATCTTAATGGGCGATGCGTTTGGCCCAGTATTTGGTGGTGCATCATTTATGATAGAACTGTTAAGAGAACTATTGGCTTTAGTTATGATACCGATGCTAATACACACCAGGCCGTGTAGTGCCATCGGTTATGCCGGTGCAACAGCAATGGACTTTACCTTACCAGTGATCCAAACATCAGGTGGTGTAAAATGTGTACCTATCGCTATTGTTAGTGGCTTTATATTAAGCTTGTTTGTTCCTATATTTATGCTTTTCTTCGTCTCACTAACTGCGTAAATCCTACAAATATCTCAAAAAAGCAAACAGAAAAACTGTTAGCAACCTCTCATCGATCCTGTTGATGAGATGTTACTTTTTACTACATTAGTGTAAACTTGAATACCTGAAACATAACACCACTTTCATTGTTTATTTCATAACAATGCATTTAACAGATATTTTGACCAAGGAACGTAAATGAAACGCTTTCTCTTTGCCGCTCTATTATGTAGCGCCTCTACACTGTCTCAAGCAGCAGATACTCAGTGTCTTTCAGGCAAGTATGATTCGTATATTGATGCTTCTCTTACTTGGTATCAAGATTTAATAGAGCTAACTACGCAACAATATCCGGATTTAAAAGAAGTTGGAGAGTGGTTCTACAATGGCAGAAAAAACCACTTTGAACTCAACCGCGCCGCGGTACATGTATTTTTAGAGGAAGACACCAATAAAGTAGCCACAGAACAACCAATAGAAGCGTGGTTAAAACTTGAACAGGTGGATGTGAAAGCGTTGGCAAATCGTACTGATGAACTTGGTAAATTAGCATCAATCAGTTTTAACGATAGACAATCAAAACCACATGAAAAAAATTACCAACTTCGTTCAGCATTCGCAGATTTATTAAGTCATCCTAATAAAATTGACTCTGTACTCAATAAGTACAACAATGCAATTGCAACAACAGAAAATATTAATTGCATGTAAATCAGCGTGCTTTTATTGTAAACACACGATGCTTAATAATTGAGTTTCCATAATTAGAACGGGACATTGTTCCCGTTTTCGTTTAAATTATCCGCCTCAAAATAGCCACAAATATTTGTCTACCTCGTTTGTATGATACCTAAAAATAAAATAGCAGACGTAAGTTTTGAACAGTTACTCAAAATTTTTACAGTCCCAGAAGCGCCAACTTCGACTCTTTCCTTAATCGAACAACAACTCTCTCAAAATTTAAATGAATTTCTCACAGAGCATATTGTTGCAGAAGAGAAACCTCTGAACGAAATTGAAAAAGAGTTTTTACAATGTTCTATTCCTGAAACGCCTACTTTTGTTTCAGACCATACGCAGCATCTACTCAACACTGTTGTTTCTCATTCCGTGCATACTTCTTCGCCGAGTTTTATTGGCCATATGACGTCCGCATTGCCTTATTTCCTCATGCCGCTATCTAAAATCATGATTGCGCTAAACCAAAACCTGGTCAAAATTGAAACATCAAAAGCATTCACACCGTTAGAAAGACAAGTTCTAGGCATGTTGCATAGTTTAATTTACCAACAGCACGAATCGTTTTACAAAAAATGGATGCACAGCGCGAAGCACTCGTTAGGTGCATTCTGCTCTGGTGGTACCATCGCTAATATTACCGCACTGTGGGTAGCGAGAAACAATGCGTTAAAAGCAAACCGTGATTTTACTGGAGTAGAAAAACAAGGTTTATACCGTGCAATGAAACACTACGGTTATGATGGATTAGCCATATTAGTTTCAGATAGAGGGCATTATTCATTAAAGAAAGCCGTTAACATTCTCGGTATAGGTCAGGACAGTTTAGTCTCGATTAAAACAGATAATAATAGCCGAATCTGTATTGCTGATCTTGAGAAAAAAATCGGCGAATTAAAACAGCAAAACATCAAACCTTTCGCCATTATTGGTGTAGCAGGCACGACAGAAACTGGCAATATCGACCCTCTCAAAAAACTGGCGGAAATTAGTCAACGTGAAAACTGTCATTTTCATGTTGATGCAGCTTGGGGCGGAGCAACACTAATGTCTAACAACAACCGTCACCTTTTAGATGGTATTGAACTCGCCGACTCAGTCACTATAGATGCGCATAAACAGCTTTATATTCCTATGGGTGCTGGAATGGTGTTATTTAAAAATCCTGACGCAATGTCAGCCATAGAACACCATGCCGAATATATTTTACGTAAAGGCTCGAAAGATCTAGGCAGTCATACATTAGAAGGATCTCGTTCTGGGATGGCAATGTTAGTGTATTCCAGCATGCACATTATCAGCCGTCCAGGTTACGAACTTCTAATTGATCGAGGTATAGAGAAAGCCAAGTATTTTGCCAATCTTATTAACCAACAAGACGATTTTGAGCTAATTTCCGAGCCAGAACTGTGCTTGTTAACTTACCGCTATATTCCATTGTTAGCGACTAAAGCGCTTAAGGTGGCGGATAGTACGCAGCGCAGACATTTGCACAAGTTGCTTAACGACTTAACGAAATATATCCAAAAACGACAAAGAGAAGAAGGTAAAACCTTTGTCTCTAGAACCAAGCTCAACCCTCACCGTTGGAACAAAATGGATACGATTGTTTTCAGAGTAGTATTAGCCAATCCTTTAACTAGCGAGCAGATTTTGCAATCCGTTTTAAACGAACAACGACAAATAGCAACTGGCAGTGGCTCGTTACTGAATGCAATAAACACATTATCCCAACAAATCCTGACTTAATGCCATTATTCAAACAGTACACGAATCGATAAATGTAATTTTTTTTCTAAATCCTGTAATTCAGTCGTCAATTAAGCCCCAATAGCGATTATATTTTGCTCATATATTGGGGTTTAACCTTCCAAACTGAAATTTTGTTTGAAGTTTGTCATAGAATAGCCAATTAATAGACGATATAGTTCTGTTTTGTTTCAGACGCACTGACGGTTGGGTTTATACTCATGTTAGAGTGAATGGTATAGACGCTGTTTATTTTATAACAGCTTATCGTTCTTTTTAGTTCGTCGATTTTGATGAGCTGAGTTTTTATTTTTAGATTCCGCGTTTTTACATTAGATCAACTCAAAACCAAACGCTTATTTGCAGCAAACAACTAGATAATATTATGAATACACTGGAAAAAATCCAAAAAAGCCTTGAAAGCTTCAGTAAATCTGAACGTAAAGTAGCAGAAGTCATTATGGCTTCACCTCAGACCGCTATTCATTCGAGTATCGCCACACTTGCCAAAATGGCCGATGTAAGCGAACCGACAGTTAATCGATTTTGTAGAAGATTAGATACTAAAGGCTTTCCTGATTTTAAACTTCATCTCGCGCAAAGCTTGGCTAATGGCACTCCATACGTTAACAGAAACGTAGAGGAGGACGATGGACCCGATGCCTATACTCACAAAATATTCGAATCAACAATGGCTTGTCTTGATGTTGCAAAAAATAGCTTAGACCCAATTCAAATTAATCGAGCAGTTGATTTGCTGACTCAGGCGAAGCGTATTTCATTCTTTGGTCTTGGAGCGTCTTCTGCTGTCGCTAAAGATGCTCAAAATAAGTTTATCCGGTTTAATATTCCTATTGCTTGCTTTGAAGACATCATTATGCAGAGAATGAGCTGCATAAATTGCACCGATAATGATGTTATTGTCTTAGTTTCACACACGGGACGAACTAAAAGTATGGTTGAAGTGGCTAAATTAGGCAGAGAAAATGGCGCAACAGTTATTGCGATCACAGCTAAAGATTCACCGCTTGATAAAGCATCATCTCTGTCCATAACATTAGATGTTCCTGAAGATACAGATGTTTATATGCCAATGGCGAGTCGTGTGGTACAAATGACCGTAATTGATGTATTAGCGACTGGATTTACATTACGCCGTGGTTCTGGGTTTAGAAACAACTTGAGACGTGTGAAAGATGCATTAAAAGATTCACGCTACGATAAAATCACCCAATACTAACACCATGAGTCTGAAGCATTTATAAATGCTCAGACTCATATCTCAACCAAGCTAAGCCGATTCGTTTCTTCCGGCTTGGCAATTTACTCTATTATCACACTTCTTGGTATGGATTGACGCTAACTTGCTCGATTTCTATTGTGTTTAGAAGTAAATTGACTTAGAGGCAAATCGTACTTAAAGGCAAATTTTCATCGTTTGCATTTTCTTCGCAAGAACAAACTTGCTGCAATATAAAAACCAGTCGATCTTGATTAAGCGGTATTGGGTTGCCTTTAATCGATACCGATTGCAACGCATCTTGAGCTACTTGGCTAAAAGATGTCCTGCAGATACCAAAATCACTCAAATTTGGCAACTGCAAACGCTCTAACATCATCTCAATCCATGCAACACTATCAATATAATCTGCTTGATTATTTTGTGTCAGTATTTTCGCAATTTCCCGGTAGCGAAGCAGGATATCGTTACGGCCTTGCTCTTCTGCCGCTTTAATATTTTCTTGCATAACGAAAGGAGCTAATCTAGCGGCAATGATGCTGTGAGGAGCCTCTATTTTTCCACCAAGTGAAGAAGCAAGGCCATGTGCTGCGCCTAACTTGGCATTGCTAATTGCCATACCACCCAAGCAAGCAGCAAATGATAAGTCAGCTAGCGATTTATAATCATTATTTTTACAACCGGGCACAATGGCTAACGCTAGCCTTCTTAACCCTTCTTCACATACCATATCTGTTAAAGGATTAGGCGACCCGCATACATAAGATTCCATGAGATGCGTAAAGGTTTCAAGCGCCCCTCTACTTAAAATCGTCTTATCCGTATCGTAAGTTAGTACCGGATCAATAATAGCCACATCAGGCAGTATGTCTGGAGAACGCAGGCTAACTTTTACTTTATCTTGCCCAGATTTTAATACTGCTTTATTAGACACTTCTGATCCAGTGCTCGCAGTAGTCGGAATAGCAATAAAAGGAAGAGGTTTAGTTTTAAGCGGAACATTTCTACCAACCACTTCTACATAATCATAAACACTGCCTTGATTAGGGATAACGGCCGACAATGCTTTACCCATATCAATGACGCTGCCACCACCAATTGCAACCACCATGTCTGGTCTAAACTTTCGTCCTACCACTGAGGTTTCTTCTACCATCGTGATATTGGGTTCACCTGATATAGAAACGTGTTGATAACGCATATTTTGGCTATTGAAATAGTTGGTCACACTCTCTGCACGTTGTTTACTTTTTCCAGTAACCAGCAGCACACTGTAGCCATACTGATTGAAAATAGACAATGAAGCATTAAGCGCGCCTTCACCAAATACAATCTTTGCGGATGTCATAAACTGGAACATAGTAACTCCCGAAACATTAAGTACAGTTAGGTTGCTAGAGTTTTTGATCTAAAAAATTGATTTAATACAACTCACGCGCACTCTTTTCACTGCTTTTTCAAAACTTTGTATTTGCTCACAATTTTAACCTAATCTTACATCGTTACATTGATTCTCTCCGAAGAAAAATAAAAAAATGACTATTATTGATAGCCTTAGCCTATTGTAGTCAAAGGTTAATCCATCTTTATTTTCTCATTGTATTAGTGCATAGTGACACCATAATAGAATGAGGAGTTAATTTATGTTTGTTGTAATTTTTGGTCGTCCTGGGTGCCCTTTTTGTGTTCGTGCTAAAGATATTGCAGAATCGTTAAAAGAAAGTCGTGAAGACTTCAATTATCGTTATGTAGATATCCATGCAGAAGGTATTAGTAAAGCTGACCTAGAAAAAACGGTCGGTAAACCAGTAGAAACCGTACCACAAATATTCGTAGATCAAGACCATGTTGGTGGTTGTACTGAATTTGAAGCGTACGCGAGAGAAAATTTAGATTACTAATCTAATAGACTCATATATTCATGCTTGAGTTAGAACCCAAATAATTTTATAGGTCCACATATTGTGGGCCTTTTTTATACATACAGTACAAGCAAAAAAGCTCTCATTGGAGCCAGTAAATAGTCCTTTTTATAATTGATTGCCAATAACGCTAAAAAAGTAATATCCCACCTTATTTTTTAATTATATTGGTATACAATTAGACCATAATCCTGTCTACAACACTTTTAATATTGAGTTAACACTGTGAATATTGACGTTGCTTTAATCCTCGAACAAAATCAAATTTTACTCGTCTTTGTTGTATTAGCAATGGGGCTAGCTATTGGGAAAATTCGGTTTGGCGGTTTTCAATTAGGCAATTCTATCGGGGTGTTAATTACCGCATTAGTTATGGGTAATATCGGTTTTTCTATTGGTAATGAAGCATTAACGATCGGATTTATGCTTTTCATTTACTGTGTGGGTATAGAAGCTGGTCCAAACTTTTTTAGTATCTTTTTTAGAGACGGTAAACACTATTTTTTATTGAGTTTAATCGTACTCGTTTCGGCCGTCTCGCTGACGTATTTTTTCAGTCACGCTCTTAACATAGAATATGGTTTATCGGCTGGGCTAATGGCAGGAGCATTAACGGCTACGCCAGTTTTAGTTGGCGCTCAAGATGCACTAACATCTGGTTTAGCAACCTTACCAAGAAATATGGATATGGATTTAGTAATGAAAAACCTATCCGTTGGTTACGCGTTGGCTTATCTAGTCGGGTTAATCAGTATGATTCTGTTCGCTAAATTATTACCAAAACTACAAAAACAAGATTTGCATGATAGTGCCGAACAGATAGCACAAGAAAGGGGCATTGGTAACGCGGCACAAAAAAAAGTTTACCTACCCATTATTCGAGCATACCGAGTAGGACAAGAGTTAACCAACTGGATTGACGGTAAAAACCTTCGAGAATTAGGTATTTATCGTCAAACTGGATGTTATATTGAACGCATTCGACGCAATGGCATACTCGCCCACCCTGATGGCGATGCGATACTACAAGATGGCGATGAAATCGCCTTAGTTGGCTTTCCAGATAGTCACGCAAGGCTTGAACCAAGTTTTAGAAATGGTAAAGAAGTATTTGACCGAAACTTACTTGATCTACGTATTGTTGAAGAAGAAATCGTGGTTAAAAGCGATAGCATCGCAGGTAAGAAACTGTCCGAACTTAATTTATCTGAATATGGTTGCTTTTTAAATCGAGTGGTTCGAGCACAAATAGAAATGCCAATGGACCTGAATATTATGCTCGCTAAAGGTGACATTCTGCAAGTTAGTGGTGAAAAAAGCCGAGTTTTAGGGTTGGCTGAACGCATTGGTTTTATCTCTATCCATAGCCAGATGGCTGACCTACTCGCCTTTTGTAGTTTTTTCATTCTTGGCATTTTATTTGGTTTAATTACCATGACATTTGGGCAAGTTACGTTTGGATTAGGTAATGCTGTCGGCCTTCTGATTGCTGGAATTACATTAGGATTTTTAAGGGCAAACCACCCAACTTTTGGTTACGTTCCTCAAGGTGCATTAAATATGGTAAAAGACCTTGGCTTAATGTTCTTTATGGCTGGAATAGGACTCAGTGCCGGTGGCAATTTGTTTACCTTCATGAACCAAGTTGGGTTACAAATTGTTTTTATTAGTTTAATCGTCAGTGTTGTGCCGGTTGTATTTGCTTACCTTGTAGGGGCTTACGTATTTAAAATGAATCGAGCTCTATTATTTGGGGCAATTATTGGTGCTAGAACTTGTGCCCCAGCAATGGATATTGTAAATGGATACGCTCGGTCGACAATCCCTGCGCTAGGTTATGCCGGCACTTATGCTATCGCAAATATATTGATGACCTTAGCAGGCACCTTACTGATTATTTTAAGTTAGTGCTTTAACTACATAGTGTTAAAAAAGACATAAAAAAACGCTCTATAGAGCGTTTTTTTAAATTAAATAGTCAATTAAATATCAATTACATCGAAAGCAACTTCTGTACTTACATCCGCCTCATAATCAACACCATCAACACCAAAGCCGAACAACTTCAAAAACTCTTCTTTATATTCAACATAGTCTGTCAGCTCTTTTAAGTTCTCAGTTGTTATTTGAGGCCATAGTTCACGACAGTATTGTTGTATATCATCACGCAATTCCCAATCGTCAAGACGTAGGCGATTACACTCATCAACTTCAGGACTTGAACCATCTTGCGTATATAAACGTTGGCTGAACATACGTTGAATTTGCTCAATACACCCTTCATGTACGCCTTCTTCTCGCATTTTCTTAAACACCATTGCAATATACAGAGGCATTACAGGTATAGCAGAGCTTGCTTGCGTAACGACAGATTTGAGCACAGCCACATTAGCACTACCATTGTAAGCAGACAGCTTCTCATTAAGCGCTTGGGCTGCACGGTCTAAGTCCATTTTCGCTTTACCTAAAGCTCCATCCCAGTAAATAGGCCAAGTTAACTCTGTTCCGATGTAGCTATAGGCGACGGTTTTACACCCTTCTGCTAACACATCCGCTTCAGCTAATGCATTCATCCATAACTCCCAGTCTTCACCTCCCATCACTGTCACGGTGTCGTCAATTTCTTGCTGAGTAGCAGGTTCAATACTGGCTTCGATAATCATATCTTTATTGGTATCAACCGCTGTAGACGAATATGTTTCACCTATTGGTTTAAGGCTAGAACGTACTAGCTCTCCAGTTTCTGGCAATTTACGAACAGGAGATGCGAGTGAATAAACAACTAGATCTATTTGTTCAAGATCTTGTTTTATCAACTCGATAGTTTTTTGTTTGGCTTCATTAGAAAACGCGTCACCGTTTAGGCTTTTAGCATACAGGCCTTCTTCATGTGCTAATTTGTCAAACGCCGCCGCATTATAAAAGCCAGCCGTTCCCGGTTTTCTTTCTGTACCTGCTTTTTCATAGAACACACCAATGGTAGATGCACCACCACCAAATGCAGCAGTTATACGCGAAGACATCCCGTAACCACTAGAAGAACCGACAACCAAAACACGCTTAGGCGCGTTTTTGATTGGGCCTTGTGCTTTAGTGTAGTCAATTTGCTCCTTGATATTCGCTTCACAGCCAACAGGATGGGTAGTAGTACAGATGAAACCACGAATTCTAGGTTTTATGATCATTTTCAGCGTCCTTTAATGTAAGACTAAGGCAACGATAATTAATGTTGCCGCAAATATTTTGAGTAGGATAAAAGGATAATAAACAAATCGCATCAATTTTCTCACAAATTGCGATTAAATATGAAGTGGTTGGAGTAGTTCATATTCAATAAATGCGCGAAATCAGGGAGTACTAGTGCACCGCAAATCAGTAGTATTGCATTAGCGTAACAAATGAACATAGCCGATCTGACGGCTGAAAATCAATACAAACAATTAGAGCGCCCAATTAAGACGCTCCAGTTGTGCAAACACCATCAATCAAATTATGCCACACTATCTAATTTCGGCTCGACGTCTTTGTGGGTTCTTATTTCAGAAAAATCATGACTGAAATGGTCTACTTGTATTGCTTTTATACGCAATGTTTCTGCCTCGTTAACTTGATCCACCTCTTGTTGAGTCAGAACACCAGCGTCCAACGCTTGTTGTAGCCGTTGCATTAGTGGCCCTTTTCTCACTACTTTGCCTTCTTTTACGCCTTGAATGAGTTTCTTTTCTAAGTCACGAATTTGATACATCTTGTTAAAGGCTCGTTCTATCAATCCAACCGCATCGTCTTCAGTTTTACCCACATAGCACAAGTGAGTCAAACGATCTCGTTGTTTACCAGGAGTCATCAAAGACTCGGCAATGTTAATTGATAGCTCATCCGTTGGCTTTTTGAAGTGATTCCCAAGAGGAAAAACTAATGTATTTAGTAATCGTCCTGCAATACGATTAGGGAAATTCGCATTGGCTTGCTGTAAAGAGGTGGTTGCATTATACAAACAGTGTTGAACTGCATAATCGACGTAAATTAAATCGCTGTTCTGACGTCCTTCATCCTCATACTTTTTAAGAACGGCAGAAGCCATATAAAGATAACTAAGCGCATCTCCTAATCGCGCAGATATCATTTCTTTTCGTTTTAATCCCCCTCCTAATACTGCCATCGCCACATCAGAGCTCAATGCCAACGCACGACTGACTCGGGTTAAGTCCTTATAGTATTGCTTAGTTGGACCGCTCATCGTTGTATTGATGAATACCGACCCCGTAAGACCTGCTGACAATGCTCCAAAGGAGTTTTTTATACCATGCTTGATATGTTTTATTAATAACTGGTCAAAATCTTCCGCACCTTGTTGTTGATCTGGATTTGCAGCCGCTTCCATTTCTTTTAATACGTATGGATGACAACGAGTGGCACCTTGACCAAAAATCATCAGGTTGCGAGTCAGTATATTCGCACCTTCAACGGTGATCGCGACTGGAGCACCAATATATTGATTGGCTAAGTAATTCATTGGGCCTTGCTGTATACCTCGACCAGCATGAATATCCATCGAATCGTTTAATAAGGTACGCGCCATCTCTGTCATATGATACTTAGCAATGGCGGTTACGATGCCCGGTCTCTCCTTTAAATCAAGCGAGGTTGTAGTCAACGTCCGAGTGGCCTCAAGCATGTATGTGAGTCCACCAATGCGTCCCATCGCTTCCGCTACGCCTTCAAATTTACCAATAGATAAACCGAATTGCTTACGAACATACGCATACGCACCGGTTGTTCTAGATGTTAAATGCCCAGTTGCCGCTCCCATCGCTGGCAATGAAATACCACGCCCAGCGGATAAGCACTCCACCAACATCCGCCAACCCTTACCAACATAATCTTGACCGCCAATCACCCAGTCCATGGGGATAAACACATCTTTACCGCGTGTAGGCCCATTCATAAACGCCAGTCCTAGCGGGTCATGTCTTTCGCCTATTTCCACGCCAACGTGATCGGTAGGGATTAACGCGCAGGTAATGCCTAAATCAACTTCACCTCCCAATAGCCCATCAGGATCTTGTAATTTGTAAGCTAAACCCAGAACGGTTGCAACTGGTGCTAAGGTTATATAACGCTTATCCCAACTAACGCGCATTCCAAGCACTTCTTGACCTTCATGGTAACCCATGCATACTGTACCTTGGTCTGGAATAGCGCCTGCATCTGAACCGGCTTCGGGTCCTGTTAGTGCAAAACAAGGGATTTCACGCCCATCAGCTAATCTAGGTAACCAGTAATCTTTTTGTTGTTGTGTACCATAATGGGAAAGCAATTCACCTGGCCCTAATGAATTTGGTACCATAATAGTGACCCCTGCACTATTATTTCGCGTGGCTATTTTAGAAACAATCGTCGAATTGGCATGTGCAGAAAACGCTCTTCCTCCGTACTCTTTTGAAATGATAAGAGAGAAAAAACGTTCTTTGAGTATATAGTCCCAAACCTCTTTGGGCATATCTCTATCGACCTTAACAATCTGGTGGTCATCCAGCATTTCAAGTAACGTTTCAACTTCATTATCAATGAAGGATTGCTCCTCATCCGTTAATGAAGGCTTAGGATAATTGTGCAACTTTTGCCAATCGGGAGAACCAGAAAAAAGCTCACCGTCCCACCATACACTCCCTGCTTCCATTGCTTCCTTTTCGGTATCGGACAAAGGTGGTAATAGTTTTTTAAACATTTTAAATGCAGGGTCGCTTACCCATTTTCTACGTAGAGAGCACATAGCTTAATCCTTTTGTTCTGTAGGGTCGTTATTATTTAGTTTTATTATTAGTATTGTTGTGAATTACAATATTTTATTTAGCCGCTACGCCGGCCGCTAAATAAGGTATCAATTGGTTAATGACTACCGATGAATCAACTGCCTTCCCATAATCATTAAACGCTATTTCCGATAAAGCTTGACTCGAAGCCATAGTGAAAACACAGGTACCTAAAGTAAAATGTAAACGCCAAAACAGTGTTTCAGCCGATAGATTTGGGTTAGCTTTAATGATGAGATCGGTAAATTGGGATAAAACGCCACTGTAGCGAGTGGTAATAAACCATCTTAAATGACCTTGTACATCGGTATAACCTCGGCCAATTAGGGACATAAATCGTGACGCCCCAGATGGTCTTAATTCATCAAGTTTCAGTAAGGGCGTTTGCAAGCAGGAAAAGACATCTTCCATAGAATATTGTTGCTCTTTCGACAATCGATCGAGTTCTTCACCAACAGCAGGCATAAACGCTTCTAAGTATCGATCTAACACCGCTCTTACTAAGGTCTTCTTATCGCCAAAGTGATAATTGACTGACGCTAAATTCACATTAGCCTTGCTGGTAATTGCTCTTAGTGATGTATCGTTGAAACCATGTTCTGCAAACAAGGTTTCTGCGGCATCTAATATTTTATCTTTAGTTTTATTCTTTTGATTCATTTCAATCAACCGTATTAAACAACTGTTTGAAATATACATCCTATAAACAATATTAACAAGCATGCAACATCACATTTATGAGAATTGCTGATCGAGTCAAATATATTTGATATTTATTTTGAACTGTCTTGAATATTTCCGGTCATAACAGGTGTAGTAAGCAGAATATCGTTAAGTTTAGGTAGTAATAAACTCGTTATCTTACTGTGTTACTTCATACTGTTTTTTCTTATTAACTCCTATGTTTGTATCGCCCGACTAATTTTGAGTTGGGCTTTTTTTTGTCTTTAAAACAAATAAAAAGCCCTCAAACCGTTAGGCTCAAGGGCTTAAACACTATTTTTGCAAATCGCTTTATATCAATTTGGTTATGCGAGTGACGCTTTTTTAGGTAAGGTCAATTTTAGTAACATATAACCGAGTACTGCAGCCGTCGTTGACCCTATCAGAATACCTAAGCGAGCAAGTTTATCAAACTCTTCACTCACTCCAGCAAATGCCAGTGAGGATATAAATATTGACATAGTAAAACCTATACCACAAAGCACTGAAACCGCGAAAATATGCTTCATATTGACACCTTCAGGTAATTTCGCAATACCCGTTTTAACTGCAACCCAACTAAAACTAAATATACCGAGTGGCTTACCAATTAACAGACCTAAAGCAACACCAATTGGCAGCATAGATGTTAGTGAAGAGATAGAAATTCCTGCCATCGAAACGCCCGCATTTGCAAAAGCAAATATTGGCAAAATTAAGAACGCAACATATGGATGTAACGCATGTTCTAAATGTTTTAAAGGCGAATGTTCATTTGGTTTACCTTTAAGCGGAATAGCAAAACCAATGACTACACCGGCTAGCGTTGCGTGTACTCCCGATTTTAATACCGCTACCCATAGAATAAGACCAGCAACCACATAGTACGACAGTTTAGTTACATTTTTTGAATTCATCAAAAATAGAACCCCCGTCATAATGAAGCCAATAGTTAACGCTAAAGTCGATAACTCACCACTATAAAAGAGTGCAATAATAACAATAACACCCAGATCATCTATTATCGCAAGGGCGAGTAAAAACACCTTTAAAGCTACAGGAACACGGTTACCAAGCAGGGCCATAATGCCTAAAGCAAAAGCAATATCTGTTGCTGCTGGAATTGCCCATCCTTGTATCGCTTGCGCATCTGAATAGTTAAATAGTACATAAATTAATGCTGGTGCGAGCATACCACCTATCGCTGCTATTGCAGGGAAAATAGCAGTCTCTTTAGATTTAAGAGCTCCTTCTAATAGCTCTCTCTTCACTTCTAAACCGATTAAAAGAAAGAAAACCGCCATTAACCCATCATTTATCCAATGAGAAATTGACATCCCACCAACATATGAATGTAAAGCCGAATAATAGAGATCACTTAACCCTGTATTCGCCACTACCATAGCAATTACTGCTGCAATAACTAATAGTATTCCACCTGCTGATTCCATCTTAAAAAAGTCGCGAATTGTATCACTCATTTGCTTTCCTCTAACGAACTGTTACACCAATTGTTTAAACGTTGTTGAAGGCCCAATTGGCTCAGTATATTTGATAAGTTCTTTTAATAACAATAAAGGTAGTTTATATAAAGAAATAACGAAAGAATAATCGATTGTTTAGATGAATAAGTTCGGTATTTCCGATGCTTTGGTAAGATAAGGTATAAATGTGAATTAAAATTCCGTAATAAAATGACTAAAAACCGGTAATTTTGAGTACTCCATTGCCCATTATTGTTCCTGATCCTAACACTGGGCCTTGCCAATATGGGTTATAAAAAGCATGCCACATATCCGTATGTTGAGGAGAAATGATCATTTCAATACCAAGCCTAGCAACACTAACTTTCCATTTCACTGGTAGAGATTGCCCATTATCTAAAACAAAGGGCGCAATTTCTGACATAGAAATATCATCATCTGACAAACGATCTGTCGTTCCATCTGAATTGATAATTACGCCATAAGAGTACGTAGCATAAGCAGGGACTCGAGTTTGGTTTAGTTGAAGACTTCTTCCATCCTCTAAGTGAAGGCTAATCCTCACTTCTTGTGGCTTCGTTGCTGCAAGTGTATTACTGCTCCACTCTTTGCTTAACCAAGCTTGCCCTTTGACATCTACAATTTTATCACCTAGTACCAATCGACCAGACGCTTGTATAAAAGGAACAAAAAAGCCATAAGAGGCCAACGGTAATAAATCGTGCTGTGCAAGATAACCATCTTCACCATTCAATAAAAATGGCGTATTAGCTGAAGAGCCTAATTGAATCGAAAATTCATCACTACTAACCATCAAAACACCAGGAAGAGGAAAATCATTATTAGATCGCCAATACCAATTATCTAACCACAATCGAAACGGACGAAGGCGAAACCCAGCTTGTCCGATACCACCACGAGCTATACGTTGCTGTTTCCATATTTTGTTCCTAGAAATGATGACAGTTTGAGACAAATAGATCTGAGAACTATTCCACCCTCGCCCTTGTTTTTCATCTCGAGCGATTCGTGAGTAATTCCATTGTACCGTGTACTCATTACCATCATTGCCAACTAGATTTGCAAAATACCGCCACTCCTCGTCGTGAAACTGGTTATGAAAAGCAAAATCTTTAGGTAGCCGCACAGGTACGTTAGGTAACACTGGTTCAAATACTGCTTTATCATCAGGTGTAAAAGTTAAATTTACGGTCTGGAAAGTGGGTTGTTTATACAAAACATCATAGCTAAGCCATGCAACAAACATTATTAAACCTAACGTTAATAGCGCAAGAATCACTTTTATGCGTTTTGATAGTTTAGGTAATGTTTTACTACTAGGAATGAACTTCATGTTTATAATGCGTCTCGCAAAGATTTCATTGGGGTACGTTTAACCATCCCTAAAGTAGGTAATATACCGGCAATAACAAGTGCCATCATTGCCCATGCAAACGTATTCAAATATTGCCATGGAATAACATAAAGTGGCATCGTCCAACCAAATGATTCTTTTAGAACCACTTCAACCATGACTTTCGCCAGTGACAAGCCAAGCGGCATTGCAACCATCGCAGAAATAAAACCAAATAAAAACAACTGAATACCGCTCAATGCTATCAATTCGAACGTTGAGAAACCAAAACAACGCAATAATGCGGTGTTTCGTTGTTTCGATATTTCACCGGCTAACGTTGCAAAGAAAATTCCACACACAGCAATTAAAAGTGTTAGGTTCCCTAATGAATCAGCAATAACAAACGTTCGATCAAAAATGCGCATAGCTTGATTATGTAGATTTTTGTTTTCCAGTACTCTATCTACCGGTATGGCATAATTGACTCTCAATCTATCAATTAAACTGCTGGTATCTGCGGTGTCAGACACGATAACGCCAAGGCCAATGTTCCCTTGGCCACTAAATAAACTAATCCAATTTTTTTGCGACATCAATACCTGATTGTAGGGGTTACCATAATCGTAGTAGACGCCGACAACTTGCCACTTATCAGCGGAAAAACTGCTTAGTTGGATTTGATCTCCAGGGCGAATGTGCTCCTTGAGTGCCATCGCCTCACTGATCATTACACCTCGAGAGTGATTCAAGTGATACCAGTAGTCTGGGATGCCTATTTTTACGGGGACAGAAGCTTGTTCGCCCTCACTATTTCCTGTGCTTACCACTTCTAGTACACCGGATTTGGTCGCTATATCTATCTCCCAACGCCACCAAACATCTTCAACGTCAGGTTGATGAGCTAACCAGTTACTCATGCGTGAAGCCGAACTTTTCGTCGGATAAATATAAATGTCCGCTGCAAGCCTCTGGGTTAACCAACTTTCTGTTGTCGCCCTAAAACTCCCCACTAAAGTTTCTACCGTAATATTAGCTGACATTGCCAACATAAACGCCATAACGGCAACGCCTCTAAAGCTCATACTAGACGCTGCGTCTGAAAAAAACCAACGTACTTTAGTCCAGCGTAGAGAAAATGAAAACGCAGTAAATAGTTCAAAAATAACAAAAGGCATGAACAACGCGACGCTTAACAAAAGCAAAGCAACAATTATAAAACCGAGCATTGGGGTTGCAGGTAATTGATATACACCAATCGCCGCAAAACAGAAAACACTTGCAGCAATCGCCTGCCAAGCAAACTCACGTCCAGCGAATCGAACAAGGGAAAGTTTGGAAGAAAGACGTATCGGTGGTGTTCTAACCAAACGAACTAACGGCCAACTGCAGGCAAGCATGGTTCCTAAAACGGCCATAATCAAGCTGTCTTTACTCCATTGCCAATTCCAATTCACGTTCAATGATATATTGGCGGCATAAAGGTCGGCTAAAGTAGTCGATACCGATGGCATTAATTTATTGGCTAACATTAAGCCAAATACGTTACCAAACAACCATCCAACGAATATAAACAATAACAACTCTAACGCTAATGCTTTGGTTAGATGCCAGCCAGAAACCCCTGCTTGACGCATTACTCCGACCAATGTTTGTCTTTGAATAAATGAAAGAGACATCGCTTGATAGAATATAAACACACCAACAACAAAAGCTAACATTCCCATTGCGGATAAATTTAGATGAAATGCTTGTGTAAGCGATTCTAATTCAACACGAGAACTTTTCGACAACGTCATACCATTAGGTAAAATACGCTTGAGGGTATCTAACTTCTCTTTAGGCATGTTTTCGCAAGCTAACAATGAAAAACCACCTTCTTTGGTCGTTTCTCTTACTTTGGATATATCAGCGAGTAAACGTGTACCCGAAATAAACTCATTATGATCCAATATCAATGGACCAATTTTGTTACCATTACTGAGCAAAATAAAATCGCCACTTTTTTTGCCGAGATATTCTGCTAATTCAGATGACATGATAAGGGGTTTATTCGGCTCAGTGAGCTTTAATATAGAGACATCGCTAGTATTCTGGAGAGAGGCCAGACCTAATAATGAAAAAGGATCAATTCCAACCAACGAAAGATCTTGGCCACTTTGTGTCTCAAGCTTTACATTGTCAAATGGTACACATTGATTAAAACCTTCACGGCGAAGTTGAATATAAAATCCTTGCGGAATTTTATCTGCGCTGTATTTCGGCGTGATTCTATAAGGCAGTGGATTTGTGAAAAGTATTTCAGAATGCTGGTAACTCTCCTTTGCATGTTGATTGATTGCCGCAACACCGACAAAAACAGACACACCTAGCGTAAGTCCAAACCATACAAGCAATAATTGTAGAGGGTGTTTTTTATAATGTCCCAGTAGAGCCTTAACTACGGGCCATAACATGCAATTGCCCTCCTTGCAGACGAATACAGCCATCCATATGCCGAGCCACAGTTTCACTATGAGTAACTAACAAAAGCGTACAATTAAGCTCTCTTGCCAAACGGGTTAACAACCTCATTACCGCTTCAGCGTTTCTTTCATCTAAACTGCCCGTCGGTTCATCAGCGAGTAACAACTTAGGTTCCATATAAAGTGCACGAGCAATGGCAGTCCGTTGTTGTTGGCCACCAGAAACTTCTTCTGGGTAACGTCCAAGTAAGGGCATTAGATCAAGAGCCGACAATATTTGTCGCCATAGCTCTTTGTCTTCAGCTTGACCTGTTAATTGCCTGCAAAATCGAATGTTATCGGCAATATTAAGCGTTGGGAGAAGATTATATTGTTGAAATATATGACCAATATTGTGCCTACGATAGGCTGTTTTTTTAACTTCTGAACTGCTATGCATAGGAAAATTTGAGAACCAAATTTCACCAGAATCGACCGAATCGAGGCCTGCTATTAAATTCAATAATGTACTTTTACCTGAACCACTTTCGCCCATTAATGCAAGCTGTTCACCCTGCTGTAACTTTAGATCGGCACCTTGTAGTACTGGATGAAATTCTCCACCATCTACATAGCCTTTACTTAAGTCCGACAGTTCTAGCATTTACACTCACACTCATATCAAATAATTGGGGTAGTGAAGGTACACTAAAAGCCCACAATTCGGAAGTATTTTACAAGCCTGATCACACATTTTAAAGGTATTTGTAGAACTAGAATGACACAGGTTCAAATCCACTCAATTTAAATTGCAAATTATCAAAATTAGACAGTATTAGATCTACATATAGATTAATAAATAATAACACTAATTATCAATCAGGTTGCGTATCCACTTGCGACTTCTCAAGCGATAAATTGCACTGAAGCATTTAATGAGTTCTTCCAGTAAAAAAAGCATATATACATGTTCGGGGCGTAATCCCATATAAATAGCCGCAAACGCAGCCACCGGGATCCCAATAAACCATTGGGTTGCAACGTCTTGAAATAAGCAGTATTTAACATCCCCCCCAGCACGTAACACACCGACGACTAACGTTAACGGAATCGAACGGATAACCATTCCTAAGCTAAGGATTAAAATAAATTTGTCTGCTAATGCTCTTGTCTCTACAGTCAAAGCGCTAAATGAATCTAAAATGGGTGTTTGAATAGTAAACAGTAATAATCCTGTAAGAAAACCTAGACCAATACTAAGAAATAATACCCCAACTGATTGATAATATACCGCTTCATATCGCTTGGCACCAATTTGATTACCTGTTAGTACAGCTGCAGCGTTTGAAGTGCCTATGAGTAAACTGATGCCGATTGAATCAACCGGCGTCATAACAGAAAGAGCGGCTAATCCCTGTACACCTGTTTGACCCATGATGGCATGATAGGCAAATATACCTGCTGCCCAAGTAAAAAAATTAAGCGTTGTAGGCAAAGATAATTTCAAAAATCGAGAAATTTTTTCTGTCGAAAAAGCCACTTTTATATCGCTAACTCTAAATGCCAACAAGTAGTTTTTCTTATACAAAAATCCGTATAAACAAATAACTTCTATCGCGCCACTAAGCACTGTTGCAATTGCCGCCCCTTTAATTCCCATTGCAGGTAAACCAAAATGACCAAAAATAAGCACCCAATTGAGGAAAACATTAGATAATATACCAATACCGCTAAAAAATGTGCTGACACCTGGGCGATGCATCGCCCTTAATCCAACAGCCATACTACTTACACATGCCACCGCAAACATACTGAATGACGTAATAACAATATACTGACTTCCTAACGCGATGACCTCTGGTGAATCAGTCGCTAAACTCATCACATTTTCAGGAAAAAGAATAAATAGAATAACGGTTAATAAAGCAAATAAATTGGCAATTATCCAAGTTAAGGCGGTACTCTCTTTTACACCATCTTTATTGCCTGCTCCCCAAAATTGAGCAGTTAACAACGCCCCGCCCGTATTGACTCCAACCAGCATAATGGTCGTAACAAACATCGCACGACTCGCCACTCCTACCGCAGCAATGTCCGCTTCACCTAATTGACCAAGCATCAAAACATCAACCAAGCCTCGGCTAGAAAACATAATATTTTGCACAGCAATAGGTAAAGCAATAGCTAACAACTGTTTAAGAAAGTTACCCTTAGTATACTTATAAACTAGTGATAAGGTGCTGGTCATAAAACCTCATAAAATACAAAATGTACGGTCGTAAGGAACTAAATGAATAAGTGAGTAAAACAGCCACATTACCTAAAGGGTGTTAGACTAACTATGAGAGTGAAATCTGCTCGGCTATTCTACTCTGATTATAGGTTGATCACCACGAAAAGGAATCATGATAGTTGTTATGAAAAACAAAAATATACTTGTATTAGGTGCATCCGGTTACGTTGGTTCTCAGCTCGTACCTTTACTATTAGAAAAAGGACACAGAGTCACGGCTGGGGCTAGACAGATCGAGTATATCCAAGCCCGTATTCCCCACCATGACAATCTGACAACGGCCTATGTTGATTTAGCCGACAAGCAACTTACACAAGAGATCGTTGCACAGCACGATTTGGTTTTTTTCCTTGTTCATGGCATGGCCCATGGACACGACTTTCTCGATTACGAATTATCCCTCGCGATTAATTTCAAAGACGCACTGATCAACAGCAGTGTTAAGCATGTCGTTTATCTAAGTGCTATACAACCACAATCTGGAAATTCTGCTCATCTTATCGCAAGAAAAGAAACCGGTAAGATTCTTAAACAAGCCAATATTCCCGTTACCGAATTAAGGGCAGGTGTTATCATTGGTTCTGGCTCGGCGGCGTTCGAAATCATGAAAGATTTCACCTACAATTTACCTATCCTTATCACCCCGAAATGGGTAGATTCCAAAGCCAACCCAATTGCATTAGACAACCTTAATCATTACTTACTTGCACAGGTCGACGCCTGTCCAACTGAAAGCGAATATTACGAAGTTGGTGGGCCTGATATTATTAGCTATCGTCAACAATTTTCTGTTATATGCAAAGCGATCAATCATCCATTTCGCTTGTGGTCTACTTCACTATTAACGCCAAAAATGGCTTCCTACTGGTTAGGTTTAGTTACGTCTGTCCCTTCCAATATTGGCCGAGCTTTACTAGCAGGATTATCTCACGACTACATTGCAGACTCACAGAAAATACGCCAAAAATATCCTCAAGATTTAATTTCCTACCAACAAGCGGTAACCCGCTCAATCGAATCAGAAGGCCAATTTATTCGAAGTAATGTATGGGGATTTGATCCAGCAGCTCTAAACCGTTGGCAAGCAGGCTATGGTTATTATGCTAAAAATGCGGGTGCAACAATTAAAACCACTAAAACAACAGAACAGTTATGGCAAGTGGTTAAACAAATCGGTAGCCCAAAAGAAGGTTATTTCTTTGCTAACATTCTATGGAGAATAAGAGAATGGCTAGATTTATTCGTTGGCGGTGGTTTTCCGAAGCGTCGTTACCCTACGGGTGACGAACTCAAGGTAGGCGATCACATTGATTCATGGAAAGTGATCCGCTGCGAAAAAAATCAATTTATATCCCTACTTTTTGGGATGACAGCACCTGGTTTAGGTCGTTTAGAATGCAGTATTAAAGATCATGGAAACTATAGAGAATTAGACGTAAGAGCTTGGTGGCATCCTCAAGGGTTTCGAGGCTTATTATACTGGTTCGCAATGATGCCGGCGCATCTGTTTATTTTTAAAGGAATGGTAAAAACCATTGTTAAAAAAGCCTAGTCAGTACAGGTCTTAATAAAAAGACCTATACTAAAAAGTGACTTATCAAGCTTAGGATAAATCTATAGGTGTGACTCAAAACCAATCAGTACTACTGAAAACCAAGCGGAATTTCTGCTAATTGTATCCCTTGATTTTTAGGATAAATTAGATATTCACCGTGATACTTGACTAAAGACTTATAGTCGGTACGTTTGTGAAGCATAAAGCCAAACTCGCTGGCTAGCCGAACAAACTCCGCATGGTGACCACGAACAAAAAAACTCATCGGTTTGACCAATTCTGAACCGCCTTCAAAACAATCATCACATTGTTTTGCGCATAAAAGAAAAGAGTTATCTCCTTCAGTAAAAACTTGAGTTTTTTCAGTCAATTCAAATTCAGTACTCACTCCCCAATTAGCTTTCTCCATCAACTCTAGAAATGCTTCAATGTCAGCATCGGTAATATGCTTAGGTTCTGCGTCAATTGGAACTAACTTGCCATAAAATTTTGAAATATTGCTAAACCTAGACATCAAATCAGATTGAGTCCCCTTGCTTCTTCCCATCTTTTGCCAACGAACTAGATCATCTCTAACACATCGATCAAAACGCTGACTTTTTAAACTTAGTGTCACCCATCGTAATAAAAAATGCGTATTGCTAACAGGCGTATTCGCAAGCTTACCCTTGATATGTTGCTGTTCTATCTCATCTAGAGCTGAATTGACAACATTTTGTATTTCAACTGAATATAATGCCATTAAGCCTTTCGTCCTAAAAACCAGTAAAATGCGGCAGACGAGACTGCACACAGTGTCATTAATAAAATCATAGGCCACGCACTATCACTCGGTAACATAGCCACCACAATACCTACTATAGATCCAACGCCAAATCTTAATGTTCCAGCCAGTGAAGATGCCGTACCTGCCATACTAGGATAAGCAGATAATAGAATCGCCATAGAGTTACTCCCTACTGTCGACATCATACTAATATAAAGCATCGTAAATGGGACTATTCCCCATAAACCGATATTCATTAACCAGCCAAAAAACAGTCCAATGCCAGCCACAAGTTGAGTCATAATCGCAAACGATAGCATCCATTTTGAACTGACTCGTTTTACTATTCGTCCGTTGATAGTGGTCATAATAATCAACCCAACCACATTTAAACCAAATAAGTAACCGAATTGAGCCGTTTCAACACCGTATATGTCTATATAAACAAACGATCCTGCGGTTAAAAAAGCGAACATACCAGCAAAAGAGAACGCTCCCGCAAACATCAGTCCCGCTGCTACTGGATTTAAAAACAAGCGTACATAGTTGTGTAGAGTAGTTCGAATGTGTAACTTTTGTCGATTTTCCGGAGCCAGCGTTTCAGGAATCTTCCAAACCACTGCAGCAATAACCAAGCCAGAGACCAAGGTTAACACCCAAAAAATAGAACGCCAACCAAACCATTCAGCTAAGTGCCCACCCAACATTGGCGCAATAAGAGGTGCAACCATAATAACCAATGTCACAAAGGACATGGTCCGAGCAAAATCTTCTTTCTCAAACATATCGCGGACCAAAGCTTGAATAACAACTGCAGCTGATGCACCTGCAAAACCTTGAGCTGCTCGCATATAGGTCAACGATTCGATATCCGATGTAGTAGCACAAACAACTGAACCAACAGCAAACAATAATATACCGATAATTAATACCGGTTTTCTGCCAAAGCTGTCTGACAGCGGACCGTGCAGTAACTGTCCAAGAGCAAATCCAGCGGTATACATGGTTAACGTGATTTGAACTGCGCCAGGATTAACACCAAGTTCCTTGGCAATTATCGGCATAGCAGGCAAATACATATCAATAGCCAGAGGTGTCAGTGCACCAATTGCACCCAATATAATGAACATCAACAGGCTTAATTGGGTGGTGTTGCTATTTGTCATGTGACTCCAGATTTACTTAGTTTGCGGTGAGGATCATGCAACAATAGAGTATTCGCCTAAAAGAAAGGTGACTTGGCAGAACGTTGTTTTAAAAAAGCCTCAGTTTGGTCGTTTATAAAACTAAAATAATGTGTCTACCAAACAACAAAGGCCTACAAAAATGCGACATGTAAGATTATTGTCTGATAGTAACACAGTTTAATAAGAAGCTGGTCTGAGCATAGTATTATTTAAAATAATATTGTCATACAAATATTAATTCCAAACCGAACTTACTTCTTGTTCGGTTAAATAGCGATATTCTCCTGGCTCTAGTTGCTCATCTAAAACAATATCTCCTACTCGCTCTCGATGTAACTGCTCTACTTTATTACCCAAGGCAGCAAACATTCGTTTTACTTGATGATATTTACCTTCCACTATAGTCAGCAGCGCTTGATGGCTATCGATCACTTCTAATTTCGCTGGCAAGGTTGGCTCGCGCTCATTTCTGAGTTCAATACCTTGCTCAAACTGAGTAACGTAATCCTCTCCTATCTCATCGACTAGCCAGACGCGATACGTTTTTTCACATTTATGCTTGGGTGAAGTAATTTTATGCGACCACTTGCCATCATCAGTAATCAAAACTAACCCTGTCGTATCCGCATCTAGACGACCCGCAAAATGGAGGTTTTCCATTTTAACTTCATCCAGCAAAATGAACGCAGTCGGATTAAAACCATCTTCATGCGAACATACATACCCATCAGGTTTGAATAGCATAATATATCTAGGGCCATGAACTTTAACCACTCGGTTTTGCCACTCCACAACGCAAGTGTCAGTGACCTTATGAGCACCACTCTTAACCATAACGTTGTTAACCGTTACATCGCCGCTTTTAATGATTTTGGTTGCTTCTTTACGTGTTGCACCCAATCCATCACACAAAAATTTATCTAAACGCATGCATACCTCTTCTGTTGCTTGTGCGGTATTATAGAGATCTTTACTAAATAGTTGAACAATTTCACACTTTTCCTTTTATGTATAAACTTCGACCTTATCAAGCTGATTCAGTGAAAGCCGTTATTCACTACTTTAGAAAGCATACATCACCAGCAGTTATTGTATTACCAACCGGTGCAGGAAAAAGTTTGGTTATCGCTGAATTAGCGCGTTTAGCAAAAGGTCGAGTATTAGTACTCGCCCATGTAAAAGAACTGGTGGAACAAAACCACGCGAAATACGAAGGCTACGGACAAAAAGGCGCGATTTTTTCTGCTGGTTTAGGTAAAAAAGAAACCGATCAACAGGTTGTTTTCGCATCTGTTCAATCTGTTGTGCGTAATCTTGACGCTTTCGTCAATCAATTTTCTTTATTGATTATTGATGAGTGCCATCGAGTTCCAGATGTACAAACAAGTAGCTATCAAAAAGTCATCTCTCATTTAAGAGAGCTTAATCCTGGGATAAAAGTGCTAGGCTTAACCGCTACCCCTTACCGTTTAGGTATAGGATGGATTTATCAATATCATACTCGTGGTCAAATCCGTTGTGAGGACAGTCGCTTTTTCCGAGACTGCATCTTCGAGCTACCAATACGTTATTTGCTTGATGAAGGTTTCCTAACGCCGGCAAAAATGATCGACGCACCCGTATTAAGTTACGACTTTTCGACGTTGAAACCGGCTAACACCGGCCGATATAAAGAATCAGAATTGGATATGGTGATTGAGAATGCGAAACGTGCTACACCACAAATTGTCCAGCAAATTATTCAGATAGGTAAGAATAGACAAGGTATAATGATTTTTGCCGCAACAGTACGTCATGCACAGGAGATTCATTCACTTCTACCAGAAAACCAATCAGAATTGGTCATTGGTGAAACTCCTAGCCCAGATCGCGACCGAATAATACAGAGGTTTAAGAGTAAAAAAATCAAGTTTCTAGTCAATGTCTCGGTACTCACAACCGGCTTTGACGCACCACATGTCGATTTAATCGCGATTCTACGTCCTACTGAGTCAGTCAGCTTATATCAGCAAATTGTAGGGCGTGGACTCAGACTGTCACCCGGAAAAACCGAATGCTTGGTATTAGATTATGCGGGTAACAATTACGACCTCTATCAACCCGAAGTAGGTACAGCCAAGCCAGACTCAGAAAGTGACATTGTCACAATACCTTGTCCCGCCTGTGGATTTAACAACAATTTTTGGGGCAAACTTGATAATAACGGTTTTCTATTGGAGCACTATGGTCGCCGTTGCCAAGGTTATTTCGAGCAAGAAGATGGAACCAGAGAACATTGTGGCTACCGATTTAGAGCAAAGTATTGCAATGAATGTGGCGCAGACAATGATATTGCAGCACGTATATGCCATGAATGTGATGCAACTTTAGTTGACCCTGATAAAAAATTAAAAGAGGCACTCAACCTAAAGGATGCACTAGTCTTTGAATGTCGAGATATGCAATGTTCTATAATTAAAGATAAATCAGGAAAAAATCAGTTAAAAGTTAGCTATATCGGCGATAACAATACCCAAGTACACGAATTTTGGTCTCTCTCTACTAAGAGCCAAAAAAATCGTTTTGCTCAGCAATTTGTAAGACCTCATTTAGCTGACCGTCATCGACCATTTAATGAATCTTCTCCTAGCCGAGTAGTCGAAAATCAACATCGCTTTCGATTACCACTGTTTATTATCGCGAGAAAATCAGGACGCTTCTGGAAGATGAGAGACAAAATTTTTGAGGATGAATTACAGCATAAATAAAGTTAACTAAAACCGATCTTATTAAAATAGATACATGCAAGTATTAAGAATTTTCATCCAGCTATCTTTAATTTGTAAAATTAACGCGTAATACTCCATTTAATAGAAAAACTGAGCTCGACTCTATTGCCCGATAATGGCAGGAATGGTAGTATCCGCGCTCGCGAACATGTAACCCTAGGTTTAGTTTCGCGTTATGCATTATCGGCTAGGTCGCTATGCTGATAAACAACACTAATTTTTTACTAATTTGAGAGTAAATACTATGAAAATCGAAGCAGTAGTACGTACTGAACTAGGTAAGGGTGCGAGCCGCCGCCTACGTCACGCGGGCCAATTCCCAGCAATCGTTTACGGTGGTGAAGCAGCACCAGTTTCTATCGCACTTCAACACTCTGACGTTATCCACCAAATGGATAAACCAGAATTCTACGAAGAAATCACTCTAGTGATTGACGGCGCAGAAGTTAAGGTTAAGCCACAAGATGTTCAACGTCACGCATTTAAGCCAAAAGTTGAGCACATGGACTTCATCCGTATCTAATTCTGCTACCACAGAATTGTTCGGATAAAGCCAACTTTTTGCATAGAGACTATCGAACTTACCATTCGAAAAGTCTAAAGTTTAGAAGCCCCAGATGCTACCAACATCTGGGGCTTCGCCGTTTCTGCGCATCAGAAATTAGATTTAATAATTCACTTTCCTATCAGGACAGGCACCTTAAAACTTATGAGAAATAAGAGGAAAGGACTAAGAGGACATACACCTTTAATTCATACTGTAAGGCTAGGAACCAAAAAAATTTACAAAGTAGGTGTTTTTATTTGGTCTTAACTAGACGAAAACCATTATGATTATATCGAGATCGAGAACCAATATAATGATCGATGCGCGCAGCCGAACGTAAGGATAAATGTTTGCTGCTCCAAGAACCGCCGCGAAGAACACGACGCCCACAATTATTACTGAACCAAGGTTGCCCATCTATTGGAACCCCCTTGTAATTACTTTTCCAACAATCTTGAGTCCATTCCCATACATTTCCATGCATATCAAACAACCCAAAAGCGTTCGCATCGAAAGAGGCAACTGGAGCCGTTTTGTCATTATCCCATTGACTCTTACAATCGGAGCAGTTCGCTTTGTTTTCACCTATTTGGTCACCCCAACTATAAAGCGTTGAACTACCAGCCCGTGCCGCGTATTCCCATTCAGCTTCACTTGGTATGCGATAATTCTTACCTGTTCTTTGCTTTAACCAACGTGCATAACTATCAACATCATCCCAGCTCAAATTTATAACGGGTCGACTACCTCTGCCCCAACCTTCATCATCAGGGTAATGGTCACACCCACCATCGGCAACACAAGCATCCCATTGCTCAAAAGTGGTTTCAGTTTTACTCATCTGAAATGCCGAAATAGTCACTTTGTGTACTGGTTTTTCACCACTACAGCATCTTGTACTGCCCATTTCAAAACTACCACCAGGAATATCCACCATTTCTGGTTCGGGAATACTTCCTAAATATTTCATTGCTACTTTCTGGCGAAACATATCAGAAACCACACGTTCAGATAATTTAATCTTGATGATTTGCTTTGAATCATCCGAAACAAAAACATCCACTTTTTCTCCAAATAGATTGTAATTTGTACCATCTGGTTTTACGGCTTCTATTTTATATCCGCCCTCCTTAAGTTTTATCGTAAAAACGTCCTTAGGACTAACGGGAGAATTACCTTTACGCTGACCGTTAATATAAATACGAGCATCACCAGGATACGTGACTATTTCTAATATTCCTTTACTTGCCCTGCTTATCGAAGAAATCGTTAGCATGCTAACGAATAACAAAAAAGGAAGTATACGAGCAATAGACATATTATCTCCTAGTTAAAGCTTCAATCCTTTATAGACTTGATTTCAAATAACTAACTATATGTATTTCAAAACAGTATTTGATCGAAAGAAGGGAAGTTCAATTAATTGGTAGTTTGACTTACTCGAAATGATTACTCTGCCATAATTTAAGTTTGCAGACACTGTTAGTCATCTTCCGTTAATCTTTTAATATAAAAATTATTATAAAGTAATGCTCTCAATATTTATTTAACTTAACTGATATC
>NZ_JAWMPW010000005.1:0-198498 GCF_033101115.1 Vibrio sp. TH_r3 | reverse complement strand
CAATAATATGAGTCTGTTTGAAAACAGAGACTATGTATTAATAACTGTCACCGTTAAGTACCGTGAGAACTTTGCCTGAAACAAGCTGCTTTAAAAATTAGCTTTGAAAAACTGGAGCGACACACGAGGTTCGAACTCGTGACCTCAACCTTGGCAAGGTTGCGCTCTACCAACTGAGCTAGTGTCGCAATCTGTACGTCTTTCGTTGTTCAGGGCTGCGAATTATAAGAGCATTTTTTTGTGATGCAAGTCCTTATTACAAAAAAATTTAATTTTCCGTCTAATCGGTGAAAAATAAACCAATTCATCAAATCGAAAAGATAGTGCTTCTATAATACTTCAGCTCAGCAATCGACTCTCTAATATCGTCCAAAGCTAAATGACTACCGGTTTTCTCAAATCCATCTAATACCTCTGGTTTCCAACGGCGAGTTAGCTCTTTTAATGTGCTCACATCAACATATCTATAATGGAAATACTCTTCTAAGAGCGGCATGTGTTTATATAAAAAACGTCTATCTTGACCAATACTATTACCACAAATAGGTGATTTTCCTTTTGGAACCCATTGCTCTAAGAAAGCAATAGTCTGCTTTATTGCCTCATCTTCATCTATCTGACTCGATTTAACTCGAGCGACTAAGCCACTATGAGTGTGGGTATTGGTGCACCAATCGTCCATTTTATCTAATTCAACATCAGATTGGTGGATGGCAAATACAGGACCTTCAGCTAAAATATTTAACTCGCTATCGGTAACAATGGTTGCGATTTCAATGATCTTGTGTTGCTCCGGGTCTAAGCCCGTCATTTCAAGATCGACCCAAATTAAGTTTTGCTCACTGAATGACATAGATGAATTGCCTATTTTGCCTGTAAAAGAGGTATCATACTCGTCCAATTGATAGTGATAAAGCTCAAATGAGCTAAAGGTAAACGTGGCAAAGAAGAAAAAACTAACTAAAGGTCAGGTTCGACGCGTTCGTTCCAACCAAAGTAAGCGACTAAAAAAGGAAGATTCTGTCCAATGGGATGAAGAAATGCTGGGCGGTACCAAAACAGGTCTAGTAATCACTCGCTTTGGTCAACACGCGGATGTAGAAGATCTAGAAAACAAAACTATCCATAGATGTAACTTACGCCGAGGAATAGAAAGTTTGGTTTCTGGAGATAAAGTGATTTGGCGTGCTGGATTAGAATCCATGGCGGGTATTTCTGGCGTGGTGGAAGCGGTTGAACCTAGGACATCGGTTTTAACTCGTCCTGATTATTATGATGGTCTTAAACCAGTCGCAGCAAATGTTGATCAAATGGTTATTGTCTCTTCTGTGCTACCTGAATTATCACTCAATATTATAGATAGGTACCTAATTGCTTCTGAAACTCTGAAAATTGCACCAATTATCGTTTTAAATAAGATCGATCTATTGACTGATCAGCAGATAAAAGAGTATCGAACACAACTTAAAATTTATGAAAAAATTGGCTACAAAGTGTTATTTGTTAGTAAAGAAACAGGCGTAGGTATTGAAGCCTTTGAAGCGGAACTAACTGATCGAATCAACGTATTTGTTGGTCAATCTGGTGTAGGTAAATCCAGTTTAGTCAATGCATTAATGCCCGAAGTTGATATTGAAGAAGGTGCGGTATCGTCCACTTCAGGCTTAGGCCAACACACTACCACGGCTGCACGTCTTTACCATATCACCACTGGAGGCGATCTTATCGACTCTCCTGGCATAAGGGAATTTGGTTTATGGCATTTAAACCCAGACGAAGTCACCGAAGCATTTGTTGAGTTTCGACCTCATTTAGGTGGCTGTAAATTTAGAGATTGTAAACACCTTGATGATCCAGGTTGCATCCTAAAGAAAGCGGTCGAATCAGGAGAAATTAGCCATGAACGCTTTAGCAGTTATCACCGAATTCTAGAAAGCATGGGCGAAAATAAAGCGAATCGTCAGTTTTCAAGAAACAAAAAACTCTAAAAACAGAGCGTGCTAAAATACCAATAGTTCTAAAAAGAAAAAACATTGGAGCTAGAAAAGTAACAATACTTAGACATGGGTACTAAATATAACGAATAACATTAGGGTAACTATTTCCATCAATAAAAAAGATGGGCATTAATGTTAACTATTTGCATCTTAACTAGACTAACTTAAACTTCGATAGTTATTCATGTTTCAATCGGTGGCTATGGCCTAAACAACGAGTTTTAAATTAGATATGACTTTATCAAACAAAATCAAAATTTACTTTCAATTATGGGCACCAAAACACGCCGTCACTCGCTTAGTAGGCAAGCTAGCGTCAGCACAACTCGGTAGTGTAACCACAGCCTTAATCAAAATTTTCATCAAGCAATACAATATAAATATGGCCGAAGCATTACACTCCGATCCTAGTTATTTTAAGACATTTAACGAGTTTTTTGTACGCGAACTAAAAGAAGATGCTCGTTACATTACTGAAGATTCAACGGTAATTACGCATCCAGCTGATGCTTGTGTCAGCCAGTTTGGTCCAATTAATAATGGGCAGCTTATTCAAGCGAAGAACCATGACTACTCGGCCCAAGAGTTACTCGGAGGTGATCCAGAACTTTACCAAGAGTTTGTTGATGGTAGTTTTGCAACTCTTTATTTATCGCCAAGTGATTATCATCGAGTGCATATGCCTTGTGATGGTGTCTTGCGCAGAATGATTTATGTACCTGGTGATCTCTATTCAGTGAACCCTTTAACCGCAGAAAATATCCCCAACCTATTTGCTAGAAACGAACGTGTTGTTTGCATTTTTGATACTGAATTTGGGCCAATGGCACAAATACTGGTTGGTGCCACCATTGTCGGTAGCATCGAGCTAATTTGGGCAGGTAACGTAACGCCACCGAGAGGCAATACCGTTTACCAATGGGATTACCCAGCCGAAGGAACAAGCTGTATACAGTTAAAGAAAGGTCAAGAGATGGGGCGTTTTAAACTTGGCTCAACTGTTATTAATTTATTTACGAAAGATGCCATCGAATTTGATTCAAGTATGGCCAATGGCACCAGTACCAAATTAGGCACCCCATACGCGACTATCAATAACCAGTCGCTTTAAATAATAGCCCTAAACAACATAAATAAAACAAAGCGTTGTAACTATTAAAAATATCTAAAAATAAATAGCCACTTAGATAACGTGCACAGTAAGAGTTATTTCTATAAGGACATATCTCTTACTGTGTCAATGTCTTCATAACTTGACTAAAAACAATTCTGCTACGAAAAAAATAACTTCATCTCCAAAATTCCAAGCCGATCTTAGTAAGCAAAAACCGCTTACTTTATACTCGCTTATAGTCATTTTTAAATCTTTTTACTTTAGCTGATTTCATCACCTAAAAACGAGTACTCTAGGCCATTAGATCTCTAGGTAACGATATCTCTAAGCAATAAAATTTTTAGTTAACGATACATATGAGAAGAGAATAAATATAAGCGAAAGACGTATCAGCAGAGACACTTATATCTAACATCATTGAAGTTGTATTGAAGCGATAAATAAGACTATGCCATCAATAAAAAACAGTTTCAGGATAACGGGTATAACACGATAGATTAACAGATGAGGTTGCACGCCAAATGATGAAGAAAAATATTAATATTGGAATTATTATCAAACTGTTTATTTGCTTCGTTATCCCATTGCTTGTCTTGATGCTACCAATAGATTTAATTCCTATTGATGATTTAACGCTTATCCAACACCGACTACTCGCCATATTTTTATTAGCGGCTTTACTTTGGGTTTTAGAACCTGTCCCTGTTTTTGCCACCTCGATATTAATTATCGCTTTAGAATTGGTGATGATCTCCGATAAAGGCCTCCATCTATTTCGGCAACCACCCGCGGGGCACGAGCTTGGGGAATTAATGAAATATACCGATATATTCAGTGCTTTTTCCTCACCTATTATTATCCTTTTTATGGGTGGATTTGCTCTTGCGATAGCCGCCTCGAAATACGAACTTGATAACAACTTGGCTAGAGTTCTATTAAAACCATTTGGAAACGAACCGCGATTTATTATGTTGGGTTTGATGTTAATTACTGCGGTTTTTTCAATGTTCATGTCTAACACTGCAACCACAGTTATGATGCTAGCCTTACTTGGTCCCATTGTTGCGTCTGCGACCACAGGTGATTTAGGTATAAAAGCGTTGGTACTGTGCATCCCTATTGCTGCTAATACAGGAGGTATTGCCACACCAATAGGTACACCACCCAATGCTATTGCTCTGCAATACTTAACAGGAGAAAACAGTATTGATTTCCTTTCTTGGATGATGATGGGTCTGCCGTTTGTTATCGTTCAGCTAACTTTGGCTTGGTTTCTACTACAAAAACTGTTTCCTTCTTCTCAAAAAAACATGACATTGAAATTAGACGGAGAATTTCAAAAAAGTTGGCGTGCAATAGTCGTTTATGCCACATTTGCTATCACCATTTTATTGTGGATGACCACCAAAGTACATGGCATGAATACTTATGTCGTTTCCATTATTCCATTGGCGGTGTTTACCTTGACAGGAATCATGGGTAAAGAGGAACTAAAACAGATTAACTGGGACGTACTCTGGCTTGTTGCTGGTGGTATTGCGATTGGTATTGGTTTAGATAAAACGGGACTTGCGGTGGCGTTAGCGCACGCTATCGATTATAGCGTATTATCTCCTGTTGCCGTGGTCATTACACTCTCGATTGTTTGCTGGTTAATGGCCAACTTTATGTCGAATACAGCAACGGCTAACTTATTAATGCCGATCGCAGCAGCCATAGGGGCATCGATGGAAAGCTTATCGTCCATAGGAGGCATGCAAGGATTATTGGTTGTGGTCGCTTTCTCTGCTTCGCTCGGGATGATATTACCTGTCTCGACTCCTCCTAACTCCTTGGCCTATTCAACTGGTCTCATCGAAAGTAAAGATATGGCGAAGATGGGGCTTATTATGGGCATTATAGGGTTACTTATTGTTTATGCAGCCACCTTAGTTATTACCTAAGCAAGTAAATAAACTATATGAAATCAAGCCAGTATATCTTCCCTACTGGCTTTTTTTACGGCATAGTTACGCCCATTCCGATTAACCTATAGAAACTAATTATGTCTTATGAGTGGCTAGCCCTAGCTGCCGCATTTTTGTGGGCGATTTCCAGTGTTATTTCCGTCACTCCAGCTCGGCATCTTGGTGCTTTTGCTTACAGTCGCTGGAGAATGGGCTGTACCGCAGCTATTTTAACGGTCATGGCGTTTATTTCTGGTGGCTGGCCAAGTGTATCTATTGAACATATTACACCGATGGCTTTATCTGGATTAATTGGAATATTTATTGGTGATACTGCTTTATTTGCTTGTATGAATAGGATGGGACCAAGACAAGCCGGATTATTATTTGCTTGTCATGCGGTCTTCTCAACCATTCTTGGTTATTTCTTATTTAGCGAAACAATGACTAGCCTTGAATTTTTCGGCTCTAGTTTAGTTTTTAGTGGCGTTTTAACGGCTATATTCTTCGGCAAGAAAAAACAAGGTCAGCATGATTGGGAAGCGATTAAAGGCAACCTCTGGTTAGGCTTATCACTTGGGCTGTTAGCGGCGCTTTGTCAAGCTTTAGGCGGCATAATCGCAAAACCCGTCATGCAAACCAACATCGATCCTATCGCAGCGTCAGCTATCAGGATGATTACCGCTTTTATTGCTCATCTACTATTTAGGGCAACAGGTTCTAAAATAGCCAAACCGATAAAAGCGATAAACTTAACCATATTTTCCATCACTGCATTGAATGGCTTTTTAGCCATGGCGGTAGGAATGACCCTCATTCTCTACGCTCTAAGAGAAGGGAATGTCGGCATGGTTGCTCTACTCTCTTCCACCACACCGATAATGATTTTGCCTATTCTTTGGCTGTACCTAAAACAAAGACCCAATCGGTATGCTTGGATAGGTGCACTCATCGCTGTAGTCGGAACCGGAATATTGGTCAGTTAATACAATACTCGTTTTGTCGAATCATTATGCTCTAGAAAATGAAAACGCTGTGACATGATCAATATGCTCGACACCAACAGCGAGCATGATTAACCGATCAATCCCCATAGCAACACCTGCACAAGCAGGCAGCCCAGCTTTTAACGCATCAATAAGATGATAATCAATAGGTTGGGCTTCTAAACCTAGGCTAGCCCGCTTTTGGTTATCCGCTACAAATCGAGCCAGTTGTTCTTGCGCATCATCTAATTCATGAAAGCCATTTGCTAGCTCTATCCCTTTAAAGTACACCTCAAATCGTTGTGCGACTCTCGGATCCTCAGGGTTAATTTTAGCTAAAGCCGCCTGAGATGCAGGAAAATCATAAACGAACGCAGGGGCTTCTATACCAATTTTAGGCTCGATACCGACACTAAATAATAGTTGCAATAAAGTATCTCTATCAGTTTCAGGCTCAGCGATATCACTTAACCCCAAGGTTGCGGCAACCTTCTTTAATTCACTCATCGGTGCTTCTAATGGACATACATTCAGTACACTTAAAAAAGCGTGTTGGTAAGTCATTCTTTGCCCCGATCCCGATTGTAAGATCAGTTGCAAAAGCTCATCCATTTCATCCATCAAATCATGATGGTCAAATCCTACTTGGTACCACTCAAGCATAGTAAATTCTGGATTATGATAGCGACCATTCTCTTCATTACGGAACGATTTACAAATCTGATATATTGAACCACTTCCAGCTGCGAGTAATCTTTTCATATGAAATTCTGGACTCGTCATTAGATATAAAGATTGCCCTTTTGCATAATCAGGTCCAATAAAATGGGTCTTAAAGGTATGCAAATGAATATCGGTCACCGTCGCATGGCTGATTGCAGGTGTATCTACTTCCATTACCTTTCTTTCCGAAAAAAAATGTCGAATTTGGCTGATTAGCTTTGCTCTTAAAGTCAGTAATTCTATGCTGGCATTTGGTTGCCAATTATTATTGTTCATATTTTTAAACCGATGTAACCCATTGGTGTGTATTGAAAATAAAACACATAAAATTCATCTAAGTGATCCATGTCACACATTCAATAAATGCTATGCTTTCCAATATCTTTGTACGGTAAATAACCTTCAATATCAATTTTTTCATAACACGTCTGCCGTACACTGCCTAACAGGCAGAAAATAATTTAAAACTAAACACGCATCGTTTACAGGATGTGCTTTCTCTAGTCCACCCTCTATAACTTTGCGAATACACACTGGAGGATAACTGTGCAAATAATTACCACAGATATCGCAGTGATCGGCGCCGGCGGCGCTGGTCTTCGTACTGCAATAGCGGCGGCTGAAGCCAATCCAGAGCTAGAAGTAGCTCTGATATCAAAAGTCTACCCGATGCGTTCACATACTGTAGCAGCAGAAGGAGGGTCGGCTGCTGTAATCAAAGATGAAGATTCTCTCGATAACCACTTCAACGATACAGTTGGCGGCGGTGATTGGTTGTGTGAGCAAAATGTTGTTGAATACTTTGTTGAAAACTCAACCAAAGAAATGATCCAAATGGAGCAATGGGGTTGCCCATGGAGCCGTAAAGAAAACGGTGAAGTAAACGTTCGCCGTTTTGGTGGAATGAAAGTTGAGCGCACTTGGTTTGCCGCAGATAAAACTGGCTTTCATATGTTGCACACTCTTTTCCAAACCTCAATGAAGTACAGCCAAATCAAGCGTTTTGATGAATACTTTGTTGTTGACCTTCTAGTGGAAGACGACGAAATTCAAGGTTTAATCGCAATTCATATGTCGGAAGGAGAGCTCGTCACAATTAAAGCGAAATCAGTTGTACTTGCAACTGGAGGCGCTGGACGTGTTTACAATACCAATACCAATGGTGGCATTGTCACGGGTGATGGTATGGCTCTCGCGTATCGTCACGGTGTTCCATTGCGTGATATGGAATTTGTTCAATACCATCCAACCGGCTTACCTGGAACTGGCATTCTAATGACCGAAGGTTGCCGTGGTGAAGGTGGTATCATCGTGAATAAAAACGGCTATCGCTACCTGCAAGATTATGGAATGGGACCGGAAACGCCGGTTGGTGAACCTAAAAACAAATACATGGAATTAGGCCCACGAGATAAAGTGTCTCAAGCATTCTGGCATGAGCAACAGAAAGGTAATACCATTGATCACCCACTCGGTGATGTCGTGCATCTTGATTTAAGACATTTGGGCGAAGAATATCTTCAAGAGCGCCTACCGTTTATTTGTGAATTATCCAAAGCATACGTAAACGTCGATCCAGCCAAAGAGCCTATTCCAATCAGACCAACTGTACACTACACCATGGGCGGTATCGAAACCGATCCACATTGTGAAACTAAGATAAAAGGATTATTTGCCGTTGGTGAATGTGCCTCTTCTGGGTTGCATGGAGCGAATCGATTAGGTTCCAACTCCCTAGCCGAGTTTGTTGTATTTGGTCGAGTGGCAGGTGAAAGTGCCGTAAAACATGCTGAAACTTTCAAAGGTTGGAATGATCAATCCATCGATAAGCAAGTCAAAGCTGTCGAAGATCGCATTCAAGCATTAATGAACCAAGAAGGTGACGAAAGTTGGTCAGATATTCGTACTGAAATGGGTCATTCAATGGAAGCTGGCTGTGGTATCTATCGCCGTGAAGATCTGCTGCAACAAACTATAGCCAAACTGGCAGAATTGAAAGAACGTTATAAAAAAATCAGTATCAAAGATAAAGGTAAAGTATTTAACACTGATCTTCTTTATGCCATCGAAATCGGTTACGGATTAGAAGTCGCAGAAACAATGGCACACTCAGCCATTCTTCGTCGTGAATCTCGTGGTGCGCATCAACGCCTCGATGAAGGTTGTACAGAACGTGATGATGATAACTACCTGAAACACTCATTGGCACTGTACAACAATGGTGAAGAACCAATCATCAAATATAGTGACGTAACCATCACTAAATCTCAACCGAAAGCTCGCCTATATGGTGCGGCAGCAGAAGAAGCCGCAGCGCAAGAAGTCGCTGATGCTAAAGCAGCAGAGGAGCAGAAATAATGACTGGTACTAGAATTCAAAAAGTCGATATTCTGCGTTATGACCCAGAAAAAGACGCGGAACCGTATAAGCAAACGTTCGAAGTTCCGTTTGATGACACAATGTCGGTATTAGACGCACTTGGCTATATTAAAGATAACTTAGATAAAGATCTTTCTTATCGTTGGTCTTGTCGCATGGCTATTTGTGGTTCTTGTGGCATGATGGTTAATAACTATCCGAAGCTCGCCTGTAAAACCTTCTTGCGTGATTATCCAAACGGCTTACTTATCGAACCATTGGCTAATTTCCCAATCGAAAAAGATTTAATCGTAGATATGACACCGTTTATCGAACGTCTTGAAGCGCTTAAACCTTACATACTAGGTAATGATCGTAAACCTGAGGATGGCCCAAACAACCAAACTCCGGAACAAATGGCAAAATACAAACAGTTTGCTGCTTGTATTAACTGTGGTCTCTGTTATGCAGCTTGTCCTCAGTTTGGCTTGAATCCAGAGTTTCTTGGTCCAGCAGCCATCACACTTGCTCATCGTTATAACTTAGACAGTCGCGACAACGGCAAAGCTGAACGCATGGAATTGCTTAACGGAGAAAATGGAGTATGGGGCTGTACATTCGTTGGTTTTTGTTCTGAAGTTTGCCCAAAAAGCGTTGATCCTGCAGCAGCCGTAAACCAAGGTAAAGTTGAGTCTTCTAAAGACTTTGTGATTGCTATGCTAAAACCTCAGGAGGGCTAAAGGGATGAGTAACCGTAAACCTTATGTTCGCGAAATGAAAGCGACATGGTGGCAAAAAAGTAACTTCTATCGCATGTACATGTTACGTGAAGCGACAGTACTGCCACTAATATTCTTCACGTTATGCTTAACTTGTGGCTTAGCGAGTTTAGTAAAAGGGGCTGAATCTTGGGAGGCTTGGTTAGAATTTATGGCAAATCCTGTCGTTGTAGCGATTAATATCGTCTCACTCGCAGGAAGCCTTTTCCACGCGCATACCTTCTTTAATATGTTTCCTCAAGTTATGCCGATACGCTTGAAAGGCAAACTTGTTGACAGCAAGATTTTAGTTCTTGGTCAGTGGGCTGCAGTAGCCGCTATATCATTAATTATACTCATCATTGTGTAAGGAGCTCATTGTGGTTAATAAACATCCAAAACGTTCAGACGAGCCCGTATGGTGGGGATTATTCGGTGCTGGAGGAACATGGTTTGCCATGATTACTCCCATCACTATTTTGGTACTCGGTATTCTTGTTCCACTCGGAGTTATCGATGCGGAAGCGATGAGTTATGAAAGAGTAGCCGATTTTTCTACCAGCTTTATTGGTGCTCTTTTTGTTATTGCCAGCCTAGCGTTACCAATGTGGCACGCAATGCACAGACTTCATCATGGTATGCACGATCTAAAACTGCATACTGGTGTGGTAGGTAAAATTGCTTGTTACTTTGTTGCTGGTTTAATTTCAGCGCTCAGTGTTATTTTTATCTATATGATTTAACTTTATCTCAAATAATAGCCAACTAACGACTATTATTTGTCGAGTTAACACATTAAGCAAAACCCCATTAAAAAAGCCCGTACAAGTACGGGCTTTCATCATGATTAGCAACGTTAATTCATTATTACTTAACACGACCAACGTATTCAGCGGAACGAGTATCCACTTTAATTACTTCACCAATTTGGATAAACAGAGGAACACGAACCACAGCACCAGTAGAAAGGGTTGCGGGTTTACCACCTGTACCTGCCGTATCGCCTTTCAGCCCTGGATCGGTATCAGTAACCTCTAGTTCAACAAAGTTTGGCGGTGTTACTGAAATAGGATTATCATTCCACAGCGTAATCATGCAGGAGTTGTTTTCAACTAACCACTTCGCACTATCACCAACTGCTTTAACATCAGCAGCAATTTGTTCGAATGTTTCTGCATTCATAAAGTGATAGAATTCGCCATCTGAGTAAAGATAATCTAGATCGATATCCATTACGTCTGCTTGTTCAAAGCTTTCACCAGACTTAAATGTTTTCTCTAGCACTTTACCAGAAAGTAGTTTGCGCAGCTTTACGCGGTTAAATGCTTGGCCTTTACCCGGCTTTACGTATTCATTGTCAAGAATTACGCAAGGCTCGTTATCAAGCATAAACTTAAGACCGCCTTTAAATTCATTAGTGCTAACTGTAGCCATTTTGTCCTCTTAAATTTTCTTCGAGTTAAATTTTAATGTCGCATATCATACCCCGAAAACCTGTCTCTGTTGAGCAAAACTGGCTCAATGCATTAACGAATGCGATCTCCGATCCTGAAACCCTATTAAAAATACTACAAATTCCGCAATCTGACTGGCCAAAAGATAAAACTGGCCAGATAAATTTCTTGGCAAAGAAGCAATTTTCTCAACGTGTTCCTATCGATTTCATCAATAAAATGGAAAAAGGTAATATTAACGATCCATTGCTTTTGCAAGTTTTACCACTAAATGCTGAACTAGATATTCATCCAGGTTACTCAAGCGATCCGTTGCAAGAACAAGATAATCCACAACCAAGCCTTTTACATAAATACAAAAATAGAGCACTTCTTATCCTTAAAGGAGGTTGTGCTATCAACTGTCGCTACTGTTTTAGGCGTCACTTTCCATACAATGAAAATAAGGGTAGCAAGGTCGTTTGGCAGCAAAATATCGACTACATCAGCCAACATACCGAGCTCAATGAAGTGATTCTATCTGGCGGTGATCCATTAATGGCAAAAGATCAGGAATTAGAGTGGCTGATCGAAAAACTTAGCCAAATAAATCACATTAAGCGTTTGAGAATTCATTCTCGTCTACCGGTAGTTATCCCATCGAGAGTCACAGACAATCTATGCGCAACCTTACATAAAACCAGGCTACAGGTTGTATTTGTTTCTCATATCAATCACGCCAATGAAATAGATGATAAGCTCACAAGGGCGTTGCATAAGCTAAAATTAGCGGGTGTTCATTTACTTAATCAAGCTGTTTTGCTAAAAGGAATTAATGACAACGCCAATGCACAAGTGGATTTAAATGAAGCATTATTTGATGCTGGTGTGCAACCTTACTATCTGCATGTATTAGACAAAGTTCAAGGCGCCGCCCATTTTTACATTAGTGATCAAGAAGCTAAAAAGATAATGGCTGAGGTGATGACTCGAGTTTCGGGCTACCTCGTTCCTAAACTGACCAGAGAAATAGGCGGCAGGCCAAGTAAAACCCCATTAGATTTAGGGCTAGAGTAAACGAACAATAAGTGGGGCTGAATATAATCATCAGTCCCACTTATTGCCAGATCTATTTTATCGCTTAGCCATACGGGATTTTTCACAGCGTAAGAGCGAGGAAATTGATAAACTAAGTTATGACTCATTAGTACTTTCAAAGATTTTATCCGCTGAAGCGGCAACAAACCCTTGATATAATTCACCATTATTCATCGGATATCTTAGAGCAAATTCATAAAACCCACCCGGAATTGTCTCTACGCCATCAGAAAATTGAACCGATACTTTATCCGCCATCGTCGATGATTGTTCTAATAAGACTTTCGCTGAACCTTTTACTTCACCACCCGCCTCATTAATAGCAAAACCATTTACTCTTAAATGATCATTCACTGACTTCACGTTATCAAATTCAGCCAATTGATTAACACTAACGGTAAAGTGATTCGCTCCGTAACCATGAGCCGCTAACCAAGCTGCATATTCACTCTCTTTTAAAAGCTGTTGATACTCTTGATAACTGCAATCCCATAACCTTCCGCCATAAAGAAAATTAGCGTGGGTTAATTTTTCTTTATCAATTTGAGCAATCATTTTTTTGACTATTTTTTGCACTAAAGGCGAACACAAATCGACTTCTAGCTGACTGATAAATACTTTCGGTTTAGTTCGATCAGGGTGCTCATAGTGCTTAGCAGTGAGGTGTTTTTTTTCGAAAAGATAATCACCACATTCTTTATAGCCAAGTGCTAAAAACGGTTTAGCCAGAGAAGCAATGCCACACGTTGATAAAGAGAATGTTCTCAAAGCAATGTGATCGTTAATTAGCGCCTCATTTTCTTCGAGTAAATCATGAACTTTTTTTGCCGATGGACAAAGACGTTCTATATAGTCATTCCATAAATTTTGAAATAAGCCATCTAGTGACATGCTCGCTCCTTAGTTAACTTAAACTCTAGATAGTTGCCGTTAGGTAAACAACCGATCGAGTGTTATTCGCTTTTTACAACGTTATTCCCGGGTTCAATGTGGCGGGAAGCAACGTTTCGCTCCCTTCCATTGACGCCATAGGATAAGCACAATAATCAGCCGCATAATAAGCACTTGGTCGTAAGTTCCCAGAGGCTCCCGGCCCACCAAATGGTGCATCACCACTAGCGCCCGTTAACTGACGATTACGATTAACTATTCCGGCACGAATATGGTCGACAAAATATTGCCACTCATTATCATCGGTTGAAATGAGCCCAGCCGATAAACCAAAGCGGGTATCGTTGGCTAACTCTATCGCGTGAGAAAAATCTTGATAACGAATAACTTGTAACAGCGGTCCGAAATACTCTTCATCTGGTAGTGACGCAACCGCGGTCACATCAATTAATCCAGGCGAAACAAATGCAGCTTTTGTCTGCTTTGCTTCTACTATCGAGCAAGCACCCAATTCCAATAGTTTTGTTTGCGCATTGATAATAAACTCTGCGGCAGCTATTGATATTTGCGGCCCCATAAATGGTTGAGGATCAGCAAATGGTTCATCCATAACAATATGCTTAATAGCGGTGGTCAATTGTTCAATTAACAGATCGCCTTTGTCACCTATAGGAACATAAAGACGTCGTGCACAAGTACAACGCTGACCGGCACTTATAAACGCCGACTGAATAATCGTGTATACCGTGGCATTAAGTTCGCCATATTGTTCAGAAATAACCATGGGGTTATTTCCTCCCATTTCTAGAGCCAACATTTTACCGGGTTGACCAGCAAATTGACGATGCAGCAAATTGCCCGTATTGGCACTACCAGTAAATAATAAACCGTCAATACCCTTTGATTCAGCCAAAGCGATTCCGGTATCTTTGCCGCCTTGTACTAAGTTAATCACGCCAGCAGGCAAACCGACTTTATGCCATAATTTCATGATAAATTCGGCCGTTGCTGGTGTCTGTTCAGATGGTTTATAAACCACTGTGTTACCAGCCAGAAGTGCCGGAACCATATGCCCATTAGGCAAATGAGCAGGAAAGTTATAAGGACCAAATATAGCCATAACACCGAGTGGTTTATGACGAAGCACCACTTGGTTATCACCCACTTCGCGGTGCGTTTCCCCAGTTCGATCATGATAAGCTCGAATAGAAATCGCAATTTTTCCTGCTACAGCAGCCGCTTCAGTACGTGTTTCCCAAAGAGGTTTTCCGGTTTCTTCAGCAATAATTCGAGCAATACCTTCACTGTTTGCTTTTACTTCTTCAGCAAACGCAAGCAATACGGCTTCTCTTTCGGCAAAACTACGCTTTTTCCATTCAATTAAAGCACCACGAGCTGCTTTTACGGCTTGCTCAACTTGAGTTGACGTTGCACTATTACCTTGCCATATTACGTTGCCGTTATACGGTGAAGTCGATTCCATCGCAACACCTTGACCCTTTATCCATTGGCCATCTATCCATTGAACCGTGAAATCCTGCTCCATTGTTTATTCCTTACTAGGTACGGTTGTGTATTTTGCTCATTGGCAGTCGCTATTATCAGCTAACTAATAACAAGCTAGCAGCCGACTAATCAAAGAGTTATTGAGCGAGTAGGCGAACATAATCACCATTTTGAACGTTTAATGCCGTAGCAACCTCTAGCGATAATAAGACCCGACCTGTTTCTTGATCATAGGCTGCTTTAGCTGCGGTAGCACGAAAGTTATCAAAACAAGTATTGATCATCAAATAGCTTTGAGAACTGGCATGATCGCTGATTTCCACTTTGGCTTTGAAGGAGTCTCTAACCGAGGCAATATTATTTAAATCACACTCTACTGTTGGGCCCGCATCAAAAATATCGACATAATCTCGACAGACAAATCCTTCTTTTTCGAGTAATTTTAATGCCGGCACTGTATTGTCATGAACTTGCCCAATAACAGCTTGAGCCTCTTTACTTAGTAGATTGACATAAATAGGGAGTTTCGGCATTAAATCGGCAATGAAACCTTTTTTGCCTATGCCGGTTAAATAATCAGCTAAGGTGAAATCAATAGAAAAAAAGTGTTCTTGTAGCCACTGCCAAAAAGGAGAGTTTCCGTGTTGATCAGATACCCCTCGCATTTCGGCAAAAACTGTTTTAGCGAATCGCTGTGGATGCTCGGCCATCATTAAAAAACGGCATTTAGACATTAACCGTCCATTAAGGCCACCGCGAAATGTTGGTCTCAAAAACAGGGTACACACTTCAGAGCAACCGGTGTAGTTGTTTCCAAAAGTGAGCAGTTTTACCACATTGTTTACCCCTAGCTTAGCGGATGAATGCACGACTTTACTTATGTGATAAGTATAAAAAGGCACATCCCAACCAATAGCGGCTTCTATTCCCGTGGTACCACCTATCTCGCCAGTTTCAGAATCGAAACCGACCATCAAGTAGCCTTCGTCTCCCGCTTTGGTGACGTTAGGTTTATTAAAACTTTCAACGGAATGGTTAATCCTATTGGTTAACAATTCTTCGTTTACAGGCAAGGAAGTAAAACCATGCCCGGATTCTTCTGCGCATACGCGCAAAGCATCATAATCTGTTTTTTGTATAGGCCTAACAACCAACATTTGCTGTACTCCTTGCAGGTTATGGATCCTAAAGTCCCATTTAGGATTAATCGTTTACCAACGAGGCGATGGCTTTCTCTAACTTCACTAAGCCTTGCTCAATATCTTTCTTATCGATAACAAGAGAAGGAGCAAAACGAACAACATTGGCACCAGCAACCAAAAGCATTAAGCCTTCTTTACCTGCTGCAACTAAAACGTCTCGAGCGCGACCTTGCCATTCTTCGTTTAGCGCTGCGCCAAGTAATAATCCTTTACCACGAATTTCGGTAAAAATAGGGTATTTTTGGTTTATAGCCTGTAAACCATCGCGGAACATTATCTCGCGTTCTTTTACTCCCGCTAATGTTTCCGGTTGGCTGATTAAGTCAACCACCGCTTCTGCCACAGCACACGCTAATGGATTACCACCATAAGTCGAACCATGGGTACCAACTTTTAAATGAGGCGCAAACTCATCAGTCGTCAACATGGCACCAATTGGAATACCGCCACCAAGTGATTTGGCTGTACTCAAAATATCAGGCGTCACACCTAATCCTTCATAAGCATAAAAAGTTCCGGTACGGCCATTACCTGTTTGTACTTCATCGAAAATCAACAGAGCATTGTGTTTATTACACAATTCCCGCACTGCTTGAGCAAATTCGTTACTTGGAAGTACAATTCCGCCTTCACCTTGCAAAGGTTCCATCATAACGGCACAAGTTTTGTCGGATATTTGCGCTTTAAACGCCTCTAAATCGTTGTAATCTAGGTGAGTGACATTGCCCGGCTTAGGTCCAAATCCATCAGAATAAGTAGATTGTCCGCCAACAGTAACCGTGAAGAAAGTTCGACCATGAAACCCTTGTTTAAAGGCAATAATTTCTGATTTTTCTTCACCATATTTATCAGCCGCAACACGACGAGCCAGTTTTAACGCGGCTTCATTTGCTTCTGCACCAGAATTGGCGAAAAAGACTTTATCGGCAAATGAAAGTTGAGTAAGTTTTTTGGCTAAGCGCAACGCAGGCTCATTGGTCATCACATTACTTAAATGCCAAAGTTTATTGGCTTGCTCAGTAATCGCTTTTACCATCACAGGGTGACAGTGACCTAAGCAACTCACCGCAATACCACCAGCAAAATCAATATATTCATTGCCTTGCTGATCCCATACTCGAGCACCTTGACCTTTTACCGGGATCATATCCATTGGGTTGTAACAAGGTACCATGACTTCATCAAATAGCTGACGGTCGACTTTATTATCCATTGCCTTCATTCTCCATATCGAAATCAATTGGATATATTTAGTTGAATATCAACCAATCGATTATTTGTCCTACTTTCACACGGCATTACGATGTAATTTATTTATTCGCGAAAGAGTCCCATTATTGACCATTTACTCATGAGTTAGTCGCTGTATTTAAAAATAATTCAAAAAGTTTTACTGAAAAAATGACTAAATACAGCAAATTCATCGAGTTTATATTTGTGACGTTTGAATAAACCATTCTAGAGAAAAAAAACGTGATGAAAAGCAATCTTTAATTAAAGCTGTCATTCGCTTTATTCAATAATAGATAAAGTATGCAAGGGACAAAATTTAAACGTGCTTGTTTGGAAGATAACAACTTAACAAATAAAGAACCTAAACAAAGTAGCAAATAAATTACTGGCAAAACTAAACTGATCAGGGAACGGGGAGTTAACTGTTAGGCACTCTGTATCATTAAAACATTTAACGACTCAGAAAATTAGCGAGAAGCTGATGACCTTGTTCAGTTTTTATCGATTCAGGGTGAAATTGAACCGCATCAATAGGCAAGGTTTTATGCTGAAAGCCCATAATTTCATTCATTAGACCATTTTGTTTCTCTGTCCAAGCCGTCAATTCAAACGCTTTAGGTAATGAAGCCTGTTTAACGATCAATGAATGGTAACGCGTTACAGTAAGCGGGTTATTAACACCAGCAAAAACACTTTTGCCATTATGTTGAATCTTGGAGGTTTTACCATGCATCACTTTTTCGGCTCGAATAATGTCACCACCAAACGCTTGCGCAATAGCTTGATGCCCTAAACAAACGCCAAATATAGGCAGTTTACCGGCAAAATATTTTATAGCCGATAATGAAATGCCTGCTTCGTTCGGTGTGCAAGGGCCGGGAGAAATAACCAAATGGCTGGGATTTAGTGCTTTAATTCCTTGAATATCAATATCATCATTCCTAATCACCTTTACCTCTACACCCAATTCGCAGAAATACTGGTATAAGTTATAAGTAAAGGAATCATAGTTATCAATAATAAGTAACATAAGGCTCGATAAAATGCTGTTTGGCTAACGCGACATTGTGCTATAGAGAATAAGAAAGGCAAGAAAAAACTGACAAATGACACAACTAAAAAATCCACCTTCAACAAGGTGGATTTATCGTCATCTTCGCTTCAATAGTCTGTCACTAAGGACGAGTAACAAAACCTACTGCTTCATAAACTTTTTTCAATGTAACTGCGGCACGTTCAGATGCTTTTTCTGCTCCCATCTTCATCACTGAATCTAAATACGCTCTATCATTTCTAATACGCTTATATTCCGCTTGTACCGGTTCAAGCATAGCGACCACCGCTTCCGCAACATCACCTTTTAAATGACCATACATTTTGCCTTGGTAATCCGCTTCAATTTCTGAGTAGGTTTTTCCCGTTGCCGCAGACATCAAGCCCATCAAGTTAGCAATACCTGGCTTATTCTTTATATCGTAAATAACACGAGGGGGATCTTCTGGGTCGGTTACTGCACTTTTAATCTTTTTGGTGATCGATTTTGGATCTTCTAAAAGAGTAATAACATTCTTACGATTATCATCCGATTTAGACATTTTTTTAGTTGCGTCTTGCAAGCTCATAACCCGAGCACCAACTTCTGGGATATAAGCTTTTGGGACTACAAACGTTTCGCCATATAGGTTATTAAATCGAGTGGCAATATCACGCGCTAACTCTAAATGTTGCATTTGATCGCTGCCCACCGGAACTTGCTCGGCTTGATAAATCAAAATATCGGCAGCCATTAATACCGGATAGTCGTACAAACCAACATTAATATCATTAGCGTAACGCTTAGATTTATCTTTAAATTGAGTCATACGATTCAATTCGCCCATTTGGGTATAACAGTTTAAAACCCATCCAAGTTGCGCATGTTCAGGCACATGTGATTGCACAAACAAAGTACTTTTTTCTGGCGTCACGCCAACCGCAAGACAAATTGATAATGCATCTAATGTTGCTTCGTAAAGTTTCTTTGCTTCTTGACGTACCGTAATCGCATGCAGATCAACAACACAATACTGGCAATCATAATCGTCTTGCATCTGTTGCCACTGACGTAGAGCACCTAAGTAATTACCAATACTTAGTTCACCTGATGGTTGAACACCACTTAATACGATAGGTTTGCTCATTTTATGATTTCCTTCACTTACTTAATATTTATGTAGCTAATAATTTAAAGACTTGCCGCTAAATGATACTTATTGGTCGAGTTTACACTCTAAGACAAAATATCTAGTAATTCAGAGAGTTGGTCTGCGACAAAATCTGGGTTCGAATCTGATATTGACTCGCCATGATTGTAACCATAGGTTAAACCAAATGAAAGACAGCCTGCGTTCTTTGCTGCCAAAATATCATTTTTTGAATCCCCTACCATCAACATTTGCTCCGCAGAAAAACCGTGCTTTTCAAGTAACCAATTAAGAGCAATCGGATCAGGTTTTCGCTTTGGAAAATCTTCACCACCAATTGTATCGCTAAAAAAATGACTTAATTTATGCTGCTGCAGAATTTCAGGAACAAACTTAGAGGGTTTATTGGTCACTAACGCCATAACATACCCTCGTTGCTGTAATTGTTTTAACGTATCAACAACGGTTGGATATAAGTGACTTAATTTATGACCACTTGCCGCATAAAATTCATCAAACATCTTACGCGCAGTTTTAATATCAGTTGAGCTTAGGCTTTCATCCACATGAATGTTTCGACTTAAACCTCGTGCGATAAGCACATCTGCACCATTGCCAACCCAATCTCTTACTTCAACTTCGGCAATAGGCGAATGCCCTAAAGCTTGTACAGTTTGATCCACAGCCCACGCCAAATCAGGAACACTGTCCAATAACGTTCCATCTAAATCAAAGGCTATGAATTTTACTTTCTCAAATGACATTTTGTTCTCCGTCACAAAATTATTAATTCTATCTATTCGTCGTCAACAAGGATAAGTTTTATCCTATGCTCTGGCTAAAGGTCTAACGAGTTACTTTGGCTAACTCGGTGCGCATTTGATCAATCACAGCTTTATAGTCTGGTTGATTAAAAATAGCGGAGCCAGCGACAAACATATCCGCACCTGCTTGGGCTATTTCAGCAATATTATCTACTTTTACACCGCCATCGATCTCTAAACGAATATCTCGGCCCGAAGCATCAATTCGTTGACGAATATGTTGTAGTTTATCTAAAGAACTAGGAATAAATGACTGACCACCAAACCCCGGATTAACCGACATAAGCAAAATCATATCAACTTTATCAATTAAATAGTCAAGGTAGCTTAATGGTGTGGCAGGGTTAAAGACTATTCCGGCTTGGCATCCGCATTCTTTTATCAATTGAATACTTCTGTCTAAATGGTCTGAAGCTTCAGCATGAATGGTAATCATGGTTGCACCCGCTTCAGCAAAATCAGGAATAATTCTATCAACAGGCTTAACCATCAAATGCACATCAATCGGTGCGGTAATACCATAGTCACGCAAAGCTTTACAAATTGGGGCTCCAAAAGTGAGGTTTGGTACAAAATGGTTGTCCATCACATCAAAGTGAACCACATCAGCACCAGCAGCAAGAACACGTTCTACGTCTTCTCCTAAGCGGGCAAAATCGGCAGATAAAATGGACGGCGCAATGAGAAAGTCTTTCATACTAGGTCTCTTAAATAGAATCGGGTGAAATGTGCTGCTAATTCTACCGAAGGAAACTAACCGTTGATAGTATAAAGTAACGAAAACAAATTTATACCAAGCTTATTTTAATACGCTCATCTTCGATTTCTTCATCAGGTTTGAACAAAGCAAACAGTTCGTTCACTTTATTCCTTGTACCACCGTTTCGGCTAATTGTTCGCTTGACCTGAATAGCGTCTAACTCCGCGCCTTTGTACAAGCGACGAGTGTGAGCAGTATCATGATTAGAAATCAACACTGGTATGCCACGCTTCTTGGCCGTTCGCTCAGAGACTTCGGCCAAATTGGCTTGATCATCCAAGGTAAAACCATTCCCAGCGTAAGAGGTGAAATTGGCTGTATTAGACAAAGGTGCATAAGGGGGGTCACAATAAATAACACTACCTTTGCGCGCTCGTGAAAAAGTATCAATATAACTTTCACACACAAATGTGGCTTTTTGGGCTTTCTCAGCAAAAAAAATCAGTTCTTTTTCTGGGAAGTAAGGTTTTTTATAAGAGCCAAATGGAACATTAAACCCACCCTTTTTGTTATACCGGCACAAGCCATTGAAACCAAATCGATTCATATATAAAAAGGCAGTAGAACGAAACCAAAGATCATCTGTGGCATTAAACTGCGCACGAGTGTCTAAATAAAACTCTCGTTTATTACTTTCTGGTTTAAAGAAACGTCTTGATTCTTCGATGTATTTTTCTGGCTCGGTTTTGAGCAAATTGTAGATATTAATCAAATCCTGATTGATATCCGCAAGTAGGTATTCTTCATAGTCAGTATTCAAAAAAACAGATCCTGCCCCGACAAATGGCTCAATCAGTTTTTTTGCAGGCGGCAGGTGGCTTTGTATATTTTCCACCAGCCCATATTTCCCACCAGCCCATTTAAGGAATGCACGCTGCTTCTTTTTCATCTACCGCTCAAACCACCCACTATTTTTCGAGGTTGCGGACTGTAACACATTTTAAAGCTAGCGTTAATTTGCACGCTCAATTTCTCTATGTACTTGTAACATCGATTTAGCCCAAGGCTCTAGATCTTGGACGGCTTGAGGTAATTCTGACCTAGCATCTCGAGCACCCTGAATGGTTGAAAAATCTTTATAGGTGATAATAAACCACTGAGCATTATCTCGACGAGTAGGATAAATCCGAACATCATTCTCTATGCCGTACTTAGTGATAAAGCTTTGAGTCTCACTTAGTGAATTCAATGCGGCTATTTGTAAGGTATAACTACGATCAGATATAGCCATTAGCTCTTGTTTAGCAAAAGAGAAAGTAATTAAAGGCGGTGCATCTTTATCTCTTTGAAAATCAGTTTCTGCCACAGGTGGTGCTTTTTCTAGTTGAGCCTGTAAAACTGCATCGTCAATAACTTGAGTATCTGAAGTATCACCGTCTAACAATGCATCGACAACATTAGATGGAACAACCAATCGTTTTCCATCATCAGAATGACCAACCGTTGCCGTACTATCAATAACCTGTGGAGGTAGCGCGGTTGAATCATCTACCGCCGTCGATTTATCCACTAACTCTATCGTTTGTGAGCTATCTTCACTTTGGCTACTATCCAACTGTACAGTTGGGATAGCAGTTTGTTCAACAAACGTTTGATCTTCATTGGTTTCAATGTCTATTGATGGTCCAGAATGATTGAAAAACCAGAAGTAACCACCAACAATAAGCAACAATAAAATAAAAATGAGTATGGCTATTTTTATTGGTGAGCCAATTATTGAGCGAATAATGATTCGTTTTTCCACTTTAGTCTCTCCTAATGCCATTAGAGCACCTGGTAGCGGTGGTGTATTTTTTACTTTATTACGAACTTTTCTTTTTTCATCTTCTCCCGATACATATTTCAGCACCAAGAGTTCCATAAACATCTTAACTTCAGAGGCGGTAAGACGTTCGATCTCCAACGATAAAGGTTTGCTCTCTTGCCCGTAACTTAAACGCGAAAGTACATTATCTAAACTATTTCCTGTTGTGAATAAAACAACATTAATGTTCCATTGCGGGGTAACTTGAGCTTGTAAAACCAGAGTCCAAAGTTCTCCTAATATTGCTTCACTTAGTAATTGAGCATCATCAATAACAAAAACAACATCGCAACTATTATCTTCCAACAAACGACTAAAGCTATCCGCTATAGGATCATTTTCGTTAAACAATGGATTAGAAACAATTTGGTTTAATAGAATCGTTCTTTTTTGTGCGTCAGTTTGATTCGCATGACACATCAGGAGGGACTGATTTTTATCTTGAGCCCAAGCCTCTAAATAGCGTTGCGCTATCCAAGACTTACCGGAGTTTTTCTCTCCGGTAATATTGGTTAAATTGGAACCAAATCGCGTAAGAAGTCGTAATCGATCAAGCAGTTCTATTTGCGACTCTAAGTCTAAAACTCGCAACTCATGGGCCAAACTCATTACAGTGTTCCTATTGAATTCAAGTTATTAAAAGGTTTTACCTGTTAACACCGACAATAGTCTATTGCTTGCTTGATTTTTTCACTAGGCACATCAGACACAACGTCAGCACAACCAATACCTGTCGGTAAAACAAGGCGTAATTGACCAGACAATACTTTTTTGTCTCGCATCATATGCTGCATAAAATCATCGAAAGACATAGTCTCAGGTGTATGAACTGGTAACTTAGCTTTAACTAGTATAGCTATTATTCGTTCAAGTTGCTGTTGTGTAATTAAATTTTGCAGTTGAGCTGTTTTTGCGGCCATCACTGTACCAGCAGAAACGGCTTCACCATGCAACCAATTACCATAGCCTAATTCAGCTTCAATTGCGTGACCAAAAGTGTGTCCAAGATTAAGCAGAGCTCGAATACCCGCTTCTTTTTCATCTTGCTCTACCACTTCCGCTTTAATCGCACAACAACGAGCAATAGCATAAGTAAGTGCTTGCTCATCCTGTGAATAGAGTCGATCCATGTTATCTTCTAACCAAACAAAGAAATCTTGATCATAGATAATGCCATATTTGATCACTTCAGCCATGCCCGCCGCAAACTCTCGCTCGGGAAGTGTAGCTAAACAATTAGTATCAATTATAACCGATTGAGGTTGATAAAAAGCGCCAATCATATTCTTGCCAAGCGGATGATTAACAGCTGTTTTACCACCAACTGAAGAATCGACTTGCGACAATAGTGTTGTTGGCACTTGAACAAAATCGACACCGCGTTGGTAACTCGCAGCCACAAAGCCGACTAGATCTCCAATCACACCGCCACCTAAAGCAATAAGAGTGACATCTCTTGCAAAATTACCTTCTAAGAGAAAACCCATTACCGTTTCAAACGTCTGTAATGTTTTATATTTTTCACCATCAGGTAATTCTAGAATTGACACTTCACACCCTTGTTTTTCTATCAGAGAAACCAGTTTATCTGCATAGATAGGTGCAACAGTCACATTGCTAATTACGACGACTTTTTTCTTGGCGGATAAGAAAGAAAAGTACGCCGAGTCATTAAATAACTCGGCGCCGATAGAAATAGGGTAGCTTCGTTCACCAAGATCAACGGTGATCTTTTCCATGGTTTGCTCTCCGTAATTGAACTTAACGTTCTTCTAGCATTTTTACGATTTGATTTGCTACTACTTTAGCACTTTGATCATCAGTGCGAACAGTATAATCCGCGACTTCTTCATACAAAGCGTTACGCTCATCTGCCAATGATTCCAAAACTTCTTTTGGGTCATCTGTTTGTAATAGAGGGCGTTTTTTGTCTCTGTTAGTACGTGCTAATTGCTTTTCGATTGTTGTTTCAAGATAAACAACGATACCTCGGGCAGAAAGTCGATTACGGTTATCTTTACTTTTAACCGAACCACCTCCTGTTGCTAGAACAATACCTTGTTGTTCAGTTAGGTCATTAATAACCGTTTCTTCGCGTTTGCGGAAACCATCTTCACCTTCAACATCAAATACCCAAGCGATATCTGCGCCTGTGCGTTCTTCAATAACTGTATCTGAGTCCAAAAACTCCATATGCAGTTGCGATGCTAGGTGTCTACCTATTGTACTTTTGCCAGCACCCATCGGGCCAACAAGAAAAATATTACGTTTTTCAGCCATGTTCAGCATTAATTTACAGCGTTAATTCAATGACATTGCCACACATTCAGTTGCTATTAATCGCTCAGCGAACTTCATTGGTGACACCGATTCCTCACAGTACTGTCGTGATAAGACCCGAAATTATCTAGATCTGCTGACAGTAATGCAACCTAATTTTACTTTGTTTTATTAATTTAAGTGATAGAGGAACTGTGTTCAGCTAATAATAAAGCCATAAAATCATTTTAAATCAATTAAATAAACCTATTCTCTCATAATTTTCGGCGTGACAAATATAAGTAATTCTCTTTTCGTTTCATTTTCATAAGTACGCTTAAACAAGTTCCCTAGCACTGGAATATCCGCTAAAAGTGGCACTTTATCTACCGAGCTGATCATAGAATGCTCAAAAATACCGCCAAGCACGATAGTTTCACCATCATTAACAATGACCTGAGTGTCTATTCGTTGAGTATCTATTGCTATTGCCTCTCCTGTTCCTGTTTGAACTATTTGACCAGGCCGATCTTGAGTAACGAGTAAATCTAACATTATCCTATTATCTGGCATAATTTGAGGGGTGGCTTCTAAACTAAGTACCGCTTTTCTAAATTTAACCGTAGCCGCTCCACTTTCACTCGATTCGAGATATGGAATTTCAGAACCTTGTTCAATATAGGCAGGTTTCTTATTCATTGTTAGTAATTTAGGGCTAGATATAACTTCCGCTTTCGATTCCGCCTGTAAAGCCGATAGCTCTAAATCGAGCAAAGCAGAGGAACCAAATGTGCCTATTTGAAAAGCAATACTAGACGCATTAACCGACGAACTGGCCAAATTCACATTCAAATAATCGGCAATATCAATAGCAGCATCATCAGATAATAAATCATTATTGATACCTTCTATTGAACCACCAATATTATCCGCTTTAATTCCCCATCGAACCCCTAACTCTTGTACATTGCCTTCATTTATAATCACTATTCTTGCTTCTATATGCACTTGTTTTACAGGAGAATCAAGCTCAGTAATTATTTGTGCTATGTGTTCTAAATACGCTTTCTGATCTCTCACTATGATCGTATTGGTTCGCACATCAAAGCCAATAGTTCCTTGTTCACTGAGCATACTTTGGCTCAACAATTGAACCAAAGATTCAGCGTCAGCATATTTAATCGGTATAAACCTCAAATCAACTGGCGGCTCAGACAATAAACTTTTTTCTACTTTTGGCTTTTTTATGGTGATGACAGAATGGACTGGAACTAAGGGATCCTCTTTGGGTGTTGAAATATCATTGAAAGGGTCTCGATTAATAACTGCCTGATAAGTTTTACTTGGTGACTCAGATTTAACTACTTGTGGTTCAGAAACGATTGTTCGCTCTTCAGCCTCAACGTCACTGACAAAAACAAATGCAACATAGCAAAACATCACCAAACATAAGTAAGCATGTAATTTATTCATGGTTGTTATCCAAATTTGCCACTTGATAGATAAGTGCAGTAATACGTATATCTAATAGTTGGTCGGCTGTTAGGCTATTTTTAAGACTTAATTGGTCGATCACAACTAAGTTACTCAGTGTTGCAATATCTTGAGAAAAGTAGGCCACATCATGATACTTGCCTCTTAATTGGATATTTATTGCCAACTGGTAAAGAAAGTTACTCTCCATTTTTTGCCCCCAACTCAAATCAATCACCTCTAATTTATTCTCTCGCGCTTTTTGGTTGATTGAGGTCAAAATAGTGGTTAGATGTTCATTATTAGGTAAAGCTTGAAGAAACTCAGAGACCTGTAATTTTTTGTCTACATTTAGCTGCTCTAACGCAACTCGACTGGTTGATTGCTCTTTGTGGAATTGATCACGCTTAATTTGATAATCAATTTGTGCTTCTGATTGCAATGTATAAAGATGATTTTTTTCGCTCATTTTCGGTGAAATAAAAATAACAGACAAAAGCAGTTGAAAAATCGCAGCTAATACTAAAATTAGTGCCAATTGAATATAAATTGGTTTGTATGCTAGGTCATCTATTTGCAACTGAGACAGTGTGATTTTTATTTCTTGCCAGAACTTCATCAGCTACTCCTGTATTGTTAATAAATTGGCTCCATAACTAAATGCCTATGATTATCCACTTACTCATATCACTACTTACTCATCCAACGACAACTCTTGAAGACTAAATAATAGAGAAAAGTAATAAGACACAGGGTATGTATCACGAGTGAACATAGACTGGATTTCAACATTGGATAATTGCTGGTTATATTTCAAATCATTGACCAGTTTATCGACTGAATCGGCTTGATAAGAGAAGCCAGATAAGTAAACCTTAGCGCCATTTTTTGAAACGCTGTCCAACACAAGGTCTTGGGGAAGCAGCACTGCTAATAAATTAAACACTAACACCATTGAGTACTTACTATTCTTTAGAGCACTTATGTGGATCAACTGTTCATCTAACACAGCTTGTTCTGCTTGCAATTGAACGATCAAAGCACGCTGTTTATCAACAGAAACGCCCATTGTTTCGAGTTCAACAATAGAGCTCTGAATATGAACGCCTTGTTGATAAATATAAAGATACCACCAACCCTGAGCAAGCGTAGAGAGTATCAAGCCAATAACCGTCAGCAAATATAATCGTCTTTTTAGGTAGTGGCGCTTCGTCTCTCGCCAAGGAAGAAAATTAATGTTGGTTAACATTACATAGCTCCTTTCCATGTAAGACCACTAATTGCAACGCCAATTGTCTTTGCGAAGCCGTTCAAATAGTTTGTATCCAGCTCTCCAATAAACAAATCAGATAAAACTAATCTGTCTAATTTTATTACTCGCTCCATAGACATAACTAGCTTGAATTCAGATACTATTTTTTGCTCATCCTCTTGCGAACCTGCCCCATCACTACTTAACCAAACCTGGTGAGGTTGAACCACCGATTTTGCTACTAACTCTCCTTTTATAAACGGATCGATAAATACTTTTAATTGCTTTATGAATTCATTCATCCCTAATTCGTTTAACTGTAAAATACCAAATTCGATTGTTTTACATTGATGTATCTGCGTTGAATCGACAAAACAAAATAAGCTTCGGCTCTGTTCAATATGCAGCAAACTATGGCTCTGTTCATTTTGACTGGCTTGGTTACTCCAATAGTGCGTAATCAATGACAACAATTGCATTAACGCCATATTTTCACTCTGTATTAGCCGAAGAGTAAAACCAGATTCCTTAAAGGTCTCAATTCTATCTTCTACCACCTGACGATAGGTTGCATAAACATGAACGTTATTAACCTCTGTATTGTTGTCTTTTTCTCGTGATACAAAATCGATACTTAGATCGTCTAACGGTATGGAAGACTCAAGAGAAAGTGCTTGTTGTACGGCAAATTGCAAATCTGTGTTCTTCAAACCAGGATCTATCGAAACCACTAAATTGAATACCAACTGTTCAGGCAAAAAATGAGCAACATTAGTACAACGCTTAGGTAAGTTATTCTTTAGTTCTGCCAACTTATTGGCGATTTCAAACGTATTAAAACGACCATCAGCGGAAAATAAGGACGTGGTTGCATGCAACTCAATACAAGACTTAACGCTATAACGCCCTTTATTTGCACGAATCATAACGGCTTTTATAGAGTATTCACTCACATCTACACCAGTAATAAAGGACTCGCTCATGTTTGTATTGCTCCCTTTAAAAATATAAAGTGCGTAAAAATATAGAGTACGTAAATGCATAAATTTTAAGCTCAGAGCTTTATCCATATGCTAAACTGTTGCCTTAATGTACTCGGATTCATAACCAAACAACCTCAATCAATCAGGGAATTTTCGGTGAAGTTCATAAAGCGTCTACTTATTCTTGCAGTGATTTGCATCATTCTTGGAGTCACAACAATAGTTGCCTTCTATTTTTATTTGAAACCACAACTTCCAGACGTAGCAACGTTAAAGGATGTTGAATTACAAACTCCCATGCAGGTGTATAGCCAAGACAATAAGCTGATCGCTCAATTTGGTGAAAAACGCCGGATCCCGCTCCGAATAGATGAAATGCCTAAAGAATTGCTAGAGGCAATTATTGCCACTGAAGATAGTCGTTTTTATTCTCACTACGGTATCGACCCTATCGGTATTACTCGCGCGGCTATTGTGGTGATTATGTCAGGCTCGGCAAAACAAGGTGCCAGTACCATCACTCAGCAATTGGCTCGAAATTTTTTCTTATCGAACGAAAAAAAATTAATTAGAAAAATAAAAGAGATGTTTATTGCTTTTCATATCGAGCAACTGTTGACCAAAGATGAAATTTTAGAGCTATATCTAAACAAAATTTATTTAGGTCATCGTTCTTATGGTGTAGGCGCAGCCGCTCAAGTTTACTTTGGTAAAGAGGTAAAAGACTTGTCTTTAGGAGAACTCGCATTAATCGCTGGGTTACCAAAAGCACCTTCGACGATGAACCCAATTTACTCGATAGACCGTGCAACAACACGTAGAAATGTAGTTCTCGCGCGCATGTTAGATGAAAAATACATCAGCCAAGAAGAATATGAAGAAGCGAAAAGCGAAGAACTGCTTGGTAGATCATTCGGTACAGAAATTGAGGTAAATGCGCCTTATATTGCAGAAATAGCACGTTCTTGGATGGTTGATAAATATGGAGAACAAGCCTATACATCAGGCATGAAGGTGTTTACAACTGTTGATTCTAAATTACAACAAGCTGCACAAACGGCTGCTATCGGCAATCTTCTTAACTATGATGAAAGACACGGTTACAGAGGAGCAGAGCAACAAGTTTGGCAACAAGAAGAAGACGCATTGAATGAAGAAGAATTAATCGCACACCTCAAAAAGCAACCGACTTATGGCCAATTAACCCCAGCAGTGGTGATTTCTGTCGAAGATAAAAGTGCTCGTGTTTATATAAAGAATCAAGGGTATGCCGAGCTCTCTTGGGATGCGATAAAATGGGCAAGAAAATTTATAACCGATGAAAGACAAGGACGAGCACCCAAAACGGCGAACGACATTCTTGCTCAAGGAGAACAAATTTGGGTCAGACCTGACGCCGCTAAATCTAGCGACGAAGAAAATATAGGGAATGAAAATCCAACAGAAACCACATGGAAACTCAGCCAAGTTCCGAATGCTAACACAGCTTTTGTTGCCATCAATCCTAATAATGGAGCGGTTATCTCTCTGGTCGGCGGTTTTAACTTTATTCATAGTAAATTCAATCGAGCAACTCAATCAGTTCGTCAAGTTGGTTCGGGTATAAAACCCTTTATCTATTCAGCAGCTATAGATAAAGGGATGTCATTAGCCAGTTTAATTAATGATGCACCTATCAACAGCTGGGATGAACAAGCGGGAACTGCATGGCGTCCGAAAAACTCACCTCCAACATATATCGGACCAACAAGAATGCGCATTGGTCTAGCTCAATCTAAAAACGTCATGGCGGTAAGAGTTCTTAGGTCTGTAGGATTAGAGGACACACGCAATTACTTAACTCGTTTCGGTTTTGAACTCGATAAATTGCCAAAATCGGAAACCATTGCACTTGGTGCTGGTAGTTTAACGCCGGTAAAACTGGCTCAAGGATATTCAGTATTTGCCAATGGTGGCTATTATGTTGAACCTTACTATATTTCAAAAGTAGAAGGGCCATTTGGTGATTTAGAATTCCAAGCTGAACCTACTTTAATTTGCAAAACAAATTGCGATACCGCCACTACAACAATGGAAGATAACAACCAACAAAACGATCAACTGAACCGGAGCACTCAGTTAGACGAAAGTGATTCGTTTGCGCAAAGTAATAGTGACGATTTTAACGAGGTAGATGTTAACGAAGCGGAACAACAATACGCCCCTCAAGTCATTACCGAACAAAACGCTTTTCTAGTGAGAGAGTTACTCTATAGCAATATTTGGGGTGGCGGTGATTGGTCAAAAGGAACGGGCTGGAATGGAACGGGCTTCAGAGCCCAAAAATTAGGCAGACGAGACGTTGGAGGAAAAACCGGTACCACCAATGATTCCAAGGATGCTTGGTATAACGGTTACGGTCCTAATGTTGTTGCTGTTTCTTGGGTTGGATTCGATAACCACAATCGAAAATTAGGTAGAACAAGTAGAAACCCTAATTTAGCTCGAAATGAACAAGCCACAGGCGGAGAAGCTGGTGCAAAAACCGCTCAGCCGGCTTGGATTGACTTCATGAAAGTCGCCTTGGCAGACGCACCCAAAACTGAAAAAGTTATTCCTGCAGGAATTGTACGAATTAGAATAGATAGAGAATCGGGTTTGCGTACTAACAAGTCTGACTCAAGCTCAATGTTTGAATACTTCGAACGAGGTACCGAGCCAACTCGTTTCGCTGAAGAAGCGAATCATGACAAGCTTGATATCTACTCCACTCAAAGTGAAACGGGTGGAGAAGAATCTCTGTTCTAAGTTAAGTTACACAGCTCAATTATCTGCGTGAGTTAATCTCATACTCACGCAGATAAAATAATCATCAAAAAACGACTCAAAACGCTATTGCAAATAACTAGAAATAGATTGAGCCAAGGCTTCAAAACGGTGTCGTAAAGGTGAACCAGCTCTGTAAGCTAATACGATTTTGCGAGTTGGGATCGGGTCTTTAGCCTTTAAGTACTTCACCCCATCTTGAACTTTACTCGCTGGCACAGAAAGCTCAGGTAATAAAGTAATCCCTCCCCCTGCTGCGACCATATTCCTAAGTGTTTCTAGGCTGGTTGCCTTAAATCGTTCATCATCTTTTGCTCCAGCTGCAAAACAAAAACCTAATGCTTGGTCTCTTAAACAGTGCCCGTCACCTAAAGAGAGTACCGTGTGTCCATTAAGTTGCTGCATGTCGAGTTCGTTCAAACTGGCCCATTCATGCTCGCACGGTACTGCGACATATAATGGTTCAACATAGAGATCCAGCTCTTTGAATGGTTCCGTTTCTGCTACAGAAGCCAACACTAAACAATCTAGTCGCCCTTCTTCTAACTGACTAACTAATTGATTGGTCTGGGCCTCATGTAAAAAAAGCTCTAAATCTGGAAAATCCTTCTTTAAATGCGGAATAATCTTCGGCATTAAATACGGGCCAACCGTAGGAATAAAGCCAATATGCAATGGTCCACTCATTTCATTACCTTGCAAACTGGCCATATCAACAAAGGTTTTAACTTCGTTGAGAATTTTTTTAGCTTGATTAACAAGCTGCAAACCCGATTCAGTGAACAACACTCGACGGCTACTTCGTTCTAAAAGTGCAGTACCGAGTTCATCCTCTAATTTGCGAATTTGGCCACTTAACGTAGGTTGGCTCACAAAACAAGCTTCTGCGGCTTTGCGAAAATGCTTATGTTCAGCTAAAGCTACAAGGTACTCAAAGTCTCTTATATTCATGCTTACCTTAAAGATAGAATTAAACTATCGGTACTATAGTATTAAACGATTAGAACTATCAACGAAAATATCTAATAATTAACTCAACAAAACGGAAACCCGTTACACAATTTAAAATCAGTTCTGCTAAATTAAGCTAGGAACTTACCATTTAAACCCGAGGAAATTTATTATGTTAACATCTAAAGAAGGTCAAAACGTCCCACAAGTTACTTTCCCTGCTCGTCAAGGTGATGCATGGGTTAACTTAACCACAGATGAGTTGTTTAAAGATAAAACTGTGATTGTATTCAGTCTACCGGGCGCGTTTACACCGACTTGTTCTTCTAGTCACCTACCTCGTTATAACGAATTGTATTCTGTATTTAAAGATCACGGTGTCGATGACATTCTTTGCGTATCAGTAAACGACACTTTCGTAATGAATGCTTGGAAAAATGACCAAGAAGCCGAAAACATTACCTTCATCCCAGATGGTAACGGCGATTTCACTGACGGCATGGGCATGTTAGTCGACAAAAACGAAATTGGTTTTGGCAAGCGTTCATGGCGTTACAGCATGCTAGTAAAAAATGGCGTAGTTGAAAAAATGTTCATCGAACCAAATGAACCAGGCGACCCGTTCAAAGTTTCTGATGCTGACACAATGTTGAACTACATTGCTCCTGAATATAAAACGCAAGAATCCGTAACGGTATTTACTAAACCTGGTTGTCCTTTCTGTGCAAAAGCAAAACAGAATCTAATCGGTAAAGGACTTCAGTATGAAGAAGTTGTTTTGGGTAAAGATGCAACAACCGTAACTTTACGTGCAATAACAGGTAAAACAACGGTTCCACAAGTTTACATTGGCGGTAAACACATTGGTGGTAGTGAAGAGTTAGAAGCTTATCTTGGCTAATCAGTGACAATTAATAGGCCTTATTCGTTACTTATTAATCACGATTAAATGGCGATAATGGCTATTTGAAGGAAACCAGAGCGCAGCACACGCTCACTCTGATTTCCTTCTTTCAAAGCACCAATTAATTATAACGGCTACTTAACAACGGTTACTAACATCAAATATTAGTAAAACCGGCTATGACTAAAATTAACGGTTTGCAAAACCAGCTATTGCTAAAACCAACAACAGCTTAAATATCAAAAAGAGATTTCCCATGAAAAAAATAAATGTAGATGTGGCCGTTATTGGCGGTGGCACAGCGGGTCTTGGCGCCTATCGCGCAGCAAAAGCGCATAATAAAAACGTCGTTATGATTGAAGGTGGTCCTTACGGCACAACGTGTGCTCGAGTAGGTTGCATGCCATCAAAATTACTTATTGCCGCAGCAGAAAGCGTTCATCAGATAGAAAAAGCCCCTGCATTTGGTGTTTACCCTCAAGGTGAAACGGTTATCAATGGCAGAGAAGTGATGGACCGAGTAAAACGAGAACGAGACCGATTTGTAGGTTTTGTACTTGAAGGTGTTGATGAAATTCCAGCTGAAGACAAAATCTCTGGCTATGCTAAATTCGTTAATAATACAACATTAGTTGTTGATGACCATACAGAAATACAGGCAGAACGTATTGTTATTGCAACGGGTTCACGTCCTGCTTACCCCGGAGTTTGGAATGATCTTGGCGACAGGCTAGTTATTAATGATGACGTGTTTGAATGGGATGATTTACCAGAATCTGTGGCGGTATTTGGCCCTGGTGTGATTGGTTTAGAACTGGGACAGGCACTACATCGCTTAGGTGTTAACGTAAAATTATTTGGTGTGGGTGGACAAGTAGGCCCTATCTCTGATCCAGAAGTTATGGCATACGCAAATAAAGCGTTTAAAGAAGAATTTTACCTAGATGCAGACGTAAAAGTTGAGAAAATGGAGCGTGTAGGTGACAAAGTAGAAATCGTATTTATCAACCAAGATCAGCAACCTGAAACCTTTATAGTCGATTACGTTTTGGCTGCAACGGGTCGTAGAGCAAACGTTGATAAATTAGCGATTGAAAATACCGATGTGCAACTAGATGATCGTGGTGTGCCAACAGCCGATTATTTCACTTTGCAAACCTCAGTCAGCAGTATTTTTATTGCAGGTGATGCAAGCAATCAAATACCTCTGTTACACGAAGCGGCGGATCAAGGTCGTATTGCTGGTGATAACGCTGGCCGATACCCTGATATCCGAGCAGGACTGCGTCGTTCATCTATTTCTGCAGTATTTACTGACCCACAAATTGCAATGGTAGGTGAAACATACAAACAGATAACCGATAGACTAGGCAGTTGTGGTTGCTTTGCAACAGGTGAAGTATCATTTGAAGGACAAGGCCGTTCTAGAGTCATGTTGAGAAACAAAGGGTTACTGCATGTTTATGGCGAACAAGGTACCGGTCGCTTCTTAGGTGCTGAAATGATGGGACCAAATGCAGAACATCTTGCTCATTTACTTGCTTGGGCACATCAGAACAAAATGACTATTTCTGAAATGCTCGACATGCCTTTCTATCATCCTGTCATTGAAGAAGGCGTTCGTACCGCATTACGAGATTTAAATGCGAAACTGCACCTTGGACCAGAAATGATTAAAAACTGCCTCGATTGCGGCCCTGGTTGTTAATTAATACCAAATATCAATCGGCTACTCGACTCCTGTTGAGTAGCCGACTGGCTATTCACTATTCACTATTCACTATTCACTGAACCTATTTGTAAAAACAAACAAATTCAATAAAAAGCATCACCCTATCAACAACACAAATCTATGAGAAACACAAAAAAAACGGTATCCTAATCGCCTGTTTCTCCGATACGACACCGCTATGCAAGACAAACACGGGCTACTAACAGCGCCGATACCTCAAGTTCTTCGTACTATGACAATCCCAATGGTGTTTGGCTTAATTGCGATCTTGATGTTTAATCTTGTTGATACTTTTTTTATCTCGTTACTCGGTACGGATTCACTCGCCGCCATCAGTTTTACTTTTCCAGTGACCTTTGGAGTCAATTGCATCACCATGGGTATAGGTATTGGCCTATCCACTAACATTGCCAGATTATTAGGCCAAGGCAACAACAAAGATGCCGCTCGTTTTACCTCTCATGGATTACTTCTGGCCATACTGCTCATTTCCATCGCCTCTATATTCGGCATATTTACCATTGACCCTCTGTTTCGATTTTTAGGCGCAGAAGACAAACTAATCTTACTCATCAAAGACTATATGTTTGTCTGGTATCTCACTATACCTTTGTTGGTTATTCCAATGGCGGGCAATAGCGCAATTAGAGCAACAGGAGACACCAAAACACCAGCCAAAATAATGATTGTGTCTGGCGGTCTAAACGGTATTTTAGACCCTTTACTTATTTTTGGTTATGGCCCCTTTCCAGAGCTAGGAATAAAAGGTGCAGCAATCGCCAGTGCACTAAGTTGGTTGGGCGCTTTAGCTTGCTCACTGTATCTATTGATCAAACGAGAAAAATTACTGGCGATACCTAATTTTTCGTACCTTATGTCAGACTGGAAACAAGTGTTAAAAATAGGCACTCCTGCCGGTCTATCCAATGCAATGACGCCTATTTCAGGTGCAGTTCTGATGATAATATTGGCCAGTCATGGTACCGCTGCTGTCGCAGCTTACGGAGCCGCCCAACGTATCGAATCCATTTTATTATTGGTTCTGATGTCGCTAACATCAGCTCTCACCCCTTTTATGGCGCAAAATTTAGGCGCAAAAAATTATGAACGTAGCTTTAAGGCTATGTTTCTTTCCATGCGCTTTTCTATTGGGTTTCAATTCATTTTGTTTATTATGATGGTGCCATTAAGTATTCCACTCGCGGCCTTATTTGGCCGAGAAGAAAGTGTTAATGATTTAATCTGGCTTTACCTTGTTATTGTGCCTTTTAGCTATGGATTTCAAGGTATTATTATGTTGTTAGTTAGTAGCTTAAATGCAATGCATAAGCCGCTGCAGGCTTTCTATTGGAGTTTTATGCGGTTGTTTGTATTTACTGTGCCCGCAGCATGGATAGGAAGTTGGCTATACCAAGTTCAAGGACTGTTTATTGGTATAGCATTAGGCAACGTCTTAGGTGGTATATGTGGCTATATTTATGCAATTCGACTAAAGAAAACCATGAATACTTCAATGCTCAATATCGATGACAAAAACGTCGATCAAATAGTGAGCGAAAAGTACTAAATTCCAGCACCGTCAATATAACCATGCTGTTTACCATTAAAGCCCTGATCCATATCTTCAGAAGGCTTATCAGTCATCGGTCTCCCAACTATTTTAGCCGGTACACCTGCAACGGTAGTATGTTCCGGAACGGCTTGCAGCACTACCGAACCAGAACCAATTTTGGCACCAACGCCCACTTCAATGTTACCGAGAATCTTAGAACCCGCTCCAATCATTACTCCTTCACGGATCTTAGGATGTCGGTCACCACACTCTTTACCTGTACCGCCTAACGTAACGTTTTGCAGTATAGACACATCATTTTCAACCACCGCTGTTTCACCAATAACAATACCAGTAGCATGGTCAAGCATAATACCTCGACCAATCGTTGCAGCTGGATGAGCATCAACCTGACAAGCAACAGAAATTTGATTTTGCAAATACGTCGCCAAGGCTACTCGTCCTTGTTTCCATAAATAATTGGCAACTCTGTATCCCTGTAAAGCATGAAACCCTTTAAGATAAAGCAATGGAATAGAATACAAACTTACCGCAGGATCTCGGCTAACAGTGGCACAAATATCTGCGGCCGCTGATTCGGTTATCTCAGGGTCGGCGGCTAATGCCTCTTCCACCACTTCACGCACTGCCATAGCCGGCATAGAAGCAGTTTTGAATTTATTGGCTAATATGTAGCTCAAAGAAGCACAAAGACTATCATGATTAATAATCGTTGCATGGTAAAAGCTCGCTAACATAGGCTCTTGAACAGATTGTTCTCTCGCTTCCTTTACAATCGTCTGCCATACATTACTTGGCTTACAGTGCTTCATACTTATCCTTCCGATTTCTTATCTCTGGCCAACAGATCTTGCGCGGCTAATCGCGCGTCTTTGCCTTGATATAATACTTGATATATTTGCTCAACTATTGGCATTTCAACACCCATACGAGCACAAAGCAACCACACTTCTTTAGTATTTCGATACCCCTCAACAACTTGACCTATTTCTTGTTGTGCGACATCAACATTTTTACCTTGCCCTAACGCCAAACCAAAACGGCGATTACGCGATTGATTGTCAGTACACGTCAACACTAAATCACCCAGACCCGCCATTCCCATAAAGGTCTCTTGTTGAGCGCCTAAAGCCGTTCCTAAGCGCGTCATTTCAGCCAGTCCACGTGTAATCAAAGCCGTTCTTGCATTTGCGCCAAAACCTATTCCATCAGACATCCCTGCTCCAATAGCGATCACGTTTTTCACCGCACCGCCAAGTTGCATTCCAATAAAGTCGTTATTGGCATAAACACGAAAGGTCTTATCACAATGAATTTTATCTTGCAGTTGCTCTAGAAATTCAGCGTCAGGAGAGGCAACCGCAATCGCGGTAGGCATACCTGCGGCTAGCTCTTTAGCAAACGTAGGACCAGATAACACTGCTAGGGGATAGTCATCGCCAACAATATCGTGAGCCACATCTTGCAGTAATCGTCCTGTTTCTGGTTCTAACCCTTTGGTTGCCCAACAAATACGACTATCACTTCTTAAGTGAGGTTTAAGGCTATTAAGAACGGTACCAAATACATGACTTGGCACTACAATCAACAGATCTCGGCTTGCTTGTACAGCTTTCGCTAAGTCAGACTCAATCAACAAAGTGTCAGGAAAAGCAATCTCTGGCAAGAACGCATGATTAGCACGATCATTCTGCAACGTACCCATATGCTCAGGGTCATGTCCCCACAAAACAATATTATCGCCATTTCGAGCCAATGAAATGGCCAGCGATGTTCCATATGAACCTGCTCCGATCACTGTCATTGCAATCTCTTTTCCGTAGGCATTATTTTGTTTAGTAGACATGAGCACTTCCTGAATCTATATGTAAACACTTGTCGTTAGCTAATATACCGAACCTAACAAATATCTCTGCAATTAACTAAGATTAAGATAAAAAATGCACAAGCGCGTAGCATTGTGCATTTTCTCTATCTTAATGACTTTCTTTTGATACTTGGGTCACCGTTTTATTATTTAAATAACTAAACCATCATTTAAGCAACGAAACAGTGATGCATAGAAAGTTTTAACTATTATGCGTCAGCTTCTGATTTATCTTCAGTTTTCGCTTGGTTCTGTAGGTAGTTCATAAACAGAGCGTCGAAGTTAACTGGTGCTAAGTTAAGTTGTGGGAAAGTTCCTTTAACCACTAAGCTTGAGATAGTTTCACGTGCATATGGGAAAAGGATGTTAGGGCAGAAAGCACCTAAACAATGAGCAAGTTGACCTGCTTCCATTTTTTCAGCAGTAAAGATACCACCTTGCTGAACTTCACAAAGAAAACCGGTTTCTTCTTGATTCTTAACCGTTACCGTCAAACGTAAAACAACTTCGTAAACACCTTCACCTAATTCTCTACTTTGAGTATCTAGATCTAATTTAACATCTGGATTCCACTCTTGTTGAAAAATAGTTGGAGAGTTAGGAGCTTCAAAAGATACATCTTTTAAGAAGATACGTTGGATAGTGAAGTTCTGTTGGTTTTCTTGCGGTGCTGCTTCAGCCATTTTAAATTTTCCTTAATTTTGAATCTTGTATAAAAATTCTGTTAGTCCACTTTTAGGACGATATTTGAGTAAATATTGAGACAAATGTTGCCAAGCGACTCAGTGATCTCGTTATTTTTTACCACGAATAAGCGGCATTTTCGCCTCGCTCCACGCAAGAATGCCACCTTTAAGTAAGTGAACATTCTCAAAACCCGCTTTTGCTAACAGGTTTGCACTTTCGCTAGCGGTTTGACCTGTCTTACATACCACTGTAATTGGGTTTTGTTTGTATTTTTCAAGGCTTGCCAACGATCCTGATTTGATATCTGATGGTAAAACGTGAACTGAACTAGTAATGTGCCCTTGTTTGAATTCATCTTTCGTGCGGAGATCAACAACAACACCTTCATCTTTATTGATGAATTGAGTCAGCTGCGCAGGAGAAATGGTTTTATATCGAGCGGTAGAGGTTTTATAGATGTTCAATATAAGCGCCACAACGATACCCACAAAGGCCATAGCGAGCAGCATGTTGCCTTGTATAAAATCAATATATTCTTGCATTTCTAATACTCTTACAAATTGTGGGCTAAGCCCTGATTACAAATTTAAAGCGTGAGTATAACTAGGATACGACTTATAGGCGAGAGCGGATCGCAATTCAAACCTAGAAATGGGGATATGATCTTTGATTTTTTGCAATACCTATTAGATCAATAGTAATAACCTACTTTCATTATTGCGAATAATTCGCAACAATACCCCTATATTAAGCAGCGGCTTCTATACTTATCAGATAATCAGAACTTAGTAGATGATTAAGACTGAAAGCAAGCAACAACATATACCGATCATTATTTGATCTTAGACTACAGTTTTAGGGTAAAAGTGTAGTAAAGTTACGCTAATTTATTTTTAAAGTTACTATGAATTTGACGAGGTCATAACTATGTCAGCTAAGAAGCCAATGGCTCTAGTAATTCTTGATGGTTGGGGATACCGTGAAGATAACGAAAGCAATGCAATTAATAATGCAAATACACCGTTTATGGATAGTTTGTTTGCAAACCAACCCAATACCCTTATCTCAGCCTCAGGCTTAGATGTTGGCTTACCTGATGGTCAAATGGGTAACTCAGAAGTTGGTCACACTAATATCGGCGCTGGTCGTGTTGTTTATCAAGATCTAACTCGCATCACAAAATCTATCGCTGATGGCGAATTCCAACACAATGAAACTCTAGCTGCTGCTATCGACAAAGCAGTAAAAGCAGATAAAGCCGTTCACATTATGGGCTTAATGTCTCCTGGTGGCGTACATAGCCACGAAGACCACATCTATGCTGCAATTGAAATGGCAGCAGGGCGTGGCGCAGAAAAAATCTATCTGCATTGCTTCCTAGACGGACGTGACACACCACCACGTAGTGCTAATAATTCCTTGCAACGCTTCCAAGATCTATTTACTAAATTAGGTAAAGGACGCATCGCTTCTCTAGTCGGTCGTTACTACGCAATGGATCGCGATAACAACTGGGATCGAGTAGAAAAAGCCTACAACTTATTAACCGAAGCGAAAGCAGAATTCAGCTATGACTCGGCTGTTTCTGGGCTTGAAGCCGCTTATGCTCGTGATGAAAACGATGAATTTGTTCAACCAACCGAATTAAAAGCAGCAGGCGAAGAATCAGCAGCAATCGAAGATGGCGATGCAGTTATCTTTATGAACTACCGTGCTGACCGTGCTCGTGAAATTACTCGTACCTTTGTACCTGAATTTGATGGTTTTGAACGTTCTAAATTCCCTGCCGTTGATTTTGTTATGCTAACTCAATACGCAGCGGATATTCCTTTACTTTGTGCTTTCCCACCAGCATCACTAGAAAACACCTTTGGTGAGTGGTTATCTAAAGCAGGAAAAACTCAACTTCGTATTTCTGAAACAGAAAAATACGCACATGTAACATTCTTCTTCAACGGCGGCAAAGAAAACGAATTTGCAGGTGAAGAGCGTAGCTTAGTTGCTTCACCAAAAGTAGCAACTTACGATCTACAACCAGAAATGAGTTCGGAAGAACTAACAGATAAACTTGTTGCTGCAATCAAATCAGGTAAATACGACAACATTATCTGTAACTATCCTAACCCAGATATGGTTGGCCATACTGGTGTTTACGAAGCAGCAAAACAAGCAATCGAAGCCATTGATGTTTGTATCGCAAGAGTGGTTGCCGCAATAAAAGAGGCCGACGGTCAATTACTGATCACTGCCGACCATGGTAACGCCGAAATGATGGTAGACCCAAAAACTGGCGGTATACATACTGCTCATACCAATCTACCGGTTCCACTTATCTATGTAGGTAACAAAGATGTACAGTTTACCAAAGGTGGCAAACTGTCAGATTTAGCACCAACAATGCTTAAATTAACCGATATGGATATTCCTGCGGAAATGAGCGGCCAGGTACTGGTTTAATTAAGCTATAAGCTTAGGTTATAAAACCATAAGCTCAAAAAACACAGCAAAGCTCAGCGATACCATTCGCTGAGCTTTTTTATTTACTCAGTTTTTATCCAGACGATTTAATAAAATCATTTAACACCAATTGTAATTAGTCTATCCGACAGTAAAATTAGACTTGATAAAACACGTTAGTCAGCAAAAAGAACACCTCTCGACCCGATCACCAATAGAACGTATACTGGTTTTTTATTGACGTTTTTTTCATGATAATTTCAGAATGACACTATTACATAAAGACCAAAATTTACGTAAATACAAAAACGCCCTATTGACGTTTTTCAGAACCAGCAGAAACCTCTTTTTTTGTTGTATGATCGTGTTATTTTCAACTCTAAGTTTTGCCAATCAAGACGAATTGAATGGCGTAAAAAATGAAATTTCTCGTCAGAAAAGTGCAGTGACATCTCAACAAAAAGAGCTAAATAAACTACAGCAGTCACTGAAGAAACAAGAGTTATCTATCTCATCATTAGGTAAAGAAATAACCAAGACACAAACACTCCTTAATCAAGCCAATAAAAATCTAGCCCAATTTACTCAACAAAAATCCGACTTAGAACAAACCAAAAAAGAGCAACAACAAACGCTAGAACAGCTGATAAGAACGTATTACGTCATAAAAAGAAGTAATGATACGACAGGCATTATTAAACACGGTCAAGATGAACAACAAGATAGAATCAGTCAATACTTTCAACATTTAGCTAAAGCGAGAGCGGAAACCATACAAGCTCTAGATTTGACCAGTAAGCAATTGGATGAAAAAAATAAGCAATTGCTGCAAGAACAACAACAAATCCAAGCGCTATTGGCACAGAAGACCAAAAAACGAGATGCTTTAGCTCAGTCGCAAAACGAACGTAAAAAGACCGTAACAAAAATCCAAAGCAATATTTCTAGCGATAAGCATTACCTTGCCGAACTGCAACGCAACGAGTCTCGCTTAAGATCAGAAATAGCCAAAGCAGCCAAACGAAACACGGTTCCAATGGATGGATTGGCAAAACAAAAAGGCAAACTACCGTGGCCACTAAAAGGCAAGGTATTGCATAGCTATGGGACCAAACAAAGTGGTCAAATTAACTGGAAAGGTTTGGTTATAGATGCTCAGTATGAACAACCGGTGAAAGCTGTCTATTCCGGTACCGTGGTGTTTGCAGAGTATTTAAGAGGCTATGGGTTAGTGGTGTTACTAGACCATGGCAAAGGCGATATGACCCTTTATGGCTACAATCAAACCTTGTTAAAAATAGAGGGCGATAAAGTTAAAGCGGGAGAAACCATCGCGCTTGCGGGTAATACTGGCGGACAACCTCAGGCATCACTTTATTTTGAAATTAGAAGAAACAGTAAAACACAAAACCCTAAAAGCTGGCTGGTCAGATAAAAGTAGGCTACATCGCCTTTGATAACAAAGAGCTTGATAACAAAGAGCTTGATAACAAAGAGCTTGTCTAGCAATAAACAAGCTCTGTAATCCTGTCTTTCAACTAATAAGAGTCCACTTAATAAAAGAGTTTACTTAATAAAAGGCTTCTATTTTTTCAATCAAACTATTAATTTCATTGGCAGGTAAGGCGTTAATTCCTGCTGCTGCAGCTCTGCCTCCGCCAGTTGCGAATTGAGAACAAACTTCACCCGCACCTTGTTTATTATTTAACGGCGCACGTAAAGACACGGTATAAGTACCATCACTATTTTGCGTAAGTACCGCATGAGCAGAATCCGCATTTTGATTGGCCAGTAAATTACCATAAACGCCGCTAATTCTTCGAGAAGCTGGGGTATCTGGCAGTTCAAATACACTTAATTTACTACTGCTATGCAATGCTTGAATAGCGAGCACTTTATCCAAATCCTGTTGATACGCCGACTGCAATTTATAAAAAGGTGAGCTTTTATCGGCTATGACATCCAAAGGCGAAGCATATTGCAATAAAGCAGTATACAGATCAGCTGGATGATAATGTAGATCGTCTACTTTTGCGCCATAGCCATTGTAATTTATCAATGTACCGAGTTCTTTTAAAGCGCTGCTTTCTTCTACCGATAAACCCGCCGCTACCGCGAGTTGATCGGCTTTGGCAATCAAGTTGTCACCATAGGCAGCAGTAATTGCCCATAAGTGAAACTGTCCTTGCAATAGCTTATCGATGATGAGAGCTGTACAAGTATTGGCATCTAAATCGATATGAGCATCCAAATTTTCATTCGATGGAATATCACCTGATTGATGATGATCGGCATAAAAAACATTCGCGCCACTTTCCAATACAGATAGTAAGGCGGCACTATTTTTCGCCATAGAAATATCGAGTACGGTTAAAGTATCTTCGGATGTGGCCTGAACCTTAGCCACAAGATTAATATCGCGCTTAACACCCGTCACCAAAGTTGACTGTATTGGATTAGCCAATCTAAGTTGTAACAATGCGATAATACCGTCAGCATCACCGTTAAAAATATCGTAATTCATGCGTGTTCCTAATCGTTCATCGCTTTAATGCCATCTTCTAAAAGTTGGATTTGCTCTCTTCCCATTTGCGTTGTATGTGGTTTTACCACCGCAATCATTTGCAACATACCTTGATGTATTATCTGTTCGGTTATTTCAGTTTTTAAAGACATGGCAGAACGGTATCCAAGCCAGCTAGAAGCCACCAAGTGTAACGTAGTCACTAAGGATATCGCTTCTTGTTTGTCTACATCAAGCAACTTTAACTCAACAAAGCCAACGAAAATAGCGTGTAAATTTTTACGCAGCTTCTCTTGCACACTCAAATAACGCTCATGCAAACTTTCATCTCTTTGTAAAATTTCAGGTAAGTTTGCATAAAAGAAGCGGTACTTCCACATAAGCGTAAAAATAGAATCTAAATAACGTTTAAGTAAAACTAAACTTTCTTCTTCTGATTCTACTGGGGTAAAACGCTCTAACAACTCGGCAGAATAACAATCAAAAATATCACGTACAATTTCCTGCTTATTTCTAAAATGATAATAGAGATTACCCGGACTGATCTCGATGTGAGCAGCAATATGATTGGTGGTAATGTTACGCTCACCATGTTCATTAAACAGTTCTAGACTGGCTAAAACAATCTTATCTCTTGTTTTCATTTTTTTATCCAAGCTATTATTGTTTAAGCTATTTTATTATAGAAAGCTCATTTATTAGTTTTAAACTTAACGCTAACAAGCACATACTCTAGCAAGTATAAGCAGAAAACATAAATTCTTAAAGCAGAGAAGATGAGCTATTCAATCACGTTAAAGCCCTTTTCTCTCAATTCCATGGCAAATTGTCGCTGCGCTTGTTTTTCGCCATGAATTAAATGAATTTGTTTTGGTTTGATAGCAATACCATCGATAAACGAATGTAAATCATGCTTATCAGCATGAGCCGAATAACCAGATAAGGTATGAATTTGAGCGTTAACTTCAACCTGTTCATTTTCAATCCATATTTTGTTTCCTGACGCACCTGCAGGTAGTGACTGCAATTCTCGTCCTAATGTATCGCTAGCTTGGTAACCCGCAAAAATAACATCAGTACGAGGATCACTTAACAACGCTTTTAAATAGCCAACAATTCTACCACCTTGGCACATACCAGAAGCAGCGACAACAATAGCCATTTCACCTGACTTGGCTAAGCGATTAACCAAGCGTTGATGGGAACGAAAATCCTCGATCGTAATACACTGCTCAAAAGCCAAAGGATGCCTATGTTGTCGTACTTTTGCTTTCGCTTCTTCTCCCCATAATTTTTTAAAACGACGATAAAATTGCGTCACTTTTTGGGCCATCGGGGAATCTAAAATAATAGGAACGGTGGCATCTATACCCGATTGAAAAATAAGTTGCTCAATATCAAATAATAATTCTTGAGTACGACCGACACTAAATGCAGGAATTAAAATAGTGCCGCCATTTTGCAATGAACAATTAATAATCTCTTTAAGACGCTCAGCCCGAGTATCGACAGCTTCATGTACACGGTCTGCGTAGGTTGATTCAATAAACAAGTAATCCGCCTTTTGCGGCTGAATAGGATCGGGTAATAATGCAGTATTACTCACCCCTAAATCACCAGAAAACACCGTTACGTTTGTATTCGATTGCTTTATTTCTACATACGCAGAACCCAAAATATGTCCCGCAGGACTGAATCGTATATAACAATATGGTTTTTCATTACTGTTTAGTTCTTTTAAACGACGACTTGGAGCAGAGATTCTATGCCAGCGTCCATAAGCAATACTGACCGTTCGTTTTCGGATCAAGGCTAAAATAGATTCTCGGTTATTTTTGCTCATTCCAAGTTGCAGCTTTAAGCCGTCATCAAGCATTAGTGGTAGCAATTCAGCTGTAGCAGGGGTGCAATAGATCGGTCCAGAATACCCTGCCGCAATAAGCCAAGGAATACGGCCAACATGATCAATATGAGCGTGAGTTACAATCACAGCGGAGATACGATGAATGGGAAAGTCAACCGCTAGTGGTTGGCTATCTTTACCTTGGGACTGACCACAGTCAATAAGAAGACTGTGATGTCGACTATAGAAAAATTCATGGCACGAACCGGTAACCGTATTTTTGCCACCATGATGGATAACTTTCATTGCCTGCTCCTGCTGTTATTTGATTCTTGACATCATTTGGTGCTTAAAACATTTGGCTTAAAACAACAGGTTCAAGATACCGATATAACAAGAGTAAAAAACAAGCATGATGAAAGGTTGTGAGAGAAGTCTTTGATATACCAACTCTCTCCACTTTAAAATGGAGAGAGATCAGATAACAACGAGATAAGATGACAAGCGATTAATCTGAGCCGAACAGATCTCGTGTATAAACTTTATCGGCTACATCGGAAATTTCATCCATCATGCGGTTTGAAACAATTACATCAGACATTTGTTTAAACGCTTCTAAATCCGCAATGACTTTCGAATGGAAAAAATGTTCCTCTTTTAGCACTGGCTCATAAACTACAACTTCAATGCCTTTTGCTTTCAAACGCTTCATTATCCCTTGAATAGAAGAAGCACGGAAATTATCCGAACCTGCTTTCATTATCAAACGATAAATCCCAACCACTTTAGGTTGGCGGCTAATAATAGAATCGGCAACAAAATCTTTTCGTGTTCTATTCGCATCGACAATCGCACCAATAATGTTATTAGGTACATTTTGATAATTAGCTAAAAGCTGTTTGGTATCTTTCGGCAAGCAATAACCACCATAACCGAAAGAGGGGTTATTGTAATGATTACCAATACGTGGATCTAAGCCCACACCTTGAATAATTTGACGAGAATCTAACCCTTGAGCTTCCGCATAAGAATCCAGTTCATTGAAATAAGCGACACGTAACGCAAGGTAAGTATTAGAGAATAATTTAACCGCTTCAGCTTCAGTAGAGTCAGTAAATAACACCGGCACATCTTGTTTCTCTGCACCTTCAAGTAGCAAGTCAGCAAATACTTTGGCCCGCTCGCTTTGTTCTCCAACAATAATACGCGACGGATGCAAGTTATCGAACAAAGCACGCCCTTCACGTAAAAATTCCGGTGAAAAAATCAGATTTTCACAGCCAAATTCTTGCTTAGTTTGTTCGGTATATCCAACAGGAACAGTCGATTTAATCACCATAACTGCATTTGGATTGATAGACGATACCTGCTTAATGACCGCTTCAACTGACGAAGTATTAAAGTAGTTAGTTTGCGGATCATAATCGGTCGGTGTGGCAATAATAACGTAATCTGCACCTTGGTACGCAAGCTCTGCATCTAGCGTAGCCGTGAAATTAAGTTGTTTATTTAGTAAAAAATCTTCAATCTCCGCATCCACAATCGGCGATTGTTTTTTGTTTAACATTGCTACTTTTTCAGCAACAATATCAACCGCTACAACCTGATGATTTTGCGCCAGTAACATTGCGTTCGATAGGCCAACATAGCCCGTACCTGCTATTGCTATTTTCATTTTAAACCTTCTAGTTCAGGCTATTTTACTCTGTCGCCAGAGCCTTTGCCGATTACCGTTTGAATAATATAAATAAAGTAACTCGACAAGGTCAATGAATCGATCATTTTTGCATCCCAAGTAGCGAGTTTTTCGGGAGTAGACATATCAATATCGTTGACTTGTGCTAAGCCAGTAATTCCAGGGCGCACGTCAAATACACCTCTATTATCCCTTTCACGAATCAGTTCCGTTTGATTAAATAAGCAAGGCCTTGGCCCGACTAAACTCATATCGCCTTTTAATACATTAATCAACTGGGGGAGTTCATCCAATTTGGTTTTTCGTAACACAGCACCCAATTTAGTTATCGAGGTACCACTAGCCAAATGAGTAGCAACGGATGCGGTTTCTACACCCATGGTTCTAAACTTTATTAAGATAAATGGTTTTTTATGTCGACCAACTCTCTGCTGAAAAAAAATCGGTGAACCGGTATCAAAATAGCCTAACAAGGTTACAACAATTAACACTGGCCATAAAAATAACAGGCCAAAGAATGAAAACACTAAGTCCAACGATCGTAAAAACATTAATAAGTCACTGTTTGATTTATATATAAAGATGAATAATTTTACTCGAGTAAATAAGCGTGAGATTCTACCTTATTTATTGTATTAAGAATGTTACTCGACACAATATTTTTATTTCAATAAGAAATCATCCACTGTTTTCTGTATACCTTGCGTAAAATCTACCGGTGGCGTCCAATCTAATTTATGTTTAGTTTGACTAACATCAACCTGTAAACTGTCACATAGTCGTTGACCAATAGCCGCTTTACCGATCATTTTTGTTGCAAACATGATCCATTTAGTAGGAATCGGCAACAAAACATTTTTTTTCTCCATCGAACTAGCTATCGCTCTTAATAATTCAGTAACCGACACATCATTATCGTCTGAAACAAGAAACGTACAGCCGGGCGCATTATTGTGTTCACATGCTGTCAAAATCACATCAACAAGATTATCTAAAAAAATCAAACTTCTTTGATTGTTAATCGCACCTAAAGGTAATGGCCACCCTTTATAAACCAGCTTCATCATAGAATTAAAATTAGCTTTCACTCCGGGCCCGTAAACTAATGGCGGACGAATAATGACTACTTCTAAACCTGTTTCGTGAGCGATTTCCTGTAAACCTATTTCAGCATTATATTTACTCAGACCATAAGGATCTGTTGGCGCGACATGTACAGTCGGTTTAAAGGGTTGTCCAACTTGTGTCGATTCACCATTCACTTTAATCGAGCTTATAAAAACAAAACGCTTAACGCCTGCCTGAGCAGCTTGTCTAGCCAGATGCAGAGTAGCAAGGGTATTGACCTGATGATAAGCCAATTTTGTATCCGCTTCCAATTCATTCATTTGATGAACACGAGCGGCACAATGAACAATGCAATCTATCTCTACAAAAGCCCCCGACCAATCTGTATGTTCAGTTAACTCTGCAACCTCGAAATATGCCTTGTTGGTGATTTCTTTATCAAAAGAAACTCGACGTTTAACCTCAATACAATCCCATTCTCGTTCAAAAGCAAGTTGAACAAGCCGGCTACCGACAAAACCACTGCTCCCCGTAACTAATAGTTTCACATTTCTACTCACGCGTTATTATTTTGCACAAATAATAACACTTACCCTTAACACCTGTCGTCTTTAACCATTGCTTTATTAGGACTTCTCTGGCTTAAAACTCTCAAGCAGATTACAATACGGTCGCTATATAAAAATAATTATCACAGTTAGGCTTTGTTGATGTTCAATCCAATTCAAAATTTACTCAATGCTAATCGAAAACGTAAACGATTTATTAGTATGTCATATGACATTCTTGCAATTATGTTTTCGGTGTATTTATCGGTAGCACTTAGGCTGGGTATATTTACTTTCCCATTTCAAGCCGATGAGTTTTTTAGCCTCATCGTAACCGTAACTGTCACACTTTTATGCTTTATTAAACTTGGTATGTACAGAGCAGTATTGCGTTATATGACCTTTCCCGCTCTTGGAAACATTTTTTTAGCAGTAATAATTTCAGCCTTAACTTTGGCAATAAGTGGCTTTTTCTTTAAATCTTTCATTCCTCGCAGTGTGCCTTTTATTTATGCTGGTATCGCAATAATTACTCTAGGTGGCCCGAGAGTATTTATTCGCAGCATTTATTATCATTATTACAAAAGACAAAAACCGAATGTATTTGTTTATGGCGCTGGGGCAACAGGAAGAGACTTAACCTACGCTTTAATTCAAGGTGATGAATATCACCCTGTTGTTCTATTGGATGATGATAAAAGCAAAGCTGGACAAATAATGTTCGGCATTAGAGTTCATCACAGCTCAGATTTTGAAAGCCTTCAAGCGCTTTATCAACCTGTCAAACTGTTGCTTGCAATCAACAACATTGAAAAAAACAAACGCCTAAAATTAGTAGAGAAACTCTCTGCTTTACCCATTGAAATACAATCTGTGCCATCAGTAGAAGATATTGCCACAGGCAAAGCTAAATCGACTGAAGTTAGAGATCTTGATGTAGCAGACCTTTTAGGTCGAGCTCCAGTGGAACCAAACAGCGATTTATTGAGCAAAAATATTACTAGTAAAAACGTAATGGTTACGGGTGGAGGCGGCTCTATTGGCTCAGAGTTGTGTCGACAAATTCTTAAGCAAAACCCTAAAACATTGGTGCTGCTTGAACTTAATGAATACAACCTATATAAGATTGACCAAGAACTGCAAACTGTAAAAAACACGCTAAAACTTGATACCATCATTGTGGCGGCACTCGGAACGGTCCAACGCCAAAATCGAGTACAAAAACTGATGGAGTCTTATCAAATAGAAACGGTTTATCATGCTGCTGCTTATAAGCATGTTCCTTTAGTGGAAAATAATATAGTAGAAGGTATTCGCAATAATGTTTTTGGTACATTAGCCGCCGCCCAAGCTGCCATTGAAGCCAAGGTAACGAATTTCACTTTAATCTCCACAGATAAAGCGGTTCGTTCCACCAACGTGATGGGCGCAAGTAAGCGTATGGCAGAACTGGTGCTGCAAGCTTTAGCCAGCAAATCTACCGCTACTACCTTCACCATGGTTCGGTTTGGTAACGTTCTAGGTTCATCAGGTTCAGTAGTGCCACTATTTAAACAACAAATTAAACAAGGTGGGCCAGTTACCGTTACTCATCCAGATATTATTCGCTATTTCATGCTTATTCCAGAAGCGGCCCAACTAGTGATACAAGCGGGTGCAATAGGCAATAACGGCCAAGTTTTTGTATTAGATATGGGTGAGCCTGTCAAAATATTGGATTTAGCGAAACGGATGATCCACCTAATGGGTTATAAGGAAAATATTAACGGCCAACCTGAAGAAGATGAAATGGAGATCAAATTTGTTGGTCTCCGCCCAGGGGAAAAGCTATATGAAGAATTGCTTATCGGCGATAATGTAGCAGGCACTGACCATTCTAAAATATTAACCGCAGATGAAGAAAAACTGAGTTGGGAAGAGATGGAGCCAATATTGGCTCAATTAGATGTATGCTGTCATGAATTTGATGTCAATTGCATTAAAAGAATTTTGCTTGAAGTACCAACGGGTTATGCACCAAAAGAAGAAGACTAAATGAAAGTATTACATCTATATAGAACATGTTACCCAGAAACTAAGGGAGGCCTTGAACAAGCCATACGTTATATTTGTAAAGGTACTGCCGAGTTAGGAGTAGAGAATACTATTCTAACGTTAGGAGATTCTAACAAAGATTATCTATATGAAAATTATCGAATAATTGTTGTTAAAAAAGACCTTGAAATATCATCTAACGGTTTTTCCCTTAGACTCATATCTACTTTCATCAAATTAAGTCGTACTCACGACATTATCCATTACCAATATCCTTGGCCTACAGGTGATCTTCTTAGTTTATTCGCTCCCAAAAAACCATCTTTGGTAAGCTATCAATCGGATATTGTAAAACAAAAAATTCTAAAAAAATTATACTGGCCGCTTGAGCAACGCTTTCTATCTAAAGTTGACCGAATTATGGCTAGTTCACCGCAATATGCAGAAACCAGTCATAATCTAATAAAATTTAAAGATAAGGTCGAGATAATACCACTAGCGATAGATGAGAGCAGTTACCCTGCAGTATCGAATGACAATTTAGAAAAATGGCAACACAAAGTCGGAGAAGGCTTTTTCTTATTCATAGGGGTATTGCGATATTATAAAGGGTTACATTATTTGTTAGAAGCTGCCAACATAAATAAACTACCAGTTGTTATTGCAGGTGATGGGCCAGAACGTAAAGCACTACAAGATTATATAGACAAGCATAACTTGACTAATATAAAAATGGTTGGATTTATAAGTGAAGAAGATAAAGCATCTCTTCACACCTTATCGAAAGCATTTGTATTCCCATCTCATCTTCGTTCGGAAGCCTTTGGAATATCTCTGGTAGAAGCACAGATGTATAGCAAACCTATCGTTAGCTGTGATATCGGCACAGGTTCATCGTATGTAAACATCAATAACCAAACTGGCTATACTGTAGAGCCTGAAAATGCCATGGCATTTTCCAATGCTATGATAAAAATAAATGACAACATAGCTTTATGTAACGAACTTGGACAAAACTCAAGAAAACGCTTCGAAGATAACTTCACTTCGAAGCGCTATGCCAAAAATTATATCGATAGTTATAATTCGCTGTTAAATAGATCTATTGTTGAATAGCGCTAGCTCTCTCTAATATTTCTCTAGCTGTATTTTCCCAAGAAAACTGTTCAGCTCTAGCCAAACCATCAGCAACCAATTTTTCTCGCAATTGTTGATTGCTGATGACCTCCGCCATTGCATGTCTAATTTCAGATATATTATTAGGGTCTACCAACATCGCACTATTATTAGCAACTTCAGCCGTTGCTCCTATATTTGAAGTAATAACGGCGACACCAGAAGCCATAGCTTCAATAACAGGAAGCCCAAATCCTTCATACAATGATGGATAAACAAATAACTTCGCAGAGGCATAAAGCAATCTAAGTTCTGAATCCGACACATAACCGGTAAATATTATTTGTTGTTTATCAATTAAATTTTTCGCTTCATCAAATAACTCTGAATTTTTCCAACCCTGATCTCCAACAAGAACCAGAGGGATACTTCGGCGAGTTTCCTCAGGTAATAATTTATAGGCTCTGACCAATTGCTGTAAATTTTTTCTTGGTTCTAAAGTTGCTACACTTAAAATAAATTTATTATAACCAATGTTATGAGAAGATAAAAATGAGACACAGTCCTGTACAGGGTAATGTTTAAAAGTCTTAGCTACGCCTAAATAAACACAAGAAGAATTAGATTTTGTCGCGGGGTAAAGAGAGTTAAGCTCCATCAGTATAAAATGAGAATCAACAATAATATGATCGGATTTATTTATCGACTCTTTTATTTTATCTTTCAAGAAATCTACTCGTGTAACAGGATGAAACTCAGGGTGAGATATAAATGATAAATCATGAATAGTTGTAATGGTTTTACCATTATAGTCAAAAGGAATAAAACTAGGCTCAAAATAAATATAACCTTGTTCAGCCAAAAACTTTAAAGTTCTTTTAGAACGAATCGAGAGTAATTTATTTTTAAGACTATATACCCCTGGAATATTTCTTAATAATTCAACACATGATCTCTTTATTTTCGATGGTTTTTGAATGACAGGCTCAGGATTAGAGAACGCCTCAACTAACTCTCCGAGTTGGACTTTGTCTAACATAGAACCATTCTTTACCCCTACAATTTCAATGTTCTTTGATAAAAGCTCTATTAAGATATTTAAAGTGTAGTACCCAATTCCAGTGAGTGGTCGGCGTATAGGTGATACATTAATTAATAATTTATTTTGCATAAAACATATCTGATAAAGTTTTGTCTATATTTATTGTAGAGGAGAATCCAGTAAGAGATTTCAGTTTTTCATTATTTCCACCAAGAACTTTTATTTCATTCTGTCGAACGAAATCTGGATTAATTTCCACGTTGATTTTATAGCCCGCTATTTTTTCAACTTTAGATATAATTTCATTTAAAGTAATCACTTTACCCGAACAAAGGTTTACTAGCTCTGAGTTAGCATCAGATTCTAGCAAAGATACATAAGCTTTTGATATATCTCTAACATCGCTAAAATCACGAGCCACATCTATATTTCCTAACTCGATAGTCGTTGCACCTTTTTTAAAATGTGACACAATTTTGGGTATCAGAAAATTTTTAGCTTGGCCAGGACCAGTGTAATTAAAAGGTCTAGTAATCAAAATAGGATAAGTATCAAACCACAACTTAGCCATATATTCCATCGACAATTTACTCATTGCATAATGATTAACTGGAGAAGGCAGAACAGATTCATCTATTTTTTCTATATTTTCAGGGTTTCCGTAGATATTAGCACTACTCGCTAAAATTATTTTTTTTACAGGGAGTTGTAATTCTTTAGCCGACTCAAGCAGATTAAGCGCACCAAATACATTTACATTATAAAATGCAGTTTGATCACTATGTCCAACAAATGAGATAGCCGCTAAGTGAATAATATAATCAGGCTTAACCTTACTCAGACAATGTAAAACAGCTTGCTTATCGGTCAAATCACAATCTACTTGATCATTATTAGCACCCGAATGAACTAAACCTACAACGTCATATCCGTTACTCATAAGCTCTTGTGCAACATACTTTCCAGTAAATCCATCAGAACCGGTTAATAAAACTTTCTTCATATACATAACCTCAGATAAAAAAATAGTGGCTCACAGAATATTCTGCAGCCACTATTAAATGTAAATAAATCAACCTAAATAAAGCTTTATTTAAAAAGAAAAGCCTTGTTCATTACGACGTAGATCTGCTTCAACCATCATAGCACAAAGCTCTTCTAGAGTTGTTTTAGGCTTCCAACCTAACTCTTTCATTGCTTTCTCTGGATTACCGATGAGCAACTCCACTTCTGCTGGACGATAAAACTTAGGGTTAACCTTAACAACTACATTCCCTGTTGCTTTATTTACTGCCGTTTCATTTTCTTCAGAGCCACTCCATTCCAAATCAATATCGGCTGCTTTAAATGCCATTGTTACAAAATCTCGTACGGTTTCTGTACGGTTTGTAGCAAGTACATAGGTATCTGGCTTTTCAGCTTGTAACATACGCCACATACCTTCAACATAATCTTTTGCGAAACCCCAATCGCGTTTAGCATCCATATTACCTAACTCAAGTACGTCGAGTTTACCAAGTTTGATTTTTGCTACGGAATCCGTAATTTTTCGAGTGACAAACTCTTGACCACGTAATGGAGACTCATGGTTAAATAAAATACCACTAGTCGCAAACATATCATAAGATTCGCGATAGTTAATCACCATCCAGTGGGCATACAATTTCGCAACACCATAAGGGCTACGTGGATAAAATGGTGTGCTTTCTTTTTGTGGAATTTCTTGCACCTTGCCAAACATCTCAGATGTCGATGCTTGATAAAACTTGATTTTTGAATTCACTATGCGAATAGCTTCTAGAAGATTTACTGGGCCAATACCTGTTATTTCGCCAGTTGTTAAAGGCTGATCAAAGGAAACCCCAACAAAACTTTGTGCAGCCAGGTTATACACCTCTGTTGCTTTACTTTCTTGAAGTAGACGAATACTCGACGATAAATCGGTTAAATCGTATTCTACCAATTCTAAATTTGGATTATTTTTAATTCCAAGCTCTTCAATACGCCAAAAGTTTACCGAACTAGTTCGACGATACGTACCGTATACTTTGTAGCCTTTTTCTAGCAACAATTCAGCTAAATAAGCTGCATCTTGGCCTGTAATACCTGTAATAACTGCTGTTTTCATTAGGGACTCATTAAAATTCATTAGCAAACTATAAAACACATTTTATCAGAAAGGTGAGAATATCCAAGTTTTAATAATCTAAACAAATAACATTAAACTAAAATGAAAATATCAGAAAAGTGACTAAAACTTGCGGTTACTCTAGCGGACCTCTATAAGGTACCAAACTATGTTTTGATTTTTAAACAATGAAGATAGATAACTGATACAACAAAACCAAAAGTTTCACCAATTATATTAATCAAACGTAAAAGTGCGACTAGAACGAACGCGTCGGATTCAGGCAATAGCCCATTAGAAAAAAGAATAAAGACACTTTCTCTAATTCCGATACCTCCAGGAGCGCCTGGTACAACAAAACCAACAATCCAAGCAGTAGAATATAACAGTATAGCCAAACTCAATGAAATCGGTGCAAAAAGAACTTGATTTGAAATAAAAAAAGTAATATAGCCAATAGAAATAAAAAACAACATATACAAAAAGAACACTTTCGAAAAAGAACACAACTCCTTAAATAATGAGCGTTTTTTTAAGTTTAAATAAAAAATTAACACTATAATCCCGACAAAAAAAATAGGAATATAACTTTTAATAATTTTCAATAACTCATTTTCCGTCTCGACAAAAAACAACAAACTCAAAACCGAAACCAAACTAGCTGAAGCTCCTAAAAATAAAAATTCAATCACACTGCTGAATAACAATGATCTATGACTAGCACCATATTTAACTGAAATAACTTGTCGAGCGATTAAATGAAATACATTCCCAGGCACATATTTATAAACTGCTGTTTTTAAATACACTGCTAATAAAGTAATATTGAATTTTTTTGACTCTTTTTTTTCTAAAAAGAACCTCCATGAGTAAGCTAGAGATACTTGTAAAACAAAATAAAAAAAAGACATTATAAAAAGGACATCTAAATTCTCTACAATATTAGAACTTTGGGTAAATACAGCATCTAAATTCCTAGCAAAAACCTTTATAAAAAAAATCATTGAGCAAACAAAAAACAAAACCTTTATAATTATTTTTATTCTTGAATTTTGACTGAATAACTTCATAATTTCCTAATAACTTTAGCTGGATTTCCTGCGACGATGCAGTTAGCAGGAACATTTTTCACTACAACACTACCAGCTCCAATAATTGAGTTTTCACCAATTAAATTACACTTTGACAAAATAATAGCATTAGCACCAATCCATGCATTATCACCAATATATAGGTGACTATGCTCTATATTCCAATCGTCTTTAATTTTACCAGCCTCAATCTTATGTTCGTGCGTCTCTATAATCACAGATTGGCTAATCCAAACATTTTTCCCTATATCCACCCCGCCACTATAATCAATCTCAACATTACGATTAACTGAGAATCCGGTTCCGATGTTTAATTCACATCTATGGTTTTTAAGTTTTCCAAAATGCGGTTTTAACAAAGCAAAACCACTTGAGATACTAACATTACCATCTATTGAGAATAATCTTTTATAAAAAAAAACCCTCAACCAATACAATGGAATTAAATCAAAAATAGAAAGGCCAAGGATGCTTTGAGACCCTCGATAAAAAGCTTCTTTTAAATATGAGGTCATTTTTTTAACTCGGCCTTTATTTGTTCCAATAACGTTCTATTAACAGCTATGATATCAGCTAAAAATGCGACTAAGAATGTCTGAAAACCTAATCCAACTAGTAATCCAGATAAAATAACAGACTGAACATGCCCATCTCCATCTCCTATAATGTAGTAATATAGAAAACGGAAACCTAAACATAACCCGAAAAAGACTAATATTGCAGCGATAGATGAAAACACCTTGAATGGTTTATATACTACCGAAATTCGAATTATTGTAAATATTGATCTCTTTACATACTCAGGGATACTAGAAAAAAGTCTAGATGGTCTTAAATCTTCGTTAGTTCTAATAGGCACCGAAGTTATAGGGATATTCTTTCTTCCAGCTTGGATAATTGTTTCTAGTGTATATGTATAGCCATTATATACATTCAGTTGGATAGCGCATTCTCGACTAATAGCTCTGAAACCACTAGGAGCATCGGGTATATTAGTTTTGCTTGCTTTCCTAACAACATATGAACCGAATTTTTGAAGTAATTTTTTAATTGGCGAAAAATGATCAGTAGTGCTAATAGGTCTCTCTCCTATCACATACTCAGCTTTGCCATCTAAAATAGGCTTCACTAATTTAGGTATATCTTTAGCCTCGTATTGATTATCAGCATCCGTATTGACTATTACATCAGCACCCAATTTTATACATTCACTAATTCCTGCAAGAAAACCTTTAGCCAAACCTTGATTTGTCTTAAAGGAAACAATATGATCTACACCACAATCATTAGCAACATTAACTGTATCATCTTCACTCCCATCATTGATAATCAGCCACTCGACAGTATCGAAACCATCAACTTTTCGCGGTAGTTCTTTTAAAGCTAAAGCTAGAGTACCAGCTTCGTTATAACATGGTATCTGTATTATTAATTTCACTGAAATTCATTCTCTATATAAATATTAATTAAATGTTATACCTTTAAGCATTATACCTAATTGGCGGGTATCACTATTAACTCCAAGCTCCTTGGGAGATTCAGCATTAGTCACATCAATAGAAATCACATCACATGATTTTATAGGTATAGTAACCTGAGCATCTACATTTGCTTTAAGAACTTTAGATGAAGTATAACTTCCACATGTAAAGTCTATTGATTTGTATTTATTATCTAAACCAAAAGGTCGAACGTCAAAGGTAACGTTACTATTATGGGACACGTTATTAAATCGAGAAATATTAACAAATGCTTTAGGTTTTGACCAAAAATAATTAGACTCCATTGGATACCAACCTACTTTTAAAATCTCATGCAACCATTCATTTTGATATTCAAATAATATCGGACTTGTCCACTTGTCTAATCCTAAATCATCTTTTTCGTACAAATACCAATCTCTAATAACATGAGATCTTCGTATGTCAACTTCGTTTATCATTATATTACTAAAATAAAAATGAGAGCAATTACTTTCAGCATTATTAATACTTCCTTTCACAAAAGAATAATTTATTAACCTCCATGACAAGTGATAAAACGGCATGTAATCCCAAATGTTTTTTATTCCAGAAGTATTGTATAATACACAAGTATTATTAACGGCTTTATTACGAATTAGGTTTGCAGAGTTATCAAAACCAGAAAATTGTTTACTTCGTTTAGCATGCCAATTCATATAAATTGATAAAGAAACAACAAATGATGCAAAAATAATTGATATGACTATTTTTTTATTATTTATCAATAAAAGAATAGTATATAAAGCTGCTGGAAAAATCAAAAAACTCGCGTCAAAGGTCTTATCAAAAAAATAATAAAACCAGAACGAAGAAGAGTTGACATAAGAAAAACCCCATGAGCTATCAAATACAAAATAAAAATATATACTCATTATAATGACAACTACAAGAGAAGAAGAAATGTATCGGTTCGTTATTCGTTTTTTTGAAAAAAACGCATCAAAGCCTAAGATCATTATGGGTGCTATCAATGGTTCAATATATCGACCATACATAAAATGATCTAGCCTAGTAGCCGCCTCAGATTCCAACGAAAACATCATAGCAGTCAGTATCTGTGTACCAAACACAGAAAGAAATAGAAATAAATAGTAATAATTAAACCTTCGGCCTCTGTAAAGATTTAAAAAGCACATCATCATACCAATAACAAATAACCCACCAGTTGAAAGAGTTAGATAGAGGCTCTGCCCAGAAAACCTGAGAAATAAATCTTTAACCGATTGGTAATCGAGTAAGACGGAAAATAATTCACCTATGTGAGGATAATGTAGTTTTATATCACCAAGACTTGCCGTAGAATGCAGTATTGCTTCAAACTCACGATATATATAGAGAGAAAAAAAATAAATAATGCCAAAAAAAATAACATCATACGGTTTTTGTTTCGAAGAGAATAAAGTTAAAGTAATAGCAATGAATATAACTATAGCTTTCGGGTTTACGATATATAATAAAGCTGTCAGGAGTGATAATAGCAGTAATAAATACCGACTATTTTTAATGTGAAATTTTACAAGCACTATATTTAAAAACAAAAAAACCAAAGAAAAAACATTCTCTGACATCACGTATCCAGAAATAATAATATAAAATGGATATATTGAAAAAAGAATAGGAATGAATTTTTGATACGATTTTATATATCCATTATCGAATAAAACGTCGTATAATTTAAATATAAGAACAACATTAAATGCATAAATAATACTATTAATCAGTTTAACACCAATTAATATTGAGTCATAACTGTCAAAAAAATAAAAGGCAGGCCAGATAAAAAATGAATAGCCTAGCGTCCAACTACCAAATGCATCTGTTTTATTTCCAGTTAATGCTGATGCTCCAGCCCAGTATGCAGATTCATCGGGAACAACAGTGAGAGAAGACACGATATAACTACAAAAAATAGACACTATCAAAGAACTAATGAAAATAATTATATAATTTTTTTTATTACTAACCAAACGAGTATCAGACCACCACATTTTTTATTCCTTTCAGTGTATTCGTCCAGTACACTCTTGCTCTACTATTTTTTTCTTCTTCATTTAGTTCCGTACAAAGAGTATTTTCGAAACAGTACTTAATTTTTTCTCGAAATTGAGTGTCATTTCCACATACGAAAACATTTGTATATTTATCAAAGTTATCGAATCCTCGGCAAGACATTTCTGTAGCGACAACTGGTTTATTCGAAATAATAGCCTCTGCTGTTTTTAAATTGGATCCTCCACCATCACTAATCGGCAAGATTATTAATGTACATTCATATATTAATGCAGATAGTTCTTCATTAGATACATACCCCAACCTCTTAACTTTATCGAAATTTAGATAGCTAGCAATATCTGCCTCTTTAGGCATAAAATCATCTAAAATATTTGAGCATCCGCCAACAGAAAAAATAAATTCATCCATGCCTAACCACGATAAAGAACCGCTCAAGTTATCCCAAAACCCTTGTGCATTGGGTGGATATGCACTACCAACAAATAAAGCGTATTTTTTTCTTTTCCCAAGTTTTTTCCGAAGACTTTTCCTGATCGCTGTAACTCTATCATTATTCAATATAGGAGCGACACCATTAGGACAAACATGTGCATTTTTATTCATTAGAGTAAAATATATATCTGCATCATTGTTTGTACAACAAATAACATCATCCGCATTATTTATAAAGTCCATTTCAATAGACTTAATTGTATCAACAACATTATCATTATCTTGGATCATATTATTAGAAAACAATGATTTTTTCGTTTCAAACTCTACATTTTGTGACGAATAAATTATTTTTTTAATCAAATTCGGGTGCTTTTGTTTTATTCTTTTTACGGCAGGCCAAAGCCAGGGCTGTTCAATAAAAATATAATCTGGTAAATGCTCTTTTAAATGGTGAACTAAAAAGCTTTGGCATTTTTTACTTTTTTCGCATATTAAAGCAGTCGCTAAATCGGTAGCATATGGAGTACTAATTTCTTGCGAAAGTTGATGTGAGTCCATAATAAAATCATATTCATCATCAAAATGCACATGGGAAACCTCTGAAAATGAAACAGATATAACGTCATGACCTAGTTTTTCTAGTTGCTTTCGGATTTGGTAAACCCTGATTTGCCCGCCGTGTCTCGGTTCTTTTATGGGATAAGTTGATAACTGTAATATTTTCATTAATCTTGAGCCTTATTTAAGATAAAAGACACAAAGTCTTTAGAAAAACGTTCCCAAGAGCGTTTTTCAAACTTATTTTTAATATCTAGTTCTAAATTTTTTAAATAGTCTTCATCATCTAATAATTGACCTATTTTTTCTGTCCAAACAATAGGATCATTTTGCAGCACAGGCATTAAGGATTGGGTTGCCTCTTTTAGTGACGGTGCTTCCGAAATCAAACACACCTTCCCATAACTTAATGCTTCTGAAGCACTCAAGCCCCAACCTTCTACTATTGAAGGAAATACACAAAACTTACATTGAGAATATAGTTTAGATAATTCACTATCACTTACTGAATTTCTAATTTCGATAAATTCACTAAATTTTTTTTCGGAATTATACTTTTTAAAAAAATCATCTACACCCCAACCATGCATACCAACAAGAATCAATTTCGGAGTCGTTTCACCGCGTTTTTCTATCAATTCTTCCCACACATCTAAGAGTAATTTGTGATTTTTTCTTGCTTCTATTGTACTAACAAACAAAACGTAGTTATCTTGACTCAAGGAAAGCGATGTGGTTTTATTATTATCTATGTCACCTCCCAAGTGTATTGTTTTAACATCAGGCATCACGCCCATGTCCTGTTTATTTATCATATCAATTAGTATTTTCTCAGAGTATTTTGATATACAGAAAATTTTGTCACTGAGATGTACTAAATTATATATATGAGTATAGAAAACCTTGCCAAAGTAATCAGAATGGACCAATTCAGGGTGTGTAACTGGAATAGCATCATAAAAGCAAGTCACCACTTCAAACCTAATTTCATTCTTATATTCATATAACAACCTATAATTTGAGAAATCCCAATCTAATCCGATAGAAACAAAAATATCACCTTCCGAAATTGGTATGCTCCTATCTCTTGATATTTCTTCTTCATGAAAATTGATTTTTTCATTTAATTCCACATTAGATTCAAGAATTGAGATATTACTTTTTTTCAATAAGTAAAGGTTTCTAGCGATATATTTTATAAAACCAGGCGAGCGATGATACACTGCTCTTGCTACGACACGAAAATTCCCACCTTTCAATTCTTTAATAAAAGTAAGGATTAATCGAACTAAACTATATTTCCTAATGATTTCTTTTTTTACTAGCTTAAATCTATTTTCTTTTTCCCACAAACCATTATTTAAACGTTCTAAAATACTATCTACTTCATATTGCTCACATTCTACAATTTCACTTTTATCATCTGAAAAAAAAACAAATTTAACATCCAGATTTTCATTACTAAAATTGACAAACTCCAATAAAGTTCTAGTTATTCCAACCGGGTATCGATTCCATTTTTTTAGTGTTGTAATATCAATAACTAGTGCCATTACCTATTTCCTCGAACCTTTCTAAGCAACATAGAGAGCCCTCTTAGTGGTTTTGTAACTTTCCATGATCTGCTATTATAGATTTCATCAACTTTTTGATTCAAATAATCTAATTGTTGCTTTAGAGTATCTAGTTCATATGATATTTTTTTACATCTTTTAGAGTACAGCTTCGATATATCTTGTAAGGTCACACCATACTTCAATGAAAATTGACTGTCGAATTGGCTCAAGATTTCCGAACTGGCTTTCTTTTGTGCAACAATGGCGTAATCGGGACTCACACCAGACAACACATCATATAATTCGATAGGTGTTGACTCATCAAAGTTTTTCAAATGATTTAACCCCATGATTTTATTTCGAATAAAACCATTATGCTCACAAAGAAAACTGAGTAGCGCCGATGGTATAGGTTTAATATGTGTTGGATCAAAATAAAAGTTATTGGTTCCAACGATTATATTTTCAGGATTTGGTGTTTCTAAAATTAGTAAACCGCCGGGTAGAAGTACTCTCTCAGCTTCAGATATAAACTTGAGTAAATCGTCAAATGGTAAATGCTCAACTACATGAAACGCACTAATAACACTATGGCTCATGCTAGGAAGATTTGTAAGGAATTCTACTCCATCACCTTCTTTTACCGATAGTTCTCTTTCAATACAGTCAGCCAACATACCTTCGTTTAAGTCTACACCAAATGCTTTAAAGTCACTTTCAACCATCAACTCTAACCATTCGCCTCTACCACAGCCTAAGTCAAATACTTTTGACTCTGCGTAAATATCTCGTAGAATATTAGTGAAAGGCAAGTATTGCTTTCTTAATTCATAAATATGCTCTCTTGGGGCATAATTTTTCTCTTCAAATTCTCGATAAAAATCATACTTCATACTTAACTTCAACCTTAGGCAACATATAATTGCAACCAATAAAATCCACTGTATCTTTATTTATTACATTGAATATACATTCTCTATCTCTCCACTCATAATTGCGAGACATATGATCTTCACCTGAATGTAAAGCTACTGCAATAGAATATGTACCTACACCCAGCGATGCTTTAAAACTAAATTCAACTACGCAGCTATTTGATATACTCAATAAACTAATGTCTTCTTTTAGCGCTTTCGAATTAATACCGAATATATGTAACCCTAACCTATCTTTTACTAGATATCCTACACTAAAATCTGGACAATCCGCTTTTTTCTCTATTTCAATTGATAAAATCACATTTTGATTCACAGTTACTGAATCTATTTTATTTCTATTTTCATCTAATAAAAAAACTTTTTTGAACGTAACTTCTCCAGTTCCTGAAATTGTTTTTCCGCCTAGCTCAATATAGTCATCTTGTTGTATTTTATTTTCTTCATTTCCCTGTTTATTTGCGATCATAGCATTATAATAATCCATAACAACTTCAGGCTTATCAATTAACTCAACTTTACCTGAGTTTAATAAAATTGCTTTATCACAGATACTTTGTATTGCTTGTTTATCATGTGAAACAATCAGCAGCGTAGTACCAAGTTCCCTGAACTTTCGAATACGACCGAAACTTTTATGTTGAAAATGAGTATCACCAACGGACAATGCCTCATCGACAATTAAAATATCGGGTCGGATAGCTGTTGCCACACTAAATGCTAAACGCATTTGCATACCGCTAGAATACACTCTAGTAGGTTGATCGATATATTCACCAATCTCGGAAAAGTCAATGATTTCGGGCATTAATTTATCTAACTCTTCTTTTGATAAACCTAATAATTGACCTGCCATATAAGCATTTTCTCTACCTGTAAAATCAGGATGAAAACCCATACCTAGTTCCAATAGAGCTGCAACTCTCCCATCGAGAGAAATAGAACCAATTGTAGGTGCTGAAGTTCCAGTAATCATTTTTAATAAAGTACTTTTTCCCGCACCATTAATTCCAATAATTCCTACAGCTTCTCCTTGCTCTAATTCAAAGCTGATATCTTGTAAAACCCAGTTTAATTTATGTTTTGTGCCGCTAAATGGATTAATCCATTCAATTAGTCGAGACCATTTAGTGGGATAAGTCTTAAAAGCTTTCCCTACATTTGAAACTACAACCTTGCCCATTAAAGTTCATCCACCATTTCATTTGAATGTTTTCGATACAATTTAATGCCAAACACACATAATATTACACTAAGAATAAATACCGGAAGTAAAGAATAAAAATTAGGAACTTGTCCTCTTACAATAATCATTTGTAAGGCATTAAAAATTGTCGTTAACGGATTTAACATAACAATAATCTGTATTTTTTCAGGGAGAATATTTAATGGATAAATTATAGGAGTCCCCCAAAACCAGAGCTGTATGCCTACTCCAACTAACTGTCCGATATCTCGAAAAAAAACATTAAGAACACCTAATGTAATTCCTAGCCCTACTGCAAAAAGTATTAAAATACATAAAATAGGTACAGATAGAAATATGACCATCCCTGGAAAAGTTCCAGAAAGAACAAGGAATATTATAAACAGAGAAAATATTATACTAAAATTCAACAGTGCGCTTAAAATTGATATGATTGGTAAACACAAACTAGGGAAGTTTATTTTTTTCAGTAAATTCGAGTTTTCTAAAAATATATTGACATTTCTAGAAAAAACCTCTGAAAAAAGCCCCCAAGCCAAAATTCCAGTACACAAATATATGCTATAACCGAAAGTACTATCTACTCCAGGAAGTTTAGCGCGCATTAGTTGACTAAAAATAACTGTATAAACGAATATCATTGCAAGTGGATTAATCACATTCCATAGAGCACCCAACATAGAGTTTTGATACTTCACTTGGAATTCTCTTTTAACACTTCCAAGTATAAACGCTCTGTAAGACCACGCATTTTTAAAGGTATTACTTATCATCACATCCCTTAACACTGAAGTATTATACTTGCTTAAGTCTGACTATATCGTCTTCATTAAGATATGTTCCAGATTGAACTTCAATTAAATCTAAAGGTATTTTCCCTGGATTTTCTATTTTATGAGGTACACCTATAGGAATATAAATTGACTGGTTCTCTGTGATGAGAGAAACTTCTCCACCTCGTGTTACTTTGCCTGTTCCAGAAACTACGATCCAATGCTCTGCCCTGTGATAGTGCATCTGTTCACTTTGCTGTTCTCCTGGTTTGATGGTGATTCTATTTACTTTATATTTACAATTAGTTTCAATTGCATCTATATGTCCCCATGGCTTATATTGTTCTCTATGTTCTCTATATTCAGCACGATTGCTAGACTTCAAATTCTCTACCACTTTTTTAACTTCTTGAACTTTAGATTTATCCGCAACTAATACAGCATCTTTCGTTTCAACAACTACAATATTTTTGACCCCCACTGACGCAACTAATTTATTGGGCGCATAGATATAACAATTTTCTGTGTCTTCGATTATTGCATCGCCATGAATTACATTACCGTTAATATCTTTTTCAGAAACTTCCCATAAAGCCGACCAGGATCCTACATCACTCCACCCTGCATCCATTGGAACGACAACTGCTTTATCTGTTTTTTCCATTACTGCATAATCAACTGAATCATCAGGGCAATTCAAGAATGCACTTTCATTTACTCTGATAAAATCGTAATCTATTTTTACATTGGAACAAGATTCTTTGCATACGTTATAAATACCAGGGGAATGTTTTTTCAGCTCCTCAAGATAAACACTTGCTTTGAACATAAAACAGCCACTATTCCAATAGTAATGTGGGCTTTTTAAATATTTCTCAGCAGTTTTTTTATCTGGTTTTTCTACAAATGAATCAACTTGAAAACCACCGTTATCAATTTCTTCACCTCTACGTATATATCCATAACCTGTCTCTGGTGCACTAGGTACAACTCCAAATGTAACCAATTGATTATTCGCAGCATAACTAAGCGCCTTTTCGACGGAGGTTTGGAATGCTTGCTTATTCAACACGACATGATCGGCAGCTAATATAAGCAAGATAGGATCATCTCCATTTTTTATAGCCTGAAGTGCTGCTAATGCTATTGCTGGTGCTGTATTTCTTCCTGCTGGCTCTAAAATTATTTTTGATTGTTGGCCAAATTGGCGAACTTGTTCCGCGACTATAAAACGATGATCCTCATTAGAAATGATAATTGAGCCCTTTACATCCATACCATCTAATCTCTCAAGAGTAGATTGAAGCATAGTAAGCTTATTACTATTATCTAGAGCAAGGAATTGTTTAGGAAAAGCAGAGCGAGATAGAGGCCACAATCTAGAACCTGAACCTCCAGCCATAATGACAGGTATAAACATTTTATATACTTATTTTAATAGTTAATTAACACAGTTGCTATACATTCAAAGTATCTCAACCAATTCAAAAAAGAATCATCTGAAACATTTACTAAATTAATTCAAACAATAGCTCATTAAATGCAAATTTTTATAATATAAGTGCATTTAACACTATTACGAATTTCTTACATCAAAAAGGAAAAAACAGCGGTATAAAACATAACGAAACCGCAGTATAAACCAACGAAACTTTCCAGCCTGTTTTGATAAAATCCATGACTTTATAGCCCCCTGCGTTCATAACCATTAAATTGGTTTGATACCCAAAAGGACTAATAAAGCTGGCACTGGCTGCATAAGCCACCGCCATAATAAATGGCAATGTACTGACGTTATAAGCCGTTGCGAGAGATAAACCTATCGGCAACGTTATTGCGGCTGCCGCAGTATTGGTAATTGTCTCAGTTAGTAGCACCGTTACGATAAATAAGATAACTAATGCAAAGTACGGATTTTGAGATCCAACAAAAGAGAATACCCCATCGGATAGAAAGTCGGCTAAACCTGACTCTCTAAACGCTTGAGCAATAGACAGCGCACAAACCAATATTAACCAAAGTTCGAACGGGAAGCGTCGCCTTAATGTGGTGCCGTCTAATATGTCGCTCGCTACCATAAAAATAAGATACAGCGCCATCATTTCAAGCAATGATACCGAACTAACAACCGAAACTAATATGGCGGCAATAAAACCGCCAATAGCAAAAAAATTAGCTTTAATACTCAATGGTTGATGTAACTGCTTACCAGTAAGTATAAAAAAATTGCGACTTAAGTTTTGTCGTTTACTAAAGTCTTGACCGACAGCCAGAACCAACTTATCCCCTGCAAAAATAGATTGTTCGCCTAACTTACCGGATAGTTTTTGACCTTGGCGTTTAATCGCCACAACCGCGGCATCAAATCTTGAGCGAAATTCCGTATTTTTAAGAGTGCGGCCAATCAATATCGATTCTGGGCTTACAATCACTTCAATTAAGTTTTCCGATAACAATTTGCTGCTGTCGGCAAAAACTTCCACTCCGTCCAGCATATTTAATTGTTTCACTTGGCTAACATCACCAGTGAAAATCAGTTTATCACCTTGTTGGATTACCATATTAGGAGCAACCGGTGACAGTAATTCATCGCCTCTTACTATCTCGGCTAAAAACAAACCATCTAGTGCTCTCAGACGGTTTTCAATTACACTTTTCCCGATCAGTTTACTGTTGGGTAACACTTCTGCATCAATAAAATAAGCATCGGTATTGTCTTTTGTCGAATCTGAACTTTTTAGACGGTAGCTAGAAAGTGCAATCACACAACCGACCAGAATAAACAATAATAAACCCACTGGTAAAAAACTGAAGAAGCTCAGAGAAGGCAGTCCTTGCTCAATAATCAAAGCATTAACAATTAAATTGGTTGATGTTCCTATTAGAGTGATGGTACCGCCAACAATAGCAAAATAGGAAAGCGGCATAAGAAGGCGAGAAGCCGCATGCTCTTGATTTCGTTGTATGCCACTCATCATGGTTGCCACTACTGCGGTATTGTTCAATAACGCAGAAGAAATAGCCGTTCCAATGCCTAATCTAAAGATAGTTTTTCTATAACTAGGACGAAAAACCTTGCTTGAAATCCAAGTTAATAGTTGAGTTTTTTCTAAAACTAAAGAAGCTAACATCAAGCTGATCAACGTCAGTACAGAGGTATTAACAATATTACCTAGCACATCTTGTTGAGACACATTGTCAGTAATATAAAGGACAATTACGGTACCAATAAACAATAGAGAAGGCCGCACATTGGAAAAAACCAATGCAGCTAAAAGTGAGATAATAACAATACTGGTAACAAGCATGTTTACGCCAACATCAAATTGAAATGACTTTCAAAGTTTTCATTATTGCCATCCGAGCGTAGATATTAACAAAATTTGAGCACGCTACCGCCCTTAGGTAAGCCTCCTAAATGGCAATAGTATTTGAATTATTTTACCGTACGTACGAGTTATCTACGCTAGCGGGCTGTTGATTGTACAGCAGTGCTAGGGTATCTTCTACCCAAAAACGATACCAACCCTATGAGAAAATGAAGATATTATCTCAATATAGCTAAATAAGTTTTGGGATTATTGGACAATAAATACTAAACTATATCGGTTCAATCTTTATCCGTAATAGTAGTTTATTATAGTAACTCGTACTCACTTTTATAAGTAATTTTATTCTATGAATCAACGTAATGATTTTGACGTAAACGCTTACAATCCACAGTTTGATAAGTCCTTTTTATTACCTAAATATTGGGGGACTTGGATTGCTGTAATATTTGCTTCTATATTGAGTTTTACTCCTGCTGGTTTCCGTCATTGGATAGCAAAGCTTTTCGCTAAACAGGCAGTAAAAATCAACAATAAAGCCAATAAAAGGGCACGTGTAAACCTACAAATGTGCTTCCCTGATAAAAACACTGAGCAAAGAGAAAGTATTCTAGTTGCTTCTTACGTTACGTCCATTTCGTTTCTGTTAAGTTTTGCTTCGTTAACGTTACGCAACAAACAATGGTTAGATGCCAATACCACTATAAATGGTATGGAGCATCTGACATCTATTACCGACAAAGGTGAAAGCGTTATTTTATTGGTGCCACACACTTGGGCAATAGACATTCCTGCTGTTTTGCTTGCATCCAAAGGTCTACCGGTATCTGCCATGGCAAAAGCTCAGAAAAACCCGGTTTCAGACTGGCTAATGCATAAACAACGCGTGCAGTACGGTGGGCGGATTTATGACCGAAGTGGTGGTATAAAACCATTCATCAAATCAGTTCGTGATGGTTACTTAGGTTATTACTTACCCGATGAAGATTTAGGCCCAGAACATAGTGTATTCGTTGATTTTTTTGCGACACAAAAAGCGACCATTTCAGGCTTAGGGCGATTATCTAAACTCAGCCGAGCAAAAATTGTCCCTCTATTTGCTATGTATAATTCCTCAACTGGACAATATCAGTTAGACTTCTATCCTGCACTACCATTTCCAACTGGTGACGAACAGCAAGATGCGAGAATGATGAACCAATGTATTGAAGAATATGTGGGCGATAAGCCTGAGCAATATATGTGGATATTAAGATTGCTAAAAACACGACCAAATGATGGTAAAAATCCATACAGAATAAAAGAACTATAATGTTAAGTGACCGATTTCAGACATTAGATAGCCAAACTCTAATTAAGTTTATTATTTTATTGCCATTAATTTGGTGCTTTAGTGGCATGTACATATTCGCCAATGGAGATAAAATACTTAATGGACTTGTACTTATAGTATTGATAGTTCGCTTTCATTCTTTTGGTTTGCAAGGCATTACAGAAAATATAAAAAATAATAAATTCCTTTGGATTATTATTGCCAACTTATGCTTTGCCGTTGTCGCTTATTTTACTTATGGCATATCATCTAATCGCTTTAGAATGTTAACGTTGGCAATGTTGTACTTATCTATTTTACCTCTGGACTTATTGAAACAGTTATCATTTCGATATTTAACTTGGACGTTGTCAATAAGTGTAATTATATTTCTTTTTATTCAGTATTTAGATGGCCATTTATTCACTAGGAATTGGACTATAAACCCTATTCGAATTGGGGTTATAAGTGCAATATTAGTTAATATGAATATTTATTATTCAATATTGGATACAGATAAAAAAAGTAAGATTGTGTCTGTTTGTCTTGCTATTTTAACCATGCTTCCTCTCATCTCATCTTTATCTCGCTCCACTTGGATTGCATTTGTCATTTGTTTCATTTTTTTAATTTTCAAAATAGTAAACATAAAAAAAATAAACATTAAAATAGTATTAACCTTGTTTATTCTTGCCGTTTCTATGGTTGTCGCTCTAAAAAAACCCATAGAAGAAAGAATCAAGATCACTGCTTGGGAAATAGAACAAATCCAATCAAATCAATTAAATACCTCTATAGGCTTGCGTTTACAAGTATGGAAAATTGGTGCCTATATTATTAAATCTAATTGGCTAACAGGTGTAGGAAATACCGGGCAAATAGAAATAAAGCAGCATCTAGTAAACATAGGTGAAGTTAGCCAAGAAGCAGCTAATTTAGTTCATCTTCATAATCAATGGATCAATGATTTAGCCAAATATGGTTTACTAGGAATAATATTAACCTTACTTCTTATTGTCTACCCTTTGTATGCGTCACGAAATAAAAGCAGTCAAATTCCAATATTAATTCTAAGTTGCATTTATTTAACTATGACCTTAACAGATATGCCTCTAGAACGTTCACATCCACTAGGGTTTTATCTTATTTGCGTTTATTTTTTATTACAAAACCCATCTAAAACCAAGCAAACTAAAGCACTAAAAGGTGAAAAATAATAATGAAATTTATAATTATTAGTGCTGTATATAATATGTCTGAGCAACTAAAACAGAATATAGATATTTTAAAAGAACAAACTCATATTAATTTTGAAGCCTATTTTGGGGATGACTTATCAACTGATGACAGTTGTGAGGTTATAGAAAAAAATATTAAAGATGATAATAGATTTCATTTAATACGCCATACAAAAAAGCTCTACTCCATGGGGAATATCGCTGAGACGATAAAATGTGCCTCTCCTAAAGACGAGGATATTATCGTCCTTGTCGATGGTGATGATGCTCTGGCTGATATAGACGTTCTTAACTATTTAAACTCTGTATATAAAGAAAAAAAATGCTTAATGACGTTTGGTTCATATTCTGTTAATGGAAGGTTAGGTTCAAACTGCACGTCATACCCTGATTATATAAAAAAACTAAACTTATTTCGCTATATTAAATGGCGTGCAAACCACTTGAAAACATTTAAGTATTCTCTGTGGAGAGAGGTAAAACCGGAGTCTTTGACGTTATCAGAAGAAGAGCTAAGAAAAACAATCAAAATTAACTTGTATACTGGACGCATACGAAACTGGTTGGAATTTAAAAAAATAAAGCTGACTGATCTTCTTACAGAAGATGGCCGCTACGTTAGGCGATGTAGTGATAAATACTTAACTTCACCGTTATTAGAATTGGCAGGTAAAAGAGCGTTATTTATTGATAAAGTGCTGTATCACTATTTAGGCCCACAAGGCCCTCATAATTTTGGTAGTAGTGACAAAAAGTGGGCACAACGACTATTACGTGAAGCAATCACCTACAAACCTCGATATAAGAAATTAGAAAAATGAACGTAATATGGGGTGAATAATAATATGGTAACTCCTACTAAAGAACAGCGGGTTATAGTTGATAACTCCCTAATTGAATATGCGTTTTTTGACTATAAAAAACCAATAGTGATTTGCTTCAACCCTGCAGGTATGTTGCTGACATCAAAACAAGTGGAAAACGGTGAGCACGCATGGTGTTATCAGTTTTTACGAAAACAACAAATTAATGTTGTAGCAATAAACACTATTGATGAAAACCATTGGTTTGTTCGACCCAAGTTATCTGACTACCTTAAAGAATTAGCCTTTTCTCTACAACAATTTCCTGAACGATTAGGCTATGGTGCAAGCATGGGAGCTTATGCTATTTCTTGCTTTTCAGAAACATTAAATATCAACCGAGCACTAATTTTTTCTCCTTTGCTTCCACCGTTATCAAATAAAGACCAAACATTTAAAGAGCTAGAATCAACTTTATTCACCTTAATTTATGATCCATTTAATGCTGAAGATAAAGAGATAGCGTTACGTTACCCTAGTCAAACTCACTACCTACATTTTTATGGCGTAGGTCATCAAGTTATTGAATCAATTTCAAATATACATTATTTGAAATTACTTTTTTTATCATTTTATAACAATGAGTTAGACATTGTAGCGTTCTATCGTAAGCAACAAGATAAAAGAAAATTATTACGTTATTATAGTTACATGGATAGGAATCCAACTAGGAAAAACACACTTCGCCGGCGGTTCATTATCAAAAAACACAAAGCCCTATATATGATAAAAAACAGCGACAAAGTTATAAAAAAACTAAAACATAAACTATTAAAAAGTCTTAAGAAAAAAACTCGAAAACATATCAAGTAAGTTTAAAATTAAACTAATATTGCTTACCTAATAAATCGTTATAACAGTGCAACGTCGCTTCAACACCTTGCTCTACATTAAACTTATTGATCACTCGTTGCTTTGCTGCAATACCAAACTGCTTACACAGTGGACGATTATTGTAGAGTGTTAGAATAGCATCAGCCAATGCTGCAACATCACCTGGTGGGACAACTAATCCTGTTTCACCATCGGCAACTAATTCGGCATTTCCACCGGTATCAGAAACAATCGCAGGGACACCGTAAGAGTTTGCTTCTAATACTGCTCGACATAACCCTTCTCGCTTGGTTGTGGGTAGAATGGTTAAATCTGAAGCTGCCGCAACTTCTGGAGCATCAGTTCGATACCCTAACGCATGTATTCTTTCTGGTTTACCGCTTCGCACGATCATTTCCTGAATTTTTTCTGATTTAGGATCGGCTCCTACTAATAATACATCTAGATTAATATCAGCAGGAAGCAACTTAACGGCATCAATCAGCACACTTAAGCCTTTTCTTGGCCTCAAGTTAGCCACTAATGAAAGCTTGAATGAATCTGCATTTAAGTTTAACTCTTCTAAACTCGCCTGAGGCTTTTGGTACCATGATTGATCGTGCCCTTTATAAACGGTGATCGGTTTATTTTTATCACCCCATACATGTTGCTTTAAGTCGTCACGTACTGCATTTGCCACACAAATAATTTTATCTAATCGAGGATGCAGCATCGTCAGGTAGCTAGCAGGATCCAAACGGCTGATGTTGCCCGTTTGTCCACGATAAGCAATAACTTTAGCCTTAGTGCCAATTGCTGCTGTCGCACCATTACTACAAGCTATATTATTGAATAAGTGCAAAATATCGATATCTTTAGATTTAATTAAAGAACGTATTTTGGAAATGGTTGCTAATGAGATTTTTTTATCTAGAGGATCAGTTAACACCTCGATCCCATGCTGCTCAAAATAAGGAATCAACCCTGAATTAGGATTACAGAGAACGGTAACATCAACTTGCCCTGATTTATGCAAGCCAATAATTTGCGAAGCTTCCGGTCGAATGGGGTTGATGTTGCTACGGCTATGATGTGTAACCGCAAGTAGCTTAATTTTTTTCATATTTAATAACTGTATGTATGTTGTTAAATTAAAATGTTAGTAAATGAATATAAGATTTTACCAACCCGAGCCCTTTTTTATCTCAACATTTCTATTTCAGCTACTTTGCCATAACCGAGTCCAAATAGGTAAGCTTACCTCACTACAGCAATGATAAAGCTAGAAATTTTTAGTAATGAGACTTCATTAATTACCAAGGTTTCCAATACCCTATTTTTTTACGCAACTTTAACTCTCGGATTAAATTAAAAGGTTTTCTTTTTAACGATAACTGCTTCCCATTATCTAACATTTTATCTACGGCTTTTAAGACTCGTCTACTCGACTCTCCATCAGTATAGGGATGGATAAACTGACAGTATTTTTCGATCTCTTCCATTAAATCGCTGGGTTTAGATAACGCTAGCTGTATCGACTCTTCTACTTTATCTGCTTGGCTAATATCCAGTAAATGTGGTTGCGGAGCTCGGTTTTTGAAGGTAACAACCGGTTTCCTTTGCAATAAAAACATTAATAATACCGATGAAGTATCACACAACATCACATCGGCCGCTTTCAATAACGGGATCACATTGTCTGTTTCGACAAAGGTTAAATTATCATTTTGTAACTGCTTGTATTTTTCTACCACATCTTCCGGCATTTTGGGATGAAATTGAACCAACCAACGCCAGTTTCCCTTTTTTGACATTGCCTTAACTTGTTCATATAAATGAGGTGCACAAGTTAGATTGCGAGAAAATGTCGAACACATCAACACGGTAGGACGAGTATCTGACTTATCAATATATGGGTTATCGTGATTAACCTTAAATAATGGATCAAGCATAGACCAACCGGTTTCTTTAACAGAAAAATGTCTATGCTCTAAAGCAAGCTCTTGGAATGGCCCCGTAGTTTGCGGACCTTGTGTGCAATACAAATCAAAGCAATTACGAATTTCAAAATGTCTCGCCTTGCCACGACGCACTCGTTTGCCTGAATTAAAACCATGAAAAATATCAACTTTAAGGCCAGGAATAAATCTAGGCACAACATTACCAGGAACCAGAACAACATCAGGATTAAATTGCTTTACCTTTTCAATCGTGTTTAATCTGATTTCATTTTCTCGGAGATAATCTGGATTAACCTCGTCACCTTCAAGAAACCAAGTAACCTCTCCGCCTTGAGCCAGTATTTCTTCTTGTAGTGGACGACAAATAGCGTAGGCGTAATTTTGCGCAATATACAATAGGTAACGACGTTTACGTGCTGTCACTGCAAGCCTCTTCAATTTTTCTGGTTTGTCTGTTTATTCTAACTTAAAATGCGGGCTATTAACTATATAAGTTCTACCCTGTTCCTTTGAAACACACTCTTGGTTAGTGGCATTCGTTTACTCAAATCATATAGTTAAACTATACTCGTGATGATTTACTCACTTGTCGCCTCAATGCAAATGCAATGATTTTGAGCACAACCGTATTGATTGTTATTAATTTCAACTAAGCGCCCATAATTATGCTTATTCGTTTACTTTACACATTGGTTCTTTTTCTCGCCTGCCCTTTTCTTTTAGTTGGCTTATATAGGAAAAAGACCGGTAAACCAACCTTCGGCTCTCGCTGGAAAGAGCATTGGGGGGTAACACCTACAACTCAAGCGCAAAATCCTATTTGGATTCATGCAGTCTCTGTTGGTGAAACCATTGCTGTTACGCCTATTATTAAAGCGATAAAAAAGCAAAACCCACAACAAGCCATTGTATTAACCACCACAACGAGCACTGGCGCACAACAAGCAGAAAAGTTAGCCGATCTTGTTGAGCACAGATATATGCCGATTGATTTTGCGTGGTGCGTGAAAGGTTTTCTGCGTTCGGTAAAGCCTACAAAGCTATTAATTATGGAAACGGAATTATGGCCTAATACATTGCATACCGTCGCAAAATCTAATATTCCGATCACCGTGCTGAATGCTCGCTTGTCAGAAAAGTCTTGTTTGCGCTACGCAAAATTTCAATCTGTATTTAACTTATTAGCAAAAAATATATCTCAAATCCTTTGCCAACATGAAGATGATGCAATGCGTTTCAAACGACTCGGGTTTGCTAATAAAAACCTTCATGTTACAGGTTCGATTAAATTTGATATCAGCATTGCCACTCATATTATGCAGTCTAGCCAAAAATTGAGATCCGAACTAGGTAGCGAAAGACCGATTTGGATTGCAGCCAGCACTCATCAAGGTGAAGATGAAATATTATTGCAGGCGCATAAACGATTATTGAAGTTACAGCCTAATGCGTTGATGATTCTCGTTCCTAGGCACCCTGAACGATTTACTGCTGTGAGTGAATTAGTACAGCAACAAGAGTTAAAAGCCATTACTCGGACAAGCCAACATCCACCACAAGACGATACACAAGTTTATATTGGCGATACAATGGGCGAAATGTTGTTATTAATTGGTGCTGCTGATATTTGCTTCATGGCAGGAAGCTTGTTAGGAGATAAAGTAGGCGGACACAACCTTCTTGAGCCAGCTGCATTGGCTAAGCCACTGATTAATGGGCCAAGCTATTATAATTTTAGCGATATTACTCAACAATTATTAGCGGATAATGCAGTAGTGATTGCGAGTACACCTGACGAGATAGCAGAACAACTGAACCTGATTTTTTCAGATGCAAAACGGTCGCAATCAATGGGCCAAGCAGCATTAAATGTGGTAGAAAGAAACCGAGGCGCACTAGAGAAAACACTGCGTTATTTATAGTCTAATTAAACGTTTTCTATATCTGTAATGTTCTAATTTATACTGAAGTACGTGCTACCTATTTTAAAATGTACAGCCTATTCGAGATATAGAATCGGTCTTGAAAACGCACTGTCCTTTTGTAAGGTAGCATATTAAATTAACCAGAGTAGCCGGCAAGCAATAGCTGCCATTCATTTTCATTCCAATGAATATTTCGCTTACCCTGTTCTTTGAAAAATGAACGTTTTAACCGGTCTAAATTAGATGCTTTCCAAGCATCACCAGATTGAACGGCGCATTTATCAAAATCGATAATCCATACATTTTGTTCGTCATCTAGCAATATATTATGGATATTAAGATCGGTATGATTCACGCTTGCATCGTGCATTTTGCGAATTTGCTGGCCAATATTACAATAGTTTTGTTTGGTTAAGGACTGACGTTGCAATATATCCACTAAGTCATGCGCATTAGGTACTTTCTCACTTAATAAATCAGCGCGATAAATTAACCCTGTTTTCACGGCACGAGCCGCAATAGGTCGTGGCACATTGACACCTGCTGATCGCAATGTGGTTAACAATAAAAATTCTTGATAGCTTCTCGTTTTTTGCCAGCCTTGAAAACAGTACTGGTCACTCACTAGTTTGCCGAATAAACCACCACGACGATAATGCCTTAGCGCACCTTGCAGATTAGCCAATTGAACAAACCAAGTCGTTCCTCGTCCTTTCGCCACACCAACAACCTTATTGTTTACATACCAATAAGGCGCATTAGTACACATCTCTACTGGAACAGATAGAAGCTCTGAATCATACCAAATAGTCTCATTTCCACTTTTATAAATTTGCACCAGTGCCTCTGTTTGAACTTGGTTATTTTGAATATAAGCGTGACGGATTATATTCGAGTTTGGTTTTTTGTTTTTTGTTTTTTGTTTTTTTTTATTAAACATCACAGCCCGCTATTGTATACCACCGACTTTTATCTTGAATAAACTCGCCTTTATTTTTGAGCGTAACCACTTATAACGATAGTTTACATTTAACCATGGCAACTGCATAATTCGCATTACCTACTTTACGAGTAAAGATGTTATGGCTTTATTTTCTTCTGCTCCAAAATCGCTTTGTATATTAAGGCTTTCCGCTATTGGTGATGTTTGTCATGCTATCGCAGTGGTTCAGGCAATTCAAAAATATTGGCCTGAAACCAAAATAACGTGGATAACAGGAAAAATAGAAGCGCAGTTAGTTAGCCAACTGCCTAATATCAATGTAGTTATCTTTGATAAAAAACAAGGCTTTACTGGCATGAAGAAAGTATGGCGACAGCTTTCTGAGCAACGTTTCGATGCACTTTTACACATGCAAGCAGCGATTCGGGCTAGTGCTCTTTCTTTTGGAATTAAAGCAAAATATAAAGTAGGTTTTGGTAAAAATAGAACCCGTGAGGGACAACGATTTTTCACCAACAAACATCTTGCCAATACTGATAGTTTTCATGTTTTAGATAACTTTGCTGAGTTTGCCAAGTATATTGGCGTACCATTTGAATTACCTAGCTGGGATATTCCTATTAGCCAAAGTGATGTTGAATTTGCAAAGAAAAATCTACCCAAACCGCCAACGTTAGTCATTTCACCCGCGGCGAGTAAAGACGAACGAAACTGGTTAACAGAGCGATATGCTCAACTAGCAGATTACGCCTATGAACAAGGATTACACATTGTTTTATGTGGCTCCCCTGCACCAAGAGAAGTAAAGCTAGGTCAACAAATAGAAGCTCTGTGTCAGTGCCCTGTGACCAACTTAATTGGCCAAACCAATTTAATGCAACTCACCTCTGTACTTAAACACACCGATATTGTTTTGGCGCCAGACACTGGGCCCGCTCATCTCGCCACCACTCAGAACACACCAGTTATTGGTTTGTATGCACACAGTAATCCAGTACGAACTGGGCCGTATTATAGCCAGCAATATGTGGCTAGTGTGTATCAGCAACATGTGGAGCAGCAACAAGGAAAACCACTAGAACAATTAAGCTGGGGCACAAGAGCCAAAGGGGAAAACCTAATGCAGGATATTAGTTTAGAAATGGTAAAACAGCGCTTAAATCAGTGGTTAGCCAGCAAAAAGGAACAATGTAATGGATAATCATGTACTTTACCCTGGCACATTTGATCCCGTCACAAATGGTCACATGGATATCATTACTCGAGCAGCAAAAATGTTCGATCAGGTTACCGTTGCGATCGCTTATAGCCCGAGTAAACAGACCATGTTTTCGCTGCAAGAGCGAGTCGATATGCTGCAAGAATCGGTAAAAATGCTTGATAATGTGTCGGTTGAAGGATTTTCAGGGCTGTTAGTTGACTTTGCTAAACAAAAAAATGCCAATTTACTGATCCGAGGCTTAAGAACCACTGTCGATTTCGAATACGAATTTGGCTTAACCAATATGTATAAAAAATTGATGCCTAATTTAGAAAGTATCTTTTTAACCCCAGCAGAAGAGTATGCTTTCCTATCTTCAACGATTGTAAGAGAAGTCGCGATTCATGGCGGTGAAATCGATCAATTTGTGCCTATTCCTGTGGCGATTAAGCTAAAAGAAAAAGCACAAAAATAGCACTTCAACAGCATGGTATTCAAGCTGTAATTGAGTCGAACTGGATTACTGTTCCGGCTGACAAGTTGAGCAAAAATAACTATTTCGTTGTCCTATTTTCAACTGTTGGATACTTTCACCACAGATAGGGCAACCTTCATTTGCTTTACCGTAAACTCTGAGTTCTTGAGCAAAATAACCCGGCTTACCATCCGCTTGATTAAAATCTTTAAGTGTTGTACCCCCCTGCTCTATGGCCGTAGCGAGTACTTGCTTAATTTGTTGAACCAATTCTTGCCATTGCTCAAGCTGCAAAGTACCCGCCGGTGTTAAAGGGTGTATTTTTGCTAAAAATAAAGCTTCATTAGCATAAATATTCCCAACACCAACCACGGTTTTGTTATCCATAATAAACTGCTTTATTGCCACTCGCTTTTTATCCGCTTTTTGCACAATGTAGTCAGCGTGAAAATCCTCTTCTAGCGGTTCTGGGCCCAAACTTTTAAACAGCGTATGCTCTTGATTTCTATCTTGCCATAACCAAGCACCAAAACGTCGTGGATCATTATAACGAAGCAGCGTTCCATCAGTTAACACCAGATCAACGTGATCATGCTTTTTCACTGGATGATTTTCTTTTAATACTCGTAGAGAACCGGACATGCCTAAATGAACAATAATGCTGCCTTTTTCTGTTTTTAAAAGCAGGTATTTTGCTCTACGTCGAATAGTTAAAATAACTTGCCCACTAAGTTGGCTTAATTCTTCAGGAATCATCCATCGTAACTTAGGTTGGCGAATAACAATATGCTTGATGGTTTTGCCAGAAAGGTGGGGCGTAATGCCCATTCGGCTAACTTCAACTTCTGGTAGTTCAGGCATAGTGAATTTTACTCCGTGCGATTAGTTTGTATTAAGTACTATCTATTTGGTTAGGTACTATCTATTTTTATTACGCGCTCTCTTTGTTTATTCATCATCTTTCTTGGTTATTTCTATTTCGTACTTAGAAATACAATCAATAGAGGATAACCAATCACTAATTTGAAATTGGAAATAGGTAGTTTTCATCAACTGAAACAGCGATCCAATGCTGTTGCCAACCTTTCATCAACCAAAAATTAGGGGTTTGATAGTAAGTGACTCTTTGCGGTTCTTCGGTATTTAAATACCATACTTCTAATGTATTCGCTTTAGGCAACTGATCTTTAAGTTGCGAAAATGTATCACTATCAATCTGTGTACCCGCAAGCGCGTGCCAACGCTGTACAAGTTCTAAAGCCGAAATGGTGAGTTCTTTATTCGCGACCCAATCGGTTGCTTCCCTTTGAATAGAGAGTTGCGAAAAATGCATTTCCTTGATATCAGCTTCAGGATTAAGCACATAAGGATAGGTTGTTTGCTCTGGTTGCATAAAGTTTTCTTTAATAATCATCGGCAGATTAAGAATTAACATAAACGCGATAACAGCAAAAATAAGGACATTGTTCCAACCGCGACGAGAGATTTTTTTCATGCAGTAATACCTTAGCACTTGAGTAATTAAACTGAGGACTAATCTAACAAGGAATGACTGAAACTGCTAGGTTGTCGGTTAAGGAGCCGAAAAGAAGAAGTAAGAATAAGATTGATAAAACTTAGCGAACGAAATCAAATTTTGCAAAACATTTATCTAAAAAACAAAAAACCCAGCTATTTAAGCTGGGCTTTTATTGAAACTGTCATCAATTACTTGATTTTTGCTTCTTTGTACATAACGTGCTTGCGAACTACAGGATCAAATTTCTTGATCTCAAATTTACTTGGCATGTTACGCTTGTTTTTATCAGTGGTATAGAAATGTCCTGTACCAGCAGATGAAACAAGTTTAATCTTTTCACGAATGCCTTTAGCCATCGTTCAATTCCTCTTAAACGTTCTCGCCACGAGCACGAATATCAACAAGAACAGCATCAATGCCTTTCTTATCAATAATACGCATACCCTTAGCAGTTAGACGTAGTTTAACAAAGCGTTTTTCGCTCTCTACCCAGAAACGATGCGTTTGTAGGTTCGGCAGAAAACGACGCTTAGTAGCATTTCGTGCGTGTGAACGGTTATTACCCGTTACTGGACGCTTACCAGTTACTTGGCATACTCGGGACATTAAAGTCTCTCCAAAATCGTTTCAGCTCGATATCAACCTTGGTGGCCGAACCTCTCTATCTACTCAATAAGTAAAAACTACTACTAAATAGTACGACTACTAAATAAGTAAAGATTTGAGGTTAAAAACCGCTATGGAAACCCATACAAGGCTATCAAAGGTCGCGCATTATACTAACTTGACGTACATTGCTCAAGACCTGAATAGATCCTTTTACAAGATTTCGTGATCTTTTTTTGAGCAGAGCTGATTAGTGTTCAAAAAATAGTGCGCGAATAATAGCAGAAAATTTGAAAAAGATAAGTGTTTTTTTGATTTTACAGAAATAAGATAGAATTTGATGCTTGTGGCAAGTTTAGCGCGCTACTGGCTTATGCTAAACTTCCTTCCAGTCATCATTTTTGGAATATTGTATGAAACCTATTTTGCCTGAATATAACCAATCGAATGTTTTAGTTATTGGCGATGTTATGCTCGATCGTTATTGGTATGGTCCAACTGGACGTATTTCACCCGAAGCGCCAGTGCCAATAGTCAAAGTAGACAACAATGAAGAGCGTCCCGGAGGAGCAGCTAACGTTGCAATGAATATTGCTTCTTTACGTGGAAATGCACATATTATCGGCTTAACAGGTGACGATGAACCGGCAAAAGTGTTATCCGATACTTTGCATGGCCTCAATATTGATTGCGATTTTGTCACCCTTCCGCAATACCCAACCATAACCAAATTACGCATAATCAGCCGAGGACAACAACTCATTCGGTTAGATTTCGAAGAAAAATTTAAAGATGTCGATCCGCAGTTAATTTTATCCCGTATTGATGCCGTACTGCCGAAAATGAATGCGATTATTTTATCTGACTATGCTAAAGGCGCATTAGAGCACGCTCAATTAATTATTCAAAAAGCACGAGCAGCCAATATTCCTGTATTCATTGACCCTAAAGAAGTCGATTTTGAACGCTACCGAGGTGCAACGCTATTAACACCGAACATGGCTGAATTTGAGTTAAAGGTCGGAAAAGTCCATTCCGATGAAGAGCTGATCGAAAAAGGGTTAGCGTTAGTCGAAGAATTTGATTTAGAAGCGTTACTTGTTACACGTGGCGAACACGGTATGACCTTATTGCGTAAAGATTGCGAACCACTGCATCTTCCTACCGAAGCAAAAGAAGTGTATGACGTAACAGGAGCTGGTGATACTGTCATTTCAGTATTGGCCGCTTCGGTTGCTGCAGGAAAACCGTTAGATGAAGCGTGTGCTCTCGCTAACGCGGCGGCTGGTGTCGTGGTTGGTAAACTGGGTACATCAACCTTGTCCGAAATTGAATTGGCCGAAGCCATTCATGGCAGTCAAGATACAGATTTTGGTGTTATTGGCGAAGACGCATTAGTCGAAGCAGTAAAAAAAGCCAAAGCCAAAGGCGAAACTGTCGTGATGACCAACGGCTGTTTTGATATTTTGCATGCAGGCCATGTCTCTTATCTAAATCAAGCAGCAAAACTGGGTGATCGCTTAATTGTTGCTGTTAATACCGATGAGTCGGTTCGAGGTTTAAAAGGTCCAGGACGTCCTGTTAATCCAACCAATAGACGCATGGCAGTATTAGCAGCTTTGGGTTCTGTTGATTGGGTTGTCCCTTTTAGTGAAGAAACGCCGCAACGTTTAATCTCGGAAGTATTGCCTTCAATGCTGGTTAAAGGTGGCGATTATAAACCAGAACAAATTGCAGGTGGCACCGAAGTTATCGCAGCCGGCGGCGAAGTGCGCGTTCTTAACTTTGAAGATGGTTGTTCAACAACAGAAATAATTGAAGCAATAAAATCGGGCAGTAAGTCGCGTTAATCTCGTAACTAAAAACGGACCACAGCAAAAAGTACGCCTGTGACAAATAGTTGAAGCCTAATACTAATATCGAGTGAATAGCGTTATTCACTCGATACAGTAAACTATTAATAGACGATTAATAAACGACCTTAAAAATAAGTAGCTTAAATTAACCCTCTCTCTGCAAAAGAAAGAACCTCTCCATCCCCCACAATAAAATGGTCCAATAAGACTATATCGACTAAAGCTAAGGCATCTGCAATTCTGACGGTTATACTTTTATCTGCCGAGCTTGGTTCAGTAAGGCCAGAAGGATGATTATGCGCAACGATAATCGCAGTGGCGTTATGAAATAACGCTCTTTTTACCACTTCACGAGGGTAAACCGACGCTCCATCAATCGTTCCTTCAAATAGTATTTCGTCGGTAATAATATGATATTGACTATCTAAATAAAGAAGAAGAAAAACCTCTCTCTGCTTATCTCTCAATCTACTAGACAGATACATTTTAGTATCCTGTGGGCTAGAAATTGCCCCTCCTTTACTTATGGTTTCTGCTAGATAGCGTTTAGACATTTCTAATACGGCTTGTAGCTGAACAAATTTTGCTTCGCCTAAACCTTTATGTTGGCAAAACTCATCTTGATTGCAGCTAAATAGTTTTCGTAACGAACCAAAATCAGCAAGAAGGTAATCAGCCAGCTCTATCACGTTCATACCTTTAATGCCCGTGCGAAGGAAAATAGCTAGCAACTCAGCATCCGATAGAGAATTAGGGCCTCGACTCAGTAATTTTTCTCTAGGACGACACTCCATCGGTATTCGTTTTATATTCATATCTGCTCCTGTGCAACTCAATCACAAATAGCAGATAACAAGCTGGGTGAACACACCAGATAAATAAAATGCGAGTGGTTTAGCCAAACGTAATACTTACTCTGATGATTTTAAATCTGGCGAGTCACATTACAGATATAATATAGCGAGCATAGTAAATTTAATTGGTCACACTGTGTTTGATGATAAACATTTTTTATAACAAAAAAGCAATCATAACCAATTTACTATAACTCGCTGATTAAAAATGACAGGCTCATGTTAAGACGCATTAAACCTTAAAGTTACCAACTAAATCTTTCACTTGCTTACCTGAATCGGCTAGAGCTGAACTAATTTTCTCAGAACTCTCTAATTCATTACTCAATTCAATTACAATTTCTTGAATTGAAACAAGATTTTGATTTATCTCTTCCGCAACCGCGCTTTGCTCTTCTGCCGCAGAAGCGGTTTGTACTCCCATATCATGAATTATACCGACAGCACCTTGGATCTCCGATAACCGCTCTTGAATAACCGATGAGTCTTGAATGGTTTTTTGCCCTCGATTCTGGCTTTCGGCCATCGTAGTAACAGCCGTTTTTACTCCTGATTGTAAACCATTGAGCATCTCATTAATTTCTTGCGTACTGGATTGTGTCCTACTGGCTAATGAACGCACTTCATCTGCAACCACCGCAAAGCCTCGACCTTGCTCCCCTGCTCTCGCTGCTTCAATCGCGGCATTCAGGGCGAGAAGATTTGTTTGCTCAGCTATACCACCGATTACTTCTATAACACTGGTGATTCGATCGGTCTGTTCACTCAAAGCTTGAATAGCATCAGAGGTGACATTCACTTCATTAACTAGTTCATTGATACTATGCATAGCTTGCGACACTTCCTTCTGAGCATCTTCAATTTGAATGTTCGCCGACGTGATCGCTTCTGAAGTTGAATGAGTATTGGTTGCGACCTCTCTAGAAGTTGCCGCCATTTCGGTGACAGCGGTTACTACCTTCTCTGTTTCTTGGCTATGATGTTGAATAGTGTTTACCGAACGGCTGGACTGTAAATCTAAATCTTTAGCGGCTTGTCTTACCGATACTGAACTTTCTTGAACTTCTTTCATCATCGGTTGTAATTTGTCCATAAAGGTATTAAATGCAATCCCTAACTCTGCAATTTCGTCGTTGCCTTTAGTTTCAAGACGCTCGGTTAAATCCCCATCGCCTTGAGAAATGTTATTTAACTTATCAACCATATTGTGCAAAGGAATCAATGCTCGTCCGGTGATAATACTAATAGCAATAGAAGTAAGTACTAACCCAATCAATGAAATCATCGAAGCTGAAAACATATCTCCAGATAATTGATCTTTACGCATTTGTAGATAAGCGTCTACTTGCGCTTCTACTTCGTCAACATATACACCCGTACCTAAAATCCAATCCCATTTAGGCAGATATTCCGCGTAACCAAGTTTAGGTGCTGATGCATCAATAGAGGGTTTATGCCACACAAAATTCAGGAAACCATCACCCACTTTTGCAGCACGAACCAAGTCACTAATAATAAGAACCCCATTTTCATCTTTCACCTGTGACAGATCTTTACCTTCTAACGAAAGGTTAACGCCATGAAATGTATTAATTCCTTGTGAATTGTAAGCAAAAAAGTAGCCATCATCGGCAAAGCGCATGGCTCTTAAAATAACCTTAGCTGCTTCTTTATTCTCACCATTTTTATCTTCATCATAAAGTGCTTGAATCGCGGTTCGCCCCATACGGAGATGAGCGATTAACGACTCTTTGTGATAACTAATCAGCTCACTGCGATAAGTTTTAGCTTGAGATTCTAAATCTCTAATACCATTCCAGTAAAATACACCGGCTACTAAAAAGGTAATTAAAACTAAAGGAACTATCGTGATCAGAGCTAATTTACCCCGACTTTTTAATGACATAACTCACTCCACCATTATTTTTATATAATTATCAGCTCAATATTATCCTAAACAACTAGACTTATTATTAAATTTACTGGCTTTAGCTTTTTAATTATTATTTTCAAATTATAGCTTTTTTCATCACATATCTCTAAACAAGCTCTGCGCTACTGCACAAATCCAGTCAAATAATCTCTGATTTATTACAAACCTAACGGCTTATTGTGATTCCTTTCTATACAGAGGATTTTTCAAATTTTTATGCTATGGTTTACCGATCAAATGGAGAATCAACATGCAATCTTTAGCTGGGAAAAAAATCCTTCTCGGAATCAGTGGCGGTATTGCTGCCTACAAATGTGCCGAATTAACAAGACGTTTAACCGAACGTGGTGCCGACGTTCAAGTCGTTATGACTCAAGCAGCACAAGAATTTATTACCCCTTTAACTATGCAAGCTGTATCGGGTCATCCTGTATCAAGCAGCCTACTTGACCCTGCAGCAGAAGCATCCATGGGACATATTGAATTAGGCAAATGGGCTGATTTAGTCTTACTCGCCCCTGCTACAGCGGATTTAATTGCACGAATAGCGGCAGGAATGGGGAACGATCTGGTTTCTACTTTAGTGCTTGCAACCAATGCCCCGGTTGTTGTTGCCCCAGCAATGAACCAACAAATGTATGCCAACCTCGCAACCCAAGAAAACATTACCACATTGAAAAAACGAGCGATTCATATTTGGGGACCTGCTGCCGGAGAACAAGCTTGTGGGGACATAGGATACGGCAGAATGCTAGAACCAATGCAATTGGTAGAACGTTGTGAAGCATTTTTTCAACCTAAGTCTCTTGCAGGAAAATCGGTTCTTATAACCGCGGGACCGACTCGCGAAGCGATTGATCCCGTGCGTTTTATTTCCAATCACAGCTCGGGAAAAATGGGCTATGCGCTTGCTCGTGCAGCTTCATTGTTAGGAGCAAAAGTAACACTGGTCAGCGGCCCTGTTGCATTAGACACGCCTAATAATGTACAAAAAATCAGTATAGAAAGTGCTGAAAATATGCATCAACAAGTTATGGCAAATGCTGAAAGCCATGATATTTTCATTGCCTGTGCTGCCGTAGCAGATTATCGACCGATGAATGTTGCCGATCAAAAAATCAAAAAAACAGATGATAACGATGAAATGACAATAAGCATGACAAAGAATCCAGACATTGTCGCTAGCGTCGCTCAATTAAAGAACAATCGACCTTTTACTGTCGGTTTTGCTGCTGAAACTCAAAATGTAGAAACCTACGCACGAGCAAAGTTAAGCCGAAAAAACCTTGATTTAATTTGTGCAAACGATGTATCAATCCAAGGACAAGGCTTTAATTCTAATGATAATGCATTAACTCTTTTTTGGCCTGAAGGTGAACAACAACTGCCGTTAAACTCAAAAGAACAACTTGCCACAGACATCCTATTAAAAATTAACGCCTTAATGAGCTAGGTTTTGACCAAGATAACTATTTTAAACAAATTGCTAATAACCACAGTAGATTTGACCATTAAGGTGAGTAATAATAACTAAGCAGTCCGTAGTAAGCACCAACTTCAATAATGTTGGTGCTTAAATGAAGTCTATTCAACGAAAGATTACAACGGTAAAAATACACTAAATAACATAGCACCGCTGGTAGTCACCATGTTATGGAATAACAGAAAAAAAGTTCAACCAATAACATGGAATAAGATAAGGAATCGGATCCATGACAGGAACCAGAAAGTCCAATCGTAGAGAAGAAATTCTGCAAGCTTTAGCTCATATGTTAGAAACAGCAGATGGCGCATCAAGAATCACCACGGCTAAATTAGCCAAACAAGTTGGGGTTTCAGAAGCGGCTCTCTATCGACATTTTCCAAGTAAAGCTCGAATGTTTGAAGGATTAATCGAGTTTATTGAAGATTCTCTCATGTCTAGAATCAACCGAATTCTAGACGATGAAAAAGATACCTTACAGAGAATAAGATTAGTTCTACAATTAATTTTAGTTTTTGCTGAGAGAAACCCAGGTCTAACCAGAATAATGTCAGGCCATGCATTGATGTTCGAAAATGAACGCCTTCGCAGCCGTATTAATCAGTTGTATGAAAGAATCGAAGCGCAATTAAGACAGATTTTACGTGAACGACAGATACGAGAAAATAAATCATTTCCAGTATCGGAATCGATTTTAGCCGCTCAATTACTCGGACAAGTTGAAGGAAGTTTGAATCGTTTTGTTCGGTCAGATTTCAAATATCAACCCACTGAAAATTTTGAAGAATATTGGGCATTACTTAGCGCACAACTTCAGTGAACACCCTTGAGTACTAAAAAGAGACACCGGATAATGAAGACAGAAAGAGGCAACAATGAGTAAAAGTATTGAACCCAAATTTACTTGGTCACTCATACAACCCAAATATTGGTTAGTGTGGGTGAATTTTGGGCTGCTGGCTGTTTTTGTTAACTTATTGCCTTATAAAGTTCTCTACTTTTTAGGAACTAAGCTGGGTCAAATAAGCATGAGGTTTGGTAAAGCTCGAGTAAAAGTAGCAACAAGAAACCTAGAACTCGCTTTTCCTGATAAATCAACCAAAGAAATCGAACGTTTTGTTGAAGAAAACTTTAGAAACACAGGGTTAGCTTTGATTGAAACAGGGATCACTTGGTTTTGGCCTACATGGCGATTTAAACGACTATTGATTGCTGGTGATTTCAGCGAGATGCAGCAACTAGAGCAAGAAAAAAAAGGGGTTCTACTGTGCTGCGCTCATGCACTTAATCTGGAAATTACTGCTCGAGCCTTTGCCGTTCTAGGCGTTGGGGGTTACGGCGTTTATCGACCACATAATAATCCTGCCTATAACTTTATCCAATATCATGGCAGAAGCCACAATGGTAATACGCTAGTGGATAGAAAAGACGTAAAAGGCATGATCCGTATTTTAAAAAATGGCCATCGTCTGTTCTATTTACCCGATCATGACTATGGCCGAAATAAATCAGTTTTCGTTCCTTTTTTTGCCGTTAAAGATGCTTGTACTACTACAGGAACCAGTATTCTAGCCTACACCAGTCATTGCGCCATCATCACTGGTTCTGGGTTTAGAAATGCAGATGGAAAATACCAAATACAAGTTGAACCATCCATTCATGATATATACCCGAAAAAAGATGCCAAAGCCGCTGCCGCTTTCATGAATAAACAAATCGAAAAGATAATATTGAAAGCACCAGAACAGTGGATGTGGTTACATAAACGCTTTAAAACAATGGAAGATGAATCGGTAACGCGTGGTATTCGGTATAAGTAGTGTCAGTAGTGCCTGGTATTAAATATAAATAGAACTGGACTCTGTTTTGTCTAATTCTATTTATATCCGGTTCTATTTCTACTTAGCTCTATGATAAGAAGGAGCTTTAAACACCGTACAGAGCTTTGTACTCTTTGACTTTTTGTAGATGTTCAGAGCTCATTCCTTTCTCTTCGAGGTAAGAAATAAGATCCGAAAGGCTAACAATAGACACGATCTGGCATTGGAAGTCGCGTTCAACTTCTTGAATAGCAGAAAGCTCTCCTTTACCTTTTTCTTGTCTATCAATCGCTACTAGCACACCTGCCAATTCTGCTCCATTAGACTGGATAATTTCCATTGATTCACGAATAGCGGTTCCTGCAGTAATCACGTCATCCACCAACATGATTCGACCCTCTAGAGCGCTACCAACCAAATTGCCGCCTTCACCATGATCTTTGGCTTCTTTACGATTAAAACTATAGGGCGTATCAACATCATGGTGATCCGCTAAGGCAACAGCAGTTGTGGTAGCAATAGGAATACCTTTATAAGCCGGACCAAATAACACGTCATAAGCAATACCTGAATCCATCAGTGCAGCGGCATAAAAACGACCTAAGCGAGCGAGATCTCTACCTGTATTAAATAAACCTGCATTAAAAAAGTACGGGCTAATACGCCCAGATTTTAGTGTGAATTGTCCAAACTTCAGAACTTCTTTTTCTAGCGCAAATTCAATAAATTCACGTTGGTATGCTTTCATTATTTTCCCCTAAAATAAAAGGTGGTTTTTATCCTACACTCGCTAGAAAGCTCATTGCTTACCCTCGACACTTTACGGTAACCAATGAGCCTATAAAACGTTTCTTGTTAACTTATAGCCGCTCGTCAACGGACAAAGTTATTAGTCCACTAACGCGGCTTTTTGCACTTCAATAATATCGGCAATACCTTGTTTCGCTAAGGCCAATAAATCCATGAGTTCATCATGCGAGAAGGGTTCACCTTCTGCTGTCCCTTGGATTTCTATCATTTTGCCTTCTTCTGTCATCACAACATTCATATCGGTATCTGCTGCAGAGTCTTCCACATATTCAAGGTCACATAAAGCTTCACCGTTCACAATACCAACAGAAACGGCTGCAACATGGCCTTTCATAGGGTTTTGTTTAAGTTTGCCCTTGCTTACCAAATGCTCAAACGCATCCGCCATTGCAACACTCGCGCCAGAAATAGAGGCCGTTCTTGTTCCACCATCCGCTTGGATAACATCACAATCGACCGTCACCATAAATTCACCCATGCCTTCTAAATCGACTACCGCACGTAAACTACGAGCAATAAGACGTTGTATTTCCATTGTGCGCCCGCCTTGCTTACCGCTAGACGCTTCACGACGGTTGCGAGTGTGAGTGGCTCTTGGCAACATACCATATTCAGCCGTTACCCAACCTCTACCTTGACCTTTTAACCAACGTGGTACATTTTCTTCTACTGTGGCATTACATAGAACTTTAGTATTACCAAATTCAACTAAGACAGAGCCTTCAGCATACGCCGTATAATTACGAGTCATTTTAATTGGACGAACTTGTACCGCACTTCTATCGTTTGGACGCATGAAACATTACCTGTTATCAATGAATTTTAATTGGGCGCGATTATAGCGGAAATAACCACCAGTTCCTAGACAGCACAATGTTACAAAGCATAATGATGCGAATTGGTGTGACAATAAAACAACGATGAGCAACGAACCTTAAGTTTCGAACTAAATTCAAACCTTCAGTTAAATTGAAAAATAGAGATAAAGACCATTTCCATGCTAACATCTTGCAAAATTTAATGATGCATCTCGACCATTAAGGAAATATCAATGATCTACAGCATGACGGCGTACGCTCGCAAAGAAGTAAAAGGCGAATGGGGAAGCGCGGTATGGGAAATTCGCAGCGTAAACCAACGCTATCTAGAAACCTACTTTCGCCTACCTGAACAATTTCGTGGTTTAGAACCAATTTTACGTGAGCGCTTTCGTAAACGTCTTGCTCGAGGAAAAGTCGAATGTCATTTACGTTTCGAAGCTAACCCGGCAGCAAAAGGTGAACTCTCTATTAATGAGTCACTAGCCAAACAAGTCATAAATGCAGCCAACCAAATTTCATCACTTGTGGGTGAAAGCAATCGAATTAATCCATTTCAAGTAATGCAATGGCCGGGTGTGATGGAAACATCTGAACAAGATATGGATTCAATAAATAAAGCACTATTGAATGCTTTCGATGAAGGAGTCAAAGAATTTATTGAAGCTCGTGGTCGTGAAGGCGAAAACATGAAAAACCTTATCACCACTCGTCTTGATGCAATTACCGAAGAAGCGATTAAAGTGCGATCTCGCATGCCAGAAATTTTAGAGTGGCAACGAGAACGATTGATTAAGAAATTCGAAGAAGCAAAAATAGAATTGGAAGCCACACGCGTAGAACAAGAGCTGATCTTGCTTGCGCAAAAAGTGGACGTAGCTGAAGAAATTGATCGTCTAGATTCTCACGTAAAAGAAACCCTTAATATTTTGAATAAAGGCGGAGCATGTGGTCGTAAGCTTGACTTTATGATGCAAGAATTTAATCGCGAAGCTAATACCTTAGCATCTAAATCAATCAGCACCGACATCACTGCGTCAGGCGTTGAACTTAAAGTGTTAATTGAACAAATGCGAGAGCAAATTCAAAATATAGAATAGATTCCTAGATAGAAAGTTACTCGTCCACATATGGGGCCAGAGACACTGAACCGCGCCATTTCGCAACACCACACAGGAGGCCGCTATAGCCAAACTACTGGGAGTTGCAGCTAGGCGCAAGTGAATGAATCCCCATGAGCATAGACATACTATGTGATTGGGGTGAACGAACGCGACGCCTCTGCATTTTTGTACGCGTCGGTTCTCATGTTAGCGTAGCGGTATGCTTCGCAAGTGCGTATCTATGGCTTCAATCATCGACTTGGTAAGCGGTAAATGCGCTTTTTCTTTCGCCCAGATTTCATGAAAACCTGCCACGGTTTGCTTGGCGGTATCTAACACCAATTTTTCTGGCAGCATGGCTTTAGCCGCCAAGTGTGACAGCTCATCCAGCGTGAAATCACTGAATTTCTTGCTACGGCTAACCTTCAGCGACGCACTATCATCGCGGATATAAGGGATGGTCGAAACAAAGTCATAAGCAGGTGCTATCGATGCAGTGCGCTTGTCTTTGTAAATCACGGACCAGTTCTTCAAATGCATATCGGCATTGCCAATTAGGGTATTGAACACCAATCGGCGAGTAAATTCTACGATGTCCTTGTCTTGCCCTTCAATACCGATAACCTGAGCAATATTACGCATACTGGCTTGTTTGTATTTATCCTGAGGATAAACGCCAAAGACTTGCGCAAAGTCTTCAATATGCACGGCTTGGCCACCTGCACGATCAAAGCGCTTAATCACAAACGCCTGAGCATTTTTAAAAGCATCACCAAATTTACCAATACCATCTGGGATATTAGCAATCTGGTTAATGGGGAGTAGCTGAGTCTCCGGCACATCCATTCCCAACATTCGAGCTAATTCCATCATCGAATATTCATTTTCTGGCACAGCGTCAAATCGAGACGATGGCAATTTCACAATCCAAGAGCCACCTTTACCGGTTGCTGGAATGGTCAAACCACCGTTTGCCTGTTGTACGGCTGAAAACTTCAATTGCACACCCGCCAATGAAAAACGCATTGGCGATTCAATTTCCGTTTCATCGTCAATACCTTGAAGCACATTAGGTGGTAAGGCTTCACCATCCGCTGACTCAACCGTGATCGCGCCAGCTAAATCCTGCCCCAGTACCCACAATAAAAAAAACTCCCACGCGGGGTTAACTCCAGCACGCTCTGCCAGGTAATGACGCATGGTTTCTTCTGGCAAAAGGTTAGAGAAAAACGGAGTTAACTTGGTTTGGGTCGGTTTAAAGTTAGTCAGTAAGCCACCCAGTGCATCTTTAAAACTCAGACCCAACACAGGCCGCGATTCGTCATGAATGTACGAATCCATAAAGGCAAAAAGTGTTCTGTCGTTGCCCACGTTGGTGATCGTTGCGATGGGTTCGCCATAGAGCAACACGTTGAGCGTAGAAACATGATTAGTCATCGTCGTCTTCCCCTAATTGATATGCGGGCGACATTGTCTCACCTTCGTCGATGCTCCCTTTGCTACTTCGAATAATCGACTTAATGGCAGGTACAGATTTTTTTGGTGCGACAAATAACTCTAGGTCGAGTACACGGGCAAGTGCAATCAAGCTGGACATTCTTAAATCAACGCCGCCAGACTCGATTTTCGATATATGGCTTTGAGGCACCCCCGAACGCGCGCTCAGCTCTCTCTGGCTAAAGCCCTTTCGTAGCCGAGCTTCTCGAAGACTTTCTAGTATCTGCTCTGTTACATAGCTCATTTCGATATGCCTTAATGTATCAACTAAGAATAATTATATACAAAAACATATCATTTTAATCTAAATACAACAATAATGATTAGCCATTATGTATCATAAAGCAGTTTTTGATATGCAATTATAGATAAATCGTAACGCGCGAGCTCGCTTACCCTGGGCAGTTGGGACAGTCGGGCAGCACTTGATACCGCAAGCTTTAGAAGATGAATAAGAGGAAAGTGTCCCCTTGCGGATCGCGAGTACGGGCAGCCACTTGCAGCCAAGAGCAGGTTTTGGCCTTTACCTCGGGTAAGCGCAAAATCCGTTGCTGACGCGCTGGGTGTACTGATGTGATGGATGATTGTGTAGTTGGGTTCATCGTTTCTACTTTTTTCAAAATAAGCCTCACTGATCTGTTAAGTTCTCTTAGGAGTTTGCCCCACTAGTATTAAAGAGTTAAACGGACGCAGTAGGCAGATAAATGCCCAGATCATGCAGCTTTCTGAGGGTACAGGTAGCTACCTGCCCCAGATGCCCAACGGATGGCGTACTACTTTGAATCTACAACAAATAAGAAATCCATCTATATGATGGTCTACAGATTGTAACTTTATTGGTGACAACCTGTAGACTTAGTAAATAAGAAAGACTCTCACTTATTTATCTTGAACACTCTACTCGTGGCTTTAACTTAATCTAATGATGACTTTAGATACCATGAGTCAAAAAAGATTGTGACCCTTCTTTTATAATTAGTTGTTCACCATTATGTTTCATTACAATGCCTTCTCCTGCCAAATATTGGCAGTCAATCGGACTATTTACACAACTTACTACCACATGGTGTCGTGTATTGGGTTTAATTTTCCATTCTATATGCTTAACATCTCGTTGCGCATCCGATTCAATTTCACCGTAATAACCATCCGCATCATTCACTTCACTTACCAGCTCTGGCAAGTTGGCGTGATTAGAAAGCATTTCTATTTGGTATAGAGTTTTTCCGGATGGGTTCTGTATAGAATGATCACCAAACATGGTGTGAACTTGCTTACCAAGTATTATTTTTAAAGGAGTATGTAACCGCCACTGTAATGGCGCTGTCTCGTTTAAAGTTATTTGGTCATACACCACTAACCCCTTGTCCACTACATGAACCAATACTCGCGTATAATTTTCACAGCCATCATAGGCGTTAGTGAGGTCTAATATAACACCGTTAAAACACTCTCCTTCGATATGATCAAGCACCGACGCTGTCGCCTTAGGGCAATCAAGCCTTTGACCTAATCCATTGATTAAAGGCAGGTTATGCGCAAGGGTTGTACGAGTCCATTGACTATGATGACGACTACCAAAACGATAACCGTAACTACCACTAGGAGTGAGTACATTGGTACCTGAGTCGACAAATGCAAAGTTACCTTGGTCTGCGTGTCTGTGTGAACTATTGCCAAATTGACTGGCGCGATAGTAAATAGAAGAGGAACCTTTAGACATTTTTCCAAGACCAGCGTAAGAATAATAAATGTTATCAGGCCTATCTATTTTGTTTTGCTGAACGTCATTTTGACGCTGTCTTTTTGCTACACACTCCAATTGTGGAATAGTAGGAATAACATCAAGAAGATGTAATTTATAATTCTCAATATCGTCTTCAAGAGTCTTATCTAGTTCAATGGCTTGAAGATCACCGTAACGTTGTGCATAAATTCTTAATGGATTTTGAGCAAAGAATCCTGGCCATTCAGTCCCTTCTCTTTGACACCAATATCCATCACCAAATGGATGAATACGTTCTTTTGTGGCAACAAAGTCCATCGCAAAATTAACGTAGTTTTTATAGAACGGATGATTATAAAAAGAAAAACGACTGATTCTCTCAACAGAAAGAAAAAATGGATGGTGCCATTTGCTATATGACGATGAATAAAACGGCCCTTCAACCCAACTGCCATCTTTTCCACCATAAAATGGTAGGACGCCACGATAAATCATTAGCGCATAGTTCAACCAGCGTGCACATACATCGCGGTCAAACTCTTTATGCAGCGCTAACGCCGCAACCCCTAAGTAAGCAGGTAACCTTGATGTATGTGAATGTCCGGGAAATTGCTTAAACTGATCTTGCTCTAAACGTTGTTCCATTTGATAAGCAACGCGAATCAGCATAGGTCGCACAAAAGATTGCTCGTCTTCTGTTAGAATTGGGCTTAACCAATGGTAAGCTAAATAAAGATTTCGAGCGATCGATAACCCTACTTCATCGCCCCATGTGCATGGGCGTAACAATGAAGCTGGGCCTTCTGGGCTCCATTCACAGACTCGCAATAAAATATCTCGAGCTCGATTACCTGCCTCAACATCGCCCCAAATTTTATAAAGCAGTGTCAAAGCAATCAAATCACGATCTATCCAATTTCGAACGTTAGCAATCGCGGTACGCTTACCTTCTTCTAAACCTCTACGGTAATGATTAGGGTATTGGATCGAGTCGATATCAATATTCGATACACTATTGATTAGCTTCTGCTTGGCTTGCTGGCTATTATCTTGAATATATTGAATATCTTCATCAAAATACATCAAAAATTGGTCTCTATTTGCACATTGCGCAAAAAGTTCTTGCGCTGTCGGTGCTAAATACGAATCCGTATCTGATGTGATATCAAATTCAACCCATTCTGATGTTTGCTGACTTTCTAGAGAGGTAACTCTCCAACGATATTGACTTGGTTCTAACTCAAAATCGAGTAAAAGAGGCGACTGGATGGAATGCCAATCCCACTTCTTGTCAGTACCAACTTGTATAAGCTCAACGTAATAACAGTGGGTATAGTCATCTTGAGGCCAATTGAAACAAGGGGGATTAACAATTGTGCTTCCGTTTTTAGGCGAGGTAAACACTTGAAAGTCATGTTTTCTTTGTAGTATCGATGTCAATTGTTAGTCCTCTTTATTCCAATGATATTGGCCAGTTTTTTCGTCAATATACCCAACCACTTTAGCTGGCGTACCAGCAACAATGCTAAAAGGTGCCGCATCATGTGTTACAACTGTATTGGCACAAACTAAAGAACAACGACCAATAGTTACACCTGGTGTTATTACCACACCAGTTGTCAACCACACGCCATCTTCGATAACCACTTTGCCTTTATCTAAGCAACTTCGACCACTAAACGATTGTGTCATCGGATCATAAACATGATTAGAAGCCACTATGGAAACATGCGGCCCAATGGAAACATTTTCTCCAATGCTTACATCACCGTTGATATAACTATACAAACCGATATAACTGCCACGGCCAATTTGTTTATCACCGATTCTAATAATCGCACCGGGGGCGACTCGCACATTATCGTGGGTGAAGCCTAATATTTTGGCTCGTGATTCATCATCCTGTTTATTATTACTTTGATTGGTATATAAGGTGAACTTTCGAAACTCTTCGTCAGACAGTTCACCACCATACTTTCTTTGCACCGACATACATTTACCTAAATCAACTAAAGTTGCTATTTATTGCAATTAAAGACAATTACTTGAATAAAAAGTGTTTCCAAAATCAATCCATCTATTTTCAAAATCAACTGGCAAACTGTTTCTTCAAAGCATATTCCACACCACGAATTTCAGCTAACCCCTTTAAACGACCGATACAAGAATACCCAGGATTGGTTTTTTTGTTCAGATCACTAATAATTTGATGACCATGATCGGGTCTCATTGGAATCAAATCTGGATGACCTTGCTGTTGTCGCCTATTTTCTTCTTGCAACAAAGATAAAATAACCCCATACATATCAACATCACCATCAAGATGAGCCGCTTCATGGAAACTGTTTTGCTCTTGCTCTCGTTTTGTCGAGCGTAAATGTATGAAATGAACTCTATCTCCAAATGTTTGAATCATTTGGATTAAATCATTGTCTTCACGCACACCGTAGGAACCTGTACACATGGTAATTCCATTCGTTTTACTCGGTACTTGTTCTGTTAAATAGGCGATATCATCAATCGTCGAAACGATTCTTGGTAGCCCTAGAATGGCACGCGGTGGATCATCAGGATGAATGGCTAACTTAACACTATGTTGCTCACATGTGGGCACGATTTGTTTAAGAAAAAACACTAGATGTTCACGCAATTTATTTTTATCAATTTGTGCATATTTAGCCAATTGATGACGAAATTGATTTAACGTGTACCCTTCTTCGGAGCCCGGTAGACCGGCAATAATATTGGCTGTCAATTGATCAATATCCGACTGACACATCGATTCGAATCGAACCTTAGCTAATTGAATATCCTGTTGAGAATATTCATTTATTGCCTCTTCACGCTTTAATATACAAAGGTCAAAAGTAGCAAAATCAATATGGTCAAAACGCAATGCTTTTGACCCATCAGGTAATTCATACGCTAAATCAGTTCGAGTCCAATCTAGAACCGGCATAAAGTTATAACAAACTGTCTTTATTCCGCATTTAGATAAATTAATGATGGATTGTTTATAATTCTCAATCCATTGCATAAAGTTACCTGTTTGAGTTTTTATTTCTTCATGAACAGGAATGCTCTCTACAACATCCCATGTTAAATTCTTATCTTCTATTAATTGTTTTCGCTCTACAATGTCCGCTTCACTCCAAATCTCACCATTCTCTATTTGATGTAATGCAGTAACAATTCCAGTCGCACCTGCTTGACGAATATCATTCAAAGTTACGGGATCGTTGGGACCATACCAGCGCCACGTTTGTTTCATGTTTTCTTCCCCAATAAAATGAATCAGTAATAAAGTGACTAACCAACAGCCCTTATCAACTAGAGGTGAGTCAGCGACTCACCTCTAAAAATCAAAGACTATAAGCTTTTAGTTCGGCATCTTTTAGCTTGCCTGCTCGCAACAGCAACCATGCAATAAAACCAACCATAATCGACATCAACACGAACAACATTCGACCCCACATAGGATTAGGTATAAGTGTCAAAATGAGCAGCGCAGCACTGGTCGCCAGTAATACACGTCCAAGTAAAACGTATTGTTGTCTATCGGCTTTAAAACTATCGGGAGTTTCTTCAACAATAATAGGTGTGGAAGTATTATCGAAAAATTCGTTAATTTCTTTCGCTCGCTGACCTGTTGGCTCTTTATAAAACAGCTGAGTCAGTAAGAAGAAACCACCGGTTATGATGATGTGGGCGGTAACCCCCATTGTTATGGATTTCATCTCAGCAAATTCACGTTTTGACAGAGGTTCCGCCAAGTTGAACAAACTTTCGATCATAGCGGCATTGGTTGATGCGATAACTGCAGAAACACACGCTCCAACAGCAATCGTTGCCCAACATGCCCAATCTGGTGTCTTTTTAATAAAGAAGCACAGTAATGAAGGAATAAGCACAGGGAAGGCCACTAGTGTGCTCACCATCATCAATGCATCGAATAGACCAAAGTCTTTCAGCTTACTCATGAATAAACCAGCAACAATGATTAGAAGACCAAATACAATCGTAGCGATTTTACTGGCAAATAAAATCGATTTATCTGATTTGTCTTTTGCAAAATAAGGTTCGTAAACGTTCTTAATAAAAATACCTGCATTTCGATTAAGAGCAGAATCCATTGACGACATTGTTGCTGCGAACATAGCAGACATCATAAGGCCAACCATACCAACAGGCATTTCATTACGAACAAACACAAAATAAGTCGCGTTAGAAATGTCTTTACCAAGAACATCTAGTCCCCAAGTAGACATATCTGAGTAGTAACCTCCAACATACCAAGCAGGTAAGAACCAGATAAATGGACCGAAAGCCATTAAACAACAAGCAAGAATAGCGGCTTTACGTGCGTTATTGGTATCTTTAGCCGCGATATAGCGATACGAGTCGATCATATTATTGGTACTAAAAAACTGTTTGATGAAAATACAGATAAACCAACCTATAAACAGGTAACCATAGCTATAGCCATCACCGATAAAACCTTTATCCGGTAAGCCTGCTTCTAGAATTGGAGTAACGCCACCAGCTTTGGTAATGGCTACTATTGTTGCAATAAAAGTCACCACAGTAATAATGATCATCTGGATAAAGTCAGATGCAACCACTGCCCAGCTACCACCAACTAGCGACATAAATAACACCACACCACCTGCGGCAACAATGGTTGTTTCGATCGGGATATTGAAAACCGCACTGGCAAAAATAGCTAATGCGTTTAGCCACAAAGAAGCTTGCAGTACGCTAGAAGGTACGGTTGCCCAAGTAACCACTTGTTCGCTCACACGTCCGAAACGTAAACGGATGCCTTGGATTGGACTAATTACTCGCATTTGTCGAGCTTTTGCCGCAAAGAATAGATAGTTACAGAAATAACCTAGAGCGTTAGCAAAAAAGATAACCACAATAGAAAGGCCAACATCTAGTGCTTTACCCATAACACCGGTAAATGTCATGGCACTCAATGCTTGTAAAAAAGCGGTTGACCCCACCATCCACCAGAGCATTTTACCGCCCCCACGAAAGTAATCACTGGTCGAAGAGGTTGCGGTTCTAAACATCCACCCCACCACCATGAGGAACATGAAGTACCCCAATACTATATATATATCTATATTCATTATTTATCCTTGTTCACGTCATTGTATAAAAAGCAAACAGTTTGTACTCTGATATTTATATAGTGTCAAAATTGGATGACCAATTGGTTGACCAGAATCACACAAATCAAACTATTAGTAATAAAATAGTTAAATAATACAAAATATAATTATTATTAATACGTAATTAACAAATACAAAAAATTGATTAAACAAAGAGTTAACATTATTAAAATCAATGAATAAGGATGAAACCTAACATTCTAAGTCGTTAGATTAACGCAATAGAAAATAGTAATTTATACGACATATAAAAGATCGTAAAATCAAAATCACTAAGTAAAAACCTCAATTAAAAGGTTTAAATATAGAAAATACAGGTGATATTTTAAACAAAAAATGCGGAAGCGTTAATAATTGGTTGGCCAAATATAAAGGTGTAACCTAATAAAAGGTATCGTAAATTAAAATTTGAAGCGATGATTCATAGAATCAATGAAATGAGGTGTACCAGATAAAGTGAATTGATGCAGAAATTAAAAATGTCAGCGTCAACACAAGCACTGATTTTTAAAGGTATAGAACAACTTACTCGTAAGTTGGCTTACCTTATTTTATCTTTAGGTAGAAGTACAGCTGGCACGGAATCAAACAAATAGCCGTCAAAATGTGGATCGTTAAAATCAGATAACTCTAAAAGCCTCACTTTCACATTTTCTAAGTGCTGCCACATAGCAAGCTTAGCCGCAGCTGGATCTTTACGTTTCAGAGCTAACAATATTTGTGCGTGATCGTTAAACCATTCTTTGCGATAATCAGCATTGTCAATGTGGCCATGCAGTTTATTCCACATTGGACTCGACTCTCGTTTGTCCCATAATTGATTAAACATATCAACTAAGATTAAGTTTTGCGTCGCTTCGGCGATACATAAATGAAAAGTACGATCACCTGAAGAACTAATACTGCCACTTGCCACTTCATATTTTTCAATATCAAGCGCCTCTTGCATTTTGGAAATATCAGAAGGAGTCACTTGTATCGCAGCAAATTCTGCAATGCTGCTTTCTAATAACTGCCTTGCTTGCAACATTTCAAATGGGCCAACATCTCTATCGAAGGTTAAAGAATGCGATTCGTTAACCTCTTTAGGTAAATTAATAACATAGACACCCGAGCCTTTTTTTACTTCGACCAGATTTTCGAGTTCCAGCATAATAATAGCTTCGCGCACAACCGTTCTTCCAACATTTAAACGTTCGGCAATATCGCGTTCTGGGGGTAAACGGCTGCCTATTGGATATAGCCCATCGGAGAGCTCTTTTCTCAATATTAAACCTAAGGTTTGATATGAACGTTTTGGTTCGAAGTTTATCATCAGCGTTTTATTTAACTATTAATAGTAATTAGAGAACTAGCTCACGATTGTATGCTGCAAGTGAAACCTATTCAACTCGAATCCCAAGCTAAGATAAAAACCCAATAACCTAGTTGAGACATACCTACTAGATATGATACTCTTCGCGTCCATTTTTTCGGCTACTGGTTAACGATAGCAGAAGCCGTTATTATCTTGTTTTGCTTTGCAGATCCAGTCGTTCATCCACTGGTAGCGTGCATATTGGCACAACAACTTCAAATACGTGTGGGATAAATAGATGGCTCAAGGAACGCTTTATATTGTGTCTGCTCCAAGCGGCGCAGGTAAATCTAGTTTAATTTCGGCATTATTGGAAACCAACCCAACTTATGCAATGAAAGTGTCAGTATCACACACTACTCGTGGTATGCGTCCGGGAGAAGAAGATGGGGTTCACTACCATTTTATTCAAAAAGACAAATTTGAAGAGTTAATCGAAAACGATGAATTTCTTGAATATGCAGAGGTGTTTGGTAACTACTACGGTACCTCTCGTATTTGGATTGAAGAAAACCTACAAAAAGGTATCGACGTTTTTTTAGACATTGATTGGCAAGGTGCACGCCAAATTCGCCAACGTATGCCTCAAGCAAAAAGCATTTTCATCATTCCACCTTCAAACGGAGAGTTGGAGCGTCGCTTGAATGCAAGAGGACAAGATAGTGAAGCAGTAATAGCCAAACGCATGAGTGAAGCAAAAGCAGAAATGTCGCACTTTAACGAATATGATTATTTAATCGTTAATGACGATTTTGATGCTTCTTTAATGGATTTTAAAGCCATTATTCGTGCGGAACGCTTAAAAGAAGACAAACAAGCGACGAAATACAACGGTATGCTTACAGCACTATTGGCAGAGTAAGCCTTTAAGTTGTATACTTTCTCGTCATTCAGAAAAATCAGTTAACATATTGGAGTCCACATGGCACGCGTAACTGTTCAAGATGCAGTTGAAAAAGTTGGTAACCGCTTCGACCTAGTCCTAATCGCGGCACGCCGCGCTCGTCAAATGCAAAATGGCGGCAAAGATTCACTAGTGCCTGAAGAAAACGACAAGCCTACTGTTATAGCGCTTCGCGAAATCGAAGAAGGCTTGATCACCAAAGATGTTCTTGATGCAAGAGAGCGCCAAGAACAACAAGAACAAGAGGCTGCAGAGCTAGCAGCAGTAAGTAGTATTACTCACGCTCGCTAACTCTAGTAGATAACGTTAAGTAACATTATGGGCCTTTAATTTGTATTTATTCGATAGCCTAAAAGATGTTGCCCAAGAATACTTAACAGAGCCTCAACTTGAGGCTCTGCGTCAATCTTATGTGGTAGCAAAAAACGCCCACGAAGGGCAAACCCGCTCAAGCGGCGAACCTTATATTATCCATCCTGTTGCCGTTGCTCGTATCTTAGCCGAAATGCGCTTAGATCATGAAACCTTAATGGCTGCGCTATTACATGATGTGATTGAAGATACGGAAACCTCTAAAGAAGACCTTGCCGCACAATTTGGTGAAACCGTTGCTGAGCTAGTTGATGGGGTATCGAAATTAGACAAACTTAAATTTCGTGACCGCAAAGAAGCGCAAGCAGAAAATTTTCGCAAAATGGTTCTTGCTATGGTGCAAGATATTCGCGTTATTCTTATCAAACTTTCGGACCGTACGCATAACATGCGAACTTTGGGCGCACTTCGTCCAGATAAACGTCGTCGAATCGCACGCGAAACGTTAGAAATATACGCCCCACTAGCACACCGATTAGGTATTCATAATATTAAAACTGAGCTAGAAGAACTCGGTTTTGAAGCGCTTTATCCCAACCGCTATAAAGTTCTCAAGCAAGTAGTTAAAACCGCTCGCGGCAATCGAAAAGAGATGATTCAACGTATTCACTCTGAAATAGAAGGTCGCCTAGAGGAAGTTGGCTTAAAAGCCCGCGTATTTGGTCGAGAAAAAAACCTATTCTCTATCTACAATAAAATGAAAACCAAAGAGCAAAGATTTCATACCATTATGGATATCTACGCCTTTCGCGTTATTGTAGATAACCCAGATACCTGTTACCGAGCATTAGGGCAAGTACACAATCTTTATAAGCCTCGTCCTGGAAGAATGAAAGACTATATTGCGGTTCCTAAAGCGAACGGTTATCAGTCTTTGCATACATCTATGGTTGGCCCTCACGGCGTACCAGTTGAAGTACAAATTCGCACCGAAGACATGGATCAAATGGCCGATAAAGGGGTTGCGGCTCACTGGTCATACAAAGCGGGTGGTGATCGTAAAGGCACCACGGCGCAAGTTAAGGCTCAGCGTTGGATGCAAAGTTTGCTTGAGCTTCAGCAAAGTGCTGGTAACTCATTTGAATTTATTGAGAACGTAAAATCTGATCTTTTTCCTGATGAAATATTCGTGTTCACACCAAAAGGTCGAATTGTTGAACTGCCAGCTGGTGCAACCGCGGTTGACTTTGCTTATGCAGTGCATACCGATGTCGGTAATACCTGTGTTGGTGCCAGAGTAGATCGTCAGCCATACCCATTGAGCAAAGCACTGAAAAATGGCCAAGCAATTGAAATTATTGGCGCGCCCGGCGCTCGCCCAAACGCAGCATGGCTCAACTATGTGGTAACTTCTCGAGCAAGAACAAAAATACGCCAAGTATTAAAAACCATGCGTCGTGAAGAGTCGGTTGCATTAGGTCGTCGTCTACTGAATCATGCTTTGGGCAGACACAATATAGAGACAATTTATCCTGAAAATATTGAGCACGTTTTGTCTGAGCTCAAAATGAAATCTCTTGAGGATATGCTTGCGGCAGTTGGTTTAGGTGAGCTTATGAGTATTGTAATTGCTCGTCGCTTACTGGGTGACGCAGATGCGCTTACAGAAACAAGCTCTGTCAGTTCCACATCGAGTAAGAAATTATCGATCAAAGGGGCTGATGGTATATTGCTAACCTACGCAAAATGTTGCCATCCTATTCCTGGGGACCACATTATTGCACACGTTTCACCAGGCAGAGGCTTAGTTGTTCACCTTGAATCTTGTTCAAATATACGCGGATACCAAAAAGAGCCCGACAAATATATGTCGGTAGAATGGTCTGATGAACATGATCAAGAGTTTATTTCTGAATTGCAGATTGATATGTTAAATAGCCAAGGTGCTTTAGCGGAACTAACCAATGTTATTTCTCGAACAGGCTCGAATATTCACGGGATTTCGACCGAAGAAAAAGATGGCCGTTTATATACAATTACTCTTGCGCTAACAACGAAAAATCGTGTGCATTTGGCAGAGATAATCAAAAAAATCAAAGTCATACCTAATGCATTACGAGTTAGACGCAGAAAAACCTAGTGATTGCTAAACCGATTCTCAAGAGTTTGTAGGTTACTTTATCTACAAACTCTTGAGCGGTTAAAAATACATGTGATACTTTCGGAATTGTTATACAACCATGAACTTAGAACGCTATAACCGTATTCAAACCGTACTTAAAGCCCGTCAACCTGATTTAACACTTTGCCTTGAAGAAGTGCATAAACCCAATAATGTATCCGCGGTAATTAGAACCGCAGACGCAGCAGGCGTACATAAAATTCATGCAGTTTGGCCAAACGAAAGTATGCGCACATTAGGCCACACTTCTGCTGGTGCACGTAACTGGGTAGAAGTCGACACTCACTCTAATATCGAAAGCGCTATTGACGCATTCAAAACGCAGAATATGCAGATAGTCGCAACCAACCTTTCCGACAATGCCATCGATTTTAGACAAGTAGATTACACTAAGCCTACCGCCATTATTTTGGGAGGCGAAAAACATGGTATTTCTGGTAAAGCCTTAGCACTTGCAGATCAAGATATCATCATTCCTATGGTAGGTATGGTGCAATCACTCAATGTCTCAGTCGCTAGTGCGCTTATATTATTTGAAGCCCAAAGACAGCGTCAGCTTGCTGGATTTTACGACCGCGAAACGTCAGCACTTGAAAAGTCGACTATCCATAAAATACTATTTGAACGTGGTCACCCTATCCTTGCTAAAGTCGCTAAACGTAAAGGCCTATCGTACCCACCATTAGATGACCAAGGACAAATTGTCGCGGATCAAGATTGGTGGGCAAAAATGCAAAGTCGCTAATAGTTAGAACAAAAATCAGTCGTTAAACCACGCCGCTACTTGTTCTTCTTTTGGCACACTCCCTTTGTGTACTACTTTTTCGTCGATCACTACTGCTGGTGTCTTCATCACGTTATAAGCCATAATTTCTTGTAAATCTTGCACTTTAACAAGCTGAATAGAGACATTATGAGAGCGAGCAGCACGTTCAATTAGCGATGCGGTCACTTGACAATTTTTACAACCTGAACCTAATATTTTAATCACTTTCATTTAATTTTCCTTCTATAAAAATATACTTTCTTCTCTTAAATTTGCGCTATGTAGACTCTACTCGGCTATCTTAAGCAAGCGGAATAATATTGAATAACCAACCGACCAAAGTAAACGACACTAATAACACGCCAAATAAAGCCGCCAGTAGTTTCCATTGCATCACTTGTTTAAGAAGAATAAATTCAGGAAAACTGGCCGCCACTGTACTCATACAAAAAGCCAATGTGGTTCCTATCGGCAAACCATTTATAATTAAACTTTCCATAACAGGAATAACCCCTGTCGCATTAGAATAAAGCGGAATACCAAGCAAGACAGCAATAGGCACAGACCACCATTGCCGGTCTCCTAAATGCGCTTCTATCCAACCATCAGGTACATAACCATGCAACGCAGCGCCTAAACCAACGCCAATAAAGACCCACTTCCACACCCTTGCGAGAATGTCTATGGTTTCATCTTTAGCAAATTGATGCCTTTGCGCTAAGGTCAGTACACTGCTTTGTTGTACTTCTTTTTGATTCAATTTTTGGGCATCAGCACCTTTTTTCAGTGCCTCTGCTGCGAAAGAAACTAACCAACGGTCAGCCTTAATTACATCTAAAAAGAAGCCACCTAACATGCCAACACTAATACCGATCAAGATATACAGAATGGTAAATTTCCAGCCAAGTAGACTAACCAGAAGTAAAACGGCCACCTCATTGATCAGCGGAGAGGTAATAAGAAAAGCCATAGTGATACCCAACGGAATACCCGCTGAAGTAAAACCAAGGAAAACCGGAATACTCGAACAAGAGCAAAAAGGAGTGATAGAACCGAAGGTTGCCCCTAATAAGTAACCAGTAAACCGATGTTTACCAGCTAAATAGTCTCTAACTCTTTCAACATCTAGCGATGCACGAATAACCGCAATGGCATATATCATGACAATAAGAAGTGCGAATATCTTGCTAGTATCTTCCACAAAAAAATGCAAAGCATCACCAAGCTTACTTTCTGCTGACAAGCTTAGAACATCGAATACCAACCATGATGCTAAATCTGTAAATACCTGAAACATACAACCCCTATAAATTTAAAACCGCTTTATCTTAAAGACGAAGCGGTTTCAAAAAGGAGTCATAAAAATACAAGTAATTTATTTATCTCTAGCAGTAAAGCTGCATACTCTTTGATTTTCATCTAACTTTACTTGGCATTCAGATTGTATTTTGTTCTTAAGTTTCTCTCTAGCGCGACGTATTCTAGATTTAGCTGCAGCTAACGTCAGGTTATGTGTATCAGCAAATTCTTGTTGGCTCATCTCACCCAAATCACAAGCAATAAGAATGTCTCGATCACGGCTTTCTAATTCAGAAATAACTCGAGGTAAACAGCTTAATGCTAAAAGGTCGACTGGAGATAATAGATTTTCTTGTTGAACAATATCAGAGGAGACAAGGTCAAGATCCAGTAATTGAAACCGACTATGCCGCATATAATCGATCAGCGTATTTTTCGCTACACGAAACAACCAAGCTTTAGGGTGTTGTACCGTACAAAATTTTTCTTGTTGTCCAATGACTTTAATAAAAACATCTTGAGAAATATCTTCAACTAGTACTTTATCGTGTGTTTGATTAAATAACCACTGTAAGAGTATATGTTCATACTCTTGCCAAGCTCGCAATGCACAAGGTTGCACATTGCTATTAGTTAACGTCCAGTCATCCGTTGACTTAAAGGTATCCGTTAAAGCCGAAGTATCCACCATCGCTATTTCTCTACTTATCACTTTTCGCCAAGTAAAAAGGTCTTATCGCTAGTTACCACCACACCATGACGTAAAAAGTTCTTACCAACAATCATACTATACTTAAAGCGAGAACGATCTTGTAGATTCACCTTCACCTTTTCTTTGATATCGCCTATTTGAACATCCATTTTTACTACTGGTCTAAAATTGGCTTTTTCACCATCTTTGGCTTTTATCGTCATCATTCTTACTACTTTTCGCGTGAAAGACTGCTTATCACCTTGTTCATTTTCATACACAAAATCGACCATATCGACGCCGTCTTTTTTATATAAATTAATATCTTGTGCATGCATAGAACTGACATCTGCACCTGTATCTAATTTAACAGGAAAGCTCAATCCTTCTACTGTCGCATTTTCTATATAACCCGCTTTTACTAAATCGTGAGATTCCAATAACAATGTGGTACGAGTATTAATAATGACCCCACCTTTAGCCGTTTTTTGACCAATCAAAAAAATCGGCTTTTCATTTTTATCTAACGTTTCTAAGGCAATGTTATATTCTGTATATTTGCCATTTGCTTCTAATCGAGCTTGCACCACTGGACGAACCGAATTCCCTACTTTTATCTTTTTTAAAACGGGCTTAATAAACTTCTGCACCCCTTGGTCATCTTCCAGAAAATAAGTCACTTGCGATCCTTGATCAGCACTCGATATTTCAAAACTGCTCACTTTCAGTACCGGTGTTTTTACTCTCAAATCTGGTACGGCGCTGATCTTTATGCCATCAATCGTGATCTGTTCTTCTGGTGATATCACCAAAGGATTTTTATCTTTTACTCGCTGGGAAAACGATTCTTTCGGTTTAGCTAATAGATGTTTTTCACTGGCACTTACCACAAAGTTTTTACTCAGAGCCTCTGTCCCCAAACGCAATTGACTAGAGTAATTAGACCGATCTTTAAGATAAACGTGTAGCATGGTATCAAAATGGCCATCAGCGCTGACCGGAACATAAACCTCAGGACGTTCTATATCACCAAATTTAATCATTCCAACCAGTGGCAATGTATACGATTTACTGTTATTGGCGTTGTCTTTGGTAGCAAAGCTCACTTGTTTGTGATCTTTATCCACTTTAATATTGGTCGCATGCATTACCGATGATTTACTGGTTAGCGAAACACTAGCATTCATAGACATTCCGGCAACATTCATTACCTCTTCTCGACCGATTAATGAAGACTCTGGTTGCTGTTGTAAAAAATCATAACCAGAAAAAACCCACGCATTCTCCTTTAAAAAACTTTTTCCTATCAATATCGGAGTACTAAAGTTACTTCTATCGGTTAAACTCGCTTCTGTATTGACTTCCACATCACCAATTTTCATCTTCAACTTAATAACCGGTCGATATAAGGGCTCTTTGCTGGTTCGACTGCGAACAACACTGACTCTGGCTAAAGGCTTCTCGAATTGTAAAATATCCCCAGTATAAGGATTGGTAACATTAAATGTGACGATAAGTTTTAGGTCACGTTCTGAAGTGTCGAACTCTTCTAACCACCAGTCACTTTTTGTTCCACCAAATTCATCGACAATATGCTTAAGTAACTCATTGTCAGTAAATTGTTTGTACTTTGGATTGGCACTTTGAATATGAATATTCTCGGCGTGAATTGATGTGGTATCTGCGCCAGTATCTATTTTTCCATCAAAAGGAATATTCATATACTGTTCTTTTTCAGTAAAATAAACATTCTCTACTCGACCAAAAACCGACTTTCCCTCTAACATATAGGCAGGATTTTGTGTTGTATAACTCACTTCACTGGCAAAAATATTAAAACTAGAGAGTGTTGCGACTAAAAACCATAATGTGCATTTATTCATTTTTTGGAAATCCATAACATGCCGATATTGCGTTAATTTATTTATTCTAGTCAATGTAACCAATAACAACAGTAATTGCTGTCAAAGTTACGCAAAAGGTAATGAATCTCATCGCTTAACACTTAAACCTAGTAATCTAACGTTTTGCCCCCATTTAGTACTAAATACACATGGTAGAACAACAAAACTCAAGAGCGTACTAATCAACAATACTAACAATTTGTCGTCATAAACAAGCAATCGATAATCACCACTAAACAATCGATAGCCACAAAAAGCACTACATACAAAATTTAATCAATGAGATCCACTAATGACCCAACAACTAAGCCAACAAATTGCAAACGAACTCAACATTCGACCTGAACAAGTCAGCGCAACCATTGCGTTAATAGATGAAGGAAGTACCATTCCTTTTATTGCTCGATACCGAAAAGAAGTCACTGGTGGCTTAGATGACACTCAACTTAGAAATTTAGATTCTCGCCTGAGCTATCTTCGAGAATTAGATGATAGACGTAAAACTGTCCTTAAATCGATCGATGACCAAGGTAAATTAACGCCACAACTGGAAAAAGATATTCATCAAGCGGACAGCAAAACTCGACTTGAAGACCTGTATTTACCCTATAAGCCAAAGAGAAGAACCAAAGGACAAATCGCAATTGAAGCAGGATTGGAACCTTTGGCTACCACACTTTGGCAACACGCTTCATCCGATCCAGAAACCGAAGCTAAAAAATACATTAACCCTGCCAAGGGCATTACTGATAGTAAAGCCGCTTTAGATGGGGCTCGCAGTATTGTTATGGAGCAAATTGCTGAAAATGCCAACCTTATCAGCCAACTTAGAAATTACTTAACGACACATGCCGAGATAGTATCTCGAGTAATTAAAGGCAAAGAGCAGCAAGGACAAAAGTTCAAAGATTATTTTCAGCACAGTGAAAAGCTGAGTAAAACACCGTCTCACCGAGCACTAGCCATGCTCAGAGGAAGAAATGAAGGTTTTTTACAACTGTCTATGAATGCCGATCCAAATCAAGACGAAGGCGTTCGTCATTCGTATTGTGAGGAAATCATTACGAGTCATTATGGGTTAAACCTCTCCGATTCACCGGCTAACCAATGGCGAAAGCAAGTTATTAGTTGGGCATGGAAAGTCAAAATATCGACTCACATGGAAACAGAATTAATGGCGGCAATGAAAGAACGTAGCGAAATGGATGCAATTGAAGTATTCGCCTCGAATTTGAAAGATCTTCTCATGGCTGCTCCTGCTGGACCTAAAGCGACCCTTGGGCTTGACCCTGGACTAAGAACTGGGTCAAAAATAGCGGTAGTGGATTCAACCGGTAAAGTACTTGATACCGAAACTATTTATCCACATCAACCGCATAACCAAATAGAAAAATCAGCGCATGTTATTGAAAATCTGATACGAAAACATAATGTAGATTTAATCGCTATCGGCAACGGAACCGCATCACGTGAAACCGATGAGTTAGTAGCGAATACATTAAAAAAAGCCAATCTATCTACTCAAAAAATCATTGTCAGTGAAGCGGGTGCTTCGGTTTATTCTGCGTCTGAATTGGCAGCGAATGAGTTTCCAGATATGGACGTATCGTTAAGAGGCGCGGTTTCTATTGCTCGACGATTACAAGATCCATTAGCAGAGTTAGTTAAAATTGATCCTAAATCAATTGGTGTAGGTCAATATCAACATGATGTTAGCCAGAATGCGCTGGCAAAACGGTTGAATGCAGTGGTTGAAGATTGTGTGAATGCGGTTGGTGTGGATGTGAATACTGCTTCACCTGCACTACTCACTAGAGTGGCTGGGCTTTCTAACACCATTGCAGAAAATATTGTCAAATATAGAGATGACAATGGCCGTTTTTGTTCCAGAACAGAACTGAAAAAAGTTGCTCGTCTAGGTCCTAAAGCGTTTGAACAGTGTGCTGGATTTTTGCGTATTATGGATGGGAAAAACCCTCTAGATGCCTCTTCTGTTCACCCAGAAGCGTATCCAGTGGTCAAAGCGGTAGCAGATAAAAACAATAAAAAGATACAGGCACTTATTGGAGATACTGCTTTTTTACGTTCATTAAATGCGATTGATTATACTAACGATAGCTTTGGTGTCCCTACTGTAACCGATATCATTAAAGAATTAGATAAACCGGGGCGCGACCCGAGACCAGAATTTAAAACCGCAACGTTTGCCGCTGGCATCAATACCATTTCGGATCTAGAACCAGGAATGATTTTAGAAGGCGTCGTATCGAATGTTGCGAATTTTGGGGCATTCGTTGATATCGGTGTACATCAAGATGGACTAGTACATATATCCGCCTTAACTGATCGATATGTATCCGACCCGAGAGAAGTGGTAAAAGCGGGAGAGATTGTCAAAGTTAAAGTTATGGAAGTTGAGGTACAACGTAAACGTATCGCTCTGTCGATGAGACTCAGCGACGAGCCAGGAGAACAAAATCAATCCCAACCAAAGCATCGAGTGTCAACCGGAAATAAACACACAGGGAACAGTCGAGGTACTCAAGATAGAAAAAATAACAATAGAGACTCCAAAGCATCATCGCTAACGAATAGCGCTTTTGCCGATGCTTTTAAGAAAGCAAAAAGATAGTCGACGACACGACAGTAAAAACAAGTTATAGATTCTGGATAAACCAGAATCTATAACTGTATCAGAGTTTATAACACTGCAATTACCTCAGATGGGTAATTAGGTGCTATGGCATGACCGTAATGATACTTAATCACTGTACGTCTACGCTCCATTTTTCCCGTAGTAATGGCTGCTTCAATAAGATGTTTAGGCAATCGAAAACGAATCGTATAACCTATCCCTTGTTTCTCTGAATAGCTTTGAAGAGCCAGCAACTCAAATAAACGACTCAAGGTATCGAGCGGTTGTTCCGTTTCACCTGATTGTGTATCTATCTCATTGTCCAGATCATAATCCGGGTGGTCTGACGCATCCCATGCAGGTCGTTTACGACGCTTGTCATCAGACTTAATACGCCTTTCCGCATTGGATTTTGCCAATTCTACTGGTGGCGTAACAGGTTCACGAACCCTATTATCTTTCGCCGCTTGTTCAGTTTGAACATTGACCGAAGGAGCGATCAGTGGCACGTTCACATTGGTCGGTGACACAATCATAACCCATCTCCTTTTACTGCGACCAATAAGTAAATAATGCTACTCATACAAAATACATAACGTGCAAAATATATCACGTGTAAAAAAGTACCATGCAATTTTTCTTATTGGTCACATAGTGTATCGGCCAGTTTGTCCTATTATTTACAACCATTTTAAGATTTAACAGTAACGTATTGTATTAGAAGTTTATTTTGAATACTGACCTATTCATTGCCTGCAAACTGGACGATTTGTTGACAAAATTGATCCAATTCGGTCATAAATGGAGCATGAGACGACTGAGTAAAGATGTAAGATTTGGAATTGACTAACGATGCTTCTAAGTCATGTGCAACCTTGATTGGTACAAGCCCATCTAATCGGCCATATAAGCGTAAAAACGGTGGTTCTATTGCGCTTAAATTGGATCGAAGATCGACATTTGCCAACATATTCAACCCGACTAAAAGCGCATCCGAACTAGGTAATGGTCTGGAAAATATTGCTTTTTTAAGTGCTTTGACATCTTGCCTTGCGGTTGGACTTCCCATTGCTTGTAAGCCCATAAATCGTTCAACTGTTGATTGAAAGTCTTGGACTAATTGCTCGGCAAAAGCCTGTAGTACAGTGGGCTGTATTCCTTTCCAACGACGCTCTGCTGCAAATTTAGGTGAACTCGCCACTGTGACTAATTTATTGACTCGTTCAGGGAAATCTAAGGCAATTTGAGTTGCAATCAATCCGCCTAATGACCAACCAACCCAGATAGCATGTTCGGGTGCAGATTCGAGCACCATTTCCGCCATCGATTTTATATCCTTAGCATGAAGGCTTTGACTGTAGCCATACCCTGGCAAATCCACCACATGGACGGTAAAATGAACAGATAAACGCTCAACCGTTTGTTGCCACACTGCGCCATTCATTCCCCAACCATGAAGAAGCACTAAGTCCTTTCCTTGCCCTTCAACTTGCCAAAATAAAGATGCGATCGATGTGGCGTTCTCTTCTACTTGAATCATGCTCACTCTCTTTAATCAAATTTTATCATTTACGACTACTATTACTCTATTAAGGATAAAGCGATGTGGTATAAAAACACTCGTTTATTCATTTCTCATCATTCTACCCCAGTTTGTCATTTGTGTGGTTTACACATAGAGAAACCGATTGGCAACACTATTTGGTGCTCGAATTGCTTGGGATTTTTTAATCCAAAGCCACGCTGCCAACGTTGCGGATTAACCACTTTAGTTCCAGTACCAGAATGCGGCGCTTGCTTATCCAACCCTCCTTTGTGGAACAAACTTTATTGTGTGGGTGATTATCAGTTACCACTTTCTGGTTACATACATAAATTAAAGTACGCAGGTCACCTACAGAATGCTTACGATCTTACTTATTTATTATCACGACGAATTATCGAACCCGCCCCTCTTATCGTGAGTATGCCTCTACATTGGACCCGTTTTATACGACGAGGTTATAATCAAAGTGATATTTTAGGGCATTACCTTACTTATCATCTCAATGGTTCTCATGTACATAATAACAACGTATTTGATGGAAAAATGTTTCGCCGCATCAAAGCGACGCCTAGTCAACAGGGGCTTGATAAGCAACAAAGAGTAAAAAATTTAAGGCATGCTTTTACTCTTAATTATCCACCAGAACAATCACATATTGCTATTATCGATGATGTTGTTACGACGGGCAGCTCGGTACGACAATTATGTAAATTGTTGCTTGATATTGGTGTGGAAAAAATTGATATTTATTGTATCTGTCGTACGGGGATATAAACCAATCAATACCACCTTATTAAATTGAGCAATAAAGTATCAATTTTCGTTTGGCATCTCTAAAACGCAGTAGTAGAATAGTATCAAATAACCTACAAAAATAGTCAGGTATTAATTGTGTCAATTATCATTACCATCACTGAAAGTGCCCAAGCACACTTTGCGAAATTATTAGAGCAACAACCAGAAAACACTAACATTCGTGTGTTTGTTGTTAATCCAGGAACCCCTAATGCTGAGTGCGGAGTATCTTACTGCCCTCCAGAAGCGGTTGAAGCAAGCGATACAGAAATCAAATTTGAACCGTTTTCTGCTTATGTAGACGAGCTAAGCTTACCTTTTCTTGACGACGCTGAAATCGACTATGTAACCGATAAAATGGGCTCTCAGCTCACATTAAAAGCACCAAATGCTAAAATGCGTAAAGTGTCTGACGATGCGCCATTGATGGAACGCCTTGAGTATGCAATTCAAACCCAAGTAAACCCTCAATTAGCTGGTCATGGTGGCCACGTAAGCCTAGTTGATATTACTGAAGACGGTATTGCATTAGTTCAATTTGGTGGCGGCTGTAATGGTTGTTCTATGGTTGATGTAACGCTTAAAGAAGGCATCGAAAAAGAATTAGTACAGCAGTTTGAAGGTGAATTAATTGCCGTTCGTGACGCCACAGAACATGCTCGTGGCGAGCATTCGTACTATTAGTAAATCATAAAGTTATTAGTAAATCATCAAGTTATTAGTAATTTAATACTATTGAGTAGTACATAGACTAAAAAATTCCCGTTAAGACGGGAATTTTTTTAACCTGCGATCACTGCGATAACCTATTTAATCTTTAATCTTTAATCTTTAATCTTTAATCTTTAATCTTTAATCTTTAATCTTTAAAAGCTTATCCCATGGTAACGCTTCATCGCCTAATACAATAAAGTTAGGATTTTCTAAGGTTTCTCTTTCATTGTATGACAGTGGTTCTAATTGAGTACTGAGTATTCTGCCTCCCGCTTCTTGAACAATACATTGTGTCGCAGCGGTATCCCATTCACCTGTTGGTCCAAGCCTTAAATAACAATCTACCGCACCTTCAGCCACTAGACAGGCTTTTAACGCCGCAGAACCTAAAGGAACAAGATCATAGTTCCATGCTGGAGACATTCTGTTGGTAATGTTATTGATGTTTTGTCGGCGACTGATAGCAATGGAAATTGTTTGATGCTCCACCTCATGTGTAAGAGTTTTTATCCGAACACTTTCTGTCATTTCTGGTATTTTCCAAGCACCTTTACCTCGGTAAGCATAATAGGTCACGCCAGAAACTGGGGCATACACAACGCCCATAACAGGAACATTATTTTCAATAAGTGCAATGATGGTAGCAAAGTCACCACTACGAGCAATAAATTCTTGGGTGCCATCTAATGGATCAACAAGCCAATAACGGTTCCATTGACTACGTTGTTCTAACGAAATGTCAGCCGCTTCTTCAGATAAAACCGGAATATCTGGTGTCAGTTCAGACAGTTTTTCAGTTATGAATTTATGTGCGGCCAAGTCAGCACTGGTTACAGGTGTTGAGTCCTGCTTGGTAAATGCTTCATACTCTTTTTTTTCATAAATATCTAAGATGAGTTGTCCTGCCGCTCGCGCAATATCGATAACCGCGGGGAGTAGATGGGATAAATCTTTGCTCAATGTTGGCATAACTTCTCCTAATTAGATCGATTAGATAAATGACGCAAGGTTAGCATAAGAGCAGAAATACATCTGGCTTCGCTAAAATCCATGTGAGATAACAACTCATCAGCTTGAGCCAGTGGCCAACGAATCACTTCTAATGGCTCTGGTTCATCTCCCTCCAACTTTTCTTTATAAAGTCCTTCAGCTAAATAAAGCGTCATTTCACTAGAAAAGTAAGAGGGGGCTAATACCACTTTTTTTAATGCGGTAAAATCAGATGCCCCAAAGCCTATTTCTTCTTTTAATTCTCGATTTGCAGCCTCTTGAGGTTGCTCACCTACATCGACCAACCCCTTCGGAAAACCGAGTTCGTATTCACCAGTTCCTGCGGCATATTCACGTACCAATAGTAAATCACCACTATCGGTAATAGGCACCATCATGACCGCTTCTCGACCGCTTGGACGCATTCTTTCGTAAGTCCGCTTTGCACCATTTGAAAATTCTAGATCGAGAGATTCGATAGTAAACAACTTCGATTTTGCGGCTGTAGTGACAGCTAAAATTTTTGGCTTTTGTGCGTTGGCCATCCGTGGATCCCTCGTTCCTAGTTTATTTCTATAACTTAATCTTAACGGTAATCTTCAATCTCGCAATAATAACCTGAGTTATCAAGTACATTTATTTATTAAACTGATCAGTAAAATGACTGGATTAGTTCACTCTACCTGCATAGTTAAAAGTATATTGTCCTTTATTATTCGGAGCAGCTAGCCATTTTAATTGCGAGTTCATTTCTGCTGGAAAGTAAGCATTAGGCTTAAACCATCCATTCGCCTTATAGCTCAGGTTATTTTCCAGCACCAAGTCGACTGCTGCAGAGATTTGCTGGTTATCATGCTCACCGATAAGCATGATTTTGCTATCTTCACAGGTTAAATCTGTGATTATACTGCCAAGATCTAATTCACCAACTGGCGAGGCTATTTTACTGCCATTCCATACCAACGTACCTGATGCAGACTGACACCATGGTTGTGCATAGTAATAATCAGAAATAGATAACTCGAACAGACCTTCAACGTTCATTGGTAATGGCAGGTTCAATTGTTGTAATACATTTTTCGCAGGCATAGAAAGCACGACACTATCAGCAAATAAACCCGAAAAACCATAACCTACATTACCTTTACCCATCGCTTTGAAATCACTTCCTTTACCAAATCGAATATGATAATTCGCTTTACCTTCCAACAGTTTTTTCGGCGAAAACTGCCACCTAATTTCTCCTAAGTTGTAACCTTTCCAGCGCACGTTTTTCGCTTCACCATTCCAAATAGTACCACTTGGTGATTCAACCATTATCCCTCTAATAATAGGTATATATTTCAGTGCAAAGGATGCAGGAGTGTGTGCAATCACACTTATCATCATCACCAGCACAAACAATAAAATAGTCAGTATGATTCGCTTCAAACTACGCCCCTCTTTTTAGTTGCAGACGCTTCACTTCGATGATGCCCGACGAATCACTGTTTGATATCTCCATAAATTCGACTTGTACTCCTTGCTGCTGGCGCAAATAAGTAAGCCAATGAATAAACTGATCAAATGCCACGGGTTTAAGCCAAACTTGGAGCATGTCATCACGAGGTTGAATGCGGATCAGTTCAATTTTATAGGTTTTTGCTGACTTGGATATTACTTGATTGAATGGGTCGCTGGACAAGCGAATACCGTTAGACCCTCTGAGTGCAACGATGCGATCTGCAGATTCAGACACCCAGTTCAATAATTGTCGTTCGGTGCTAATTCTAACTTGCGCTGCAGCGGCTCGTTCTGACATTGGTTGAATAATTCCCCAATAGATTGTGCTTAACACAATAGCTAGAGAACAAACAACAAGCATACGCTGCTCTCTTTGAGAAATGCTTTTCCACCAAGAAGTAAATGATCCGATCATGATTTATTCCTTAACAAAAAGCTACCAAAGACTTTATCATCTTTTTTATCCAGAGGTCCTTGAGTAACTTGAAAGTTTTCAGCTAGCTTTGTTCTTACTAATTCAAACATCTGAAAATCTTGCATAGATACATCAAGACGAACTTCACCACGATTGGCGTCATAACGAATATTACTGATCTGAACAGAAGGCTGATCGTGTAGAGCATCAGGCAAAAGAGCTAACCAATCTACAATCGAGCGGCCACGAGTGCCACCAGATAAACGATTTTCCTCATCGCTCATCACTCGTTTTAAGTAACTAACCGTTGGAATGCGTTGCTTATCAGGAAAAATTTCTCTAAAAATACGTTCACTTTCCGCATGGTAGTTTTTGGCTTGGGTTTCATAACGGTTAATCTCAACACCTCGTTGTACGGTTAACACCGTTAAAAACAAGCAAGCAGCAATAACAGCTTTTCGCCAGACAGTTATATTTTTTAAAATAGAGGATTGTGGTTTCAATGAACCCGTTAACAAATTAACAGATGAACTGAGTGCACCTTTAGCTAAAAGCGCCATAACCAGTTCCGGCTCTGCTGAGCGCCAATGTGAGTTATGAACTTGCGATGATGGAGTAGGAGTATAGCTCACAATGTTGCATGGATGCGCTTCTGAGCCACACCAATCAGACTCCACGAAAAAATCTAACCATTGTTCTTCGATAGTAGCGGATTGATAGAGTGACTTTCTAAACAGCCATTGAGAGCCAATTTTTAATGTAGCAATGCCATCGTCCAATAAAGGTAACGCTTGTGTATCCGGTATGGCTTTTTTAAATACCACACCAACACTAGCAAAGGCATCAAGCCAATCCATTAAATACGTTTTATCTATTGCTGCAACATGAATATTTTGTGTATTTTTTGCCAAAATAGAAAAATGCAGTGCTTCGACGTCTTGAGCAAGGTCATCTTCAAGTAGATAAGGAAGCATCGCTTCTATTCGACGCCCTGCGCCTTTAGGTAGCTCAGCGTCAAGCAAAAGAACATCTCGACTATCTAATAGTAAGATAGCCGTTCGTTGATAGGCATAAGTTGCTAGCTCTGGCAGCTGTTCTCTACTACTAAGCTCTCCACTTGCTATAATTTCGTTTTGACTGGTAGACCACACTAACCATTGAATCGCGGTTTGTTGATTTCTACTCAGTCGAACGGTCAGAAACTCGCTCAATGACGCCTCCAAAACGTCGTCGTATTACCGAGACATTCTTTCTATCTTCGCTAAAGAGTAAGCTTCTAATTCTTACTCTCGATTCATTAACCATTACTTGAGCATCAAGCTCGAAGTATCGGCTGTCGGTGGTGAGATAACCTTTTGCGTTATCTTTAATACTATCTTCAATAGACGCTAATTGCGCTTCTGCAACAAAATCGTCTACGGTTGCCCATCCATCATAAGGCCTGTTTTCTATCAACGTTATAGCATCATTTAGATTTAGATATGGAGAGAACATGGCGACGAGTATTACCGCCCCCTCACGACGCACCGTGTTTACGTTCAAGCGCCAATCATCCCAAGGAAGCGCACACACAACCGGGCTAATTTTATCCATTACGGAACGGTCCATTTGATATACCGCTCGAAGCTCAGAATTATCTGCTAACAATACATTTGGAGAAAGATACGCCGGACTTAGTCCTTCGTACGTACTGTCTTCTACGCCATAATTGGTGGTCGTTCTGGTGTCTGGATCCAAAAACTCCCATGTCGAATCACTGATCACTTCAGCTTGATAATTATCCACCTCAAGCGCCACAAGTATTCCTTGCCAAACATTCACTAAATAAGGTTTAGCGGTTACCGAACTACTCTGTCTTTCTCTACCCAAAGCATTGATGTTAAAACATGCCTGCATATCGATGATTTTCCCCGATGCGGAACCATAATCAAGAGGGTAAACCTGCTCTTCTAATGCCCAAGACTGGCTAGTATTAATACTATCAGCATCCTCGTAACTCTGTTGTAGCGCATATTTGGCTAATGCTTCAACACCGATACTATACCAATAAGCTTGTTGATGATTTAAACGATTTTCTGCTCGAGTAAAATTAACAAATAATCTTTCCGTCATCGTTGCAGCAATGGATACCATTATAGATAAAATAAGTAACACTACTATGAGCGCAGCGCCTGTATTTTTTCTTCTGTGCGTGCTACTAAATACGCTATTCATTGATGCTACTATCTTCTTTATTGCTGCTATTTCCATTGGTGTCTGTTGCAATATTTAAACTGCCACCTGCGGTTAAATACACTCGTTCTATACGACCATAATCTTGTAATGTGAATGTTATTGATATCGCTTCAGGTAACGACAAAGGTTCGTCCCAATCATTGCTCCAACTTCCTTGGTTGTAAAAACGCAAAGTAAAATCATCCACATCACTAAGAAGAGGTGTCACTAATGCATCTTGGCCTACTGGCGTATCTGGATAGCGCCACCATATCCGCTCTAATTGATGATCAACAATCCGGTACCCCACTTTAGCAACCTCACCACGAGGAAACATTTGTTGCGGATTTTGCCAACCTAATCGAGTAAAAAGAACCGCATTGTTGTCTGATTGCAGTAAACCATTTCCCCAAACAATTAGCTTATCTGAAGCCTCTTCGCCATCCGTGCGAAATTGTCTTAAAGCAATTTGCCTAAAATCATTATCAATAATGATCATTGCTCTCTGCAATTGTTTCAGTCTATCTGTTTTTATAAGCGATAATTGATTACTGCGTTGGATTTGATTAAGCACCATGTAAGCTGAAAGACTTAATGAGGCAAATATAGCGATAGCAACTAGTACCTCAATCAGCGTAAAACCCTCTTGCGTAGATGACGACGATTGATGTACTCGGCTCAACGATCTATTTTTCAACATAACTTCTTACCGTGACAAGTGGGTGCTTGACCTCTTTATCTAATGCGACACTGACATCAAAGGCCGCGATAAAACCTACCGCTGTATCAACGGGAGATACCTTCCAATACCATTCTCGCCCAGCCATTTTCGCCTTACCAGTTTTAACACTGGTTGGTGCGCCTGCTAACATAACCAAACTCATTTGATTATCAGCGATAAGCGAAGCAAATGTCTTCTGTTCTAAGTAAGAGAGCGTATTGATATGCTGAGTAACCGATTTCATGACACTAATCGCTGCGGTAGCAAATATCGCTAAAGCTACTAACACCTCTAATAATGTCATTCCTCTATTACGTTGAGTCATTGGATATCTATCTCACTTTCAAGTTCAGAGGTATGAACTAACGCTATTAAACCGGATTCTTTTACATCCACTAGCCAGCCATTATCTCTATCTTCATTGGCAGAAATCAAAAGTTGAAATGGGGTGACCTCTCCACTTGAAAGTACAAATAGTTGTGGCGATGCGATCTTTTGCTTCTCTTCTTCTTCAGAGAACATCTCTTCAAATAAGCTTTGTTGCTTAAACAAACTTTCATTATTCGTCCAAGCATCACTGCCTATTTTTAACGACAGAGAAATGCCATCAGGCATTACTGTTTGTGCATAAGTTTTGTTTTCTAGTACTTGCCAACCGGCCTCTTCTAGCTGTAAATAAGAGTAGCTAGCTTTATTTTCTTCTACTCTTATACCTAGATCTCTGCCATTTAAAATTGCATATTCATTTAAAAGTTGTAGTCGATAGTAAAAACGTTCAGCTTGTTGTTTCGTTATATCTTGTTTGCTGTCCGGTAAATTAATAATAACCGCGACTGCACTTATCGATAGCAACACCATGACTAACATGATTTCGATAAGCGTAAACCCTGCTTTTTTATTCATTTCGACCACAGCTCACTGCGTTCACATTAGTAAAGCGAGTGAAATAACTAAAAATCTTGTAGATTCCAGTTACCAATATCAGCCGCGCTGTCTTCTCCACCTTCTTGGCCATCTGATCCAAGACTGAAAATATCTATCGTGCCATTATCACCAGGACTTAAATATTGATAATCGTATCCCCAGGGATCTTGAGGCAAACGACGAATATATCCGCCGTCTAGATAGTTTCTAGGTTCAGGAGAACCACTTGGCTTATTCACTAGCGCTTCTAGCCCTTGGTCAGTAGTTGGGTAAACACTGTTATCCAATTTGTACATATCCAATGCTTGCTCTAAAGCCGTGATATCGGATACGGCTTTTTGCTGATCGGCCTTTTCTTTATTACCAAGTAAATTAGGCACAACAAAACTGGCTAAAATCCCTAAAATCACAACAACAACCATTACTTCAAGTAAGGTAAAGCCATTCTGTTTTCTTTTGTTCACAATTCTCTCCTAGCAAACTAATTTTTATTACGCTGAAATTAAATTATTCATTTCTAAAATTGGCATTAACGTTGCCATTACAATAAATAACACCACACCTGCCATTACAGCGATAAGTGCAGGGGTAAACAAACCTAATGCAATATTAACGGTAGATTCAAAATCTCGATCTTGATTATCTGCTGCTCTGGTCAGCATTTGTTCTAACTCACCACTTTGCTCACCACTGGCTATCATATGCAGCATCATTGGTGGGAAAAGCTTAGTCTGGTCTAACGCGAGTCTTAAACTAGCACCTTCACGTACTTTTTCTGACGCGATCAACACATGTTGTTTGATATAACGGTTTGTCATCACATCGGTGGCGACTTTCATTCCATCTAATAAGGGAATAGCGCTAGAGGTACAGATAGATAATGTACGAGCAAATCTAGACGTATTAATGCCTCGAATAATTTTGCCAATCAATGGGGCGTTAAGTAACTTTTTATCCCATTTCAAGCGGGTTTGCGGTTTCTTTAACGCCATTTTACTGACAACGTACAAACACACAAAAGCCAAAACAAGTTGTAATCCCCAGCTTTGCAGAAAGTGGCTTGCATCTAATAACAATTGTGTGGACGCAGGTAATTCTTGTCTCATTTGAACAAACTGGTCGACTATTTTAGGGACAACACTGGCAAGCAAAAATGAAATTACCCCAATTGCGAATACAGTCAACACAATGGGATAGATCATGGCTTGCTGTAACTTTGAGCGCATTTGTTGTCGATTTTCAGCGTGATCTGCTAGGCGATCGAGTACATTATCTAATTGACCAGAGCGTTCTCCCGCCGAAACCATAGAACAGAACAGATCATCAAATACATGTGGGTAATCGGCTAAACTGTCTGCCAAGGTATAGCCCTCAACTACTCTTGAACGAACTCCCATTAGCATATTAGTTATACGAGGTTTTTCTGATTGCTCGGCAACTGCTTGCAAACATTCTTCTAAAGGCATACCTGCCTGTACCAACGTTGATAATTGGCGCGTTAAGAGGGCAAGTTCATTAGTACTAATACTGCGGCGGAAAGACAGAGATACATTGCTGGTGCGATTTTTTAACTTTGTTTCAATGACTTCAATAGGTACAAGGTCTTGTTCTTTGAGTCGCTGGCGCACTTGTCTCGCATTATCACCCTCAATAACACCACTCTTTTTTTTTCCTCTACTATTCAGTGCTTTGTATTCAAATGCCGCCATTATACTTCCTTGGTCACTCGCATCACTTCTTCAAGCGTTGTAATACCTTGACGGACCTTTTTCAAACCATCCTCCCTTATACTTGGCGTATAAGAACGAATCTGTTTTTCTATCACTTGTTCTCCGGCTTCAGAATGGATCAGTTCTTGAACATTATCATCAACTAGCAATAATTCATGAATACCTGTCCGTCCTCGATAACCTTTATAATTACAGGCTTCACACCCCTTAGCTTTGTATAGCGTAACAGGTTGTTCAGCGTCTAAATTGAACAATTTTTTCTGCTCTTGATTCGCTTGATAAGCTACTTTACAGTTTGGGCATAAGGTTCTAACTAAACGTTGAGCAAGTACACCAAGTAGTGAGGATGAAATCAGGAAGGGCTCTATTCCCATATCTCGCAATCTTGTGATTGCCCCTATAGCAGTATTGGTATGCAGGGTAGAAAGAACTAAATGCCCCGTTAATGACGCTTGAACGGCAATTTGTGCCGTTTCCAGATCTCGTACTTCCCCAACCATCACAACATCAGGGTCTTGGCGCAAAATAGCACGTAAACCACGCGCAAAGGTCATATCGACTTTAGGATTAACTTGAGTTTGTCCTATACCATCGATATCAAATTCAATCGGGTCTTCAACGGTGAGAATATTGGTTTCGCTGCTGTTTAGCTCTTGCATTCCGGCATATAAGGTGGTCGATTTACCTGAACCAGTTGGCCCAGTAACCAAAATAATACCGTGTGGCCTAGTGATGAGTTTCTTGAAACTTGCATGGTTTTCAGCTGTCATTCCCAAGCTGTGTAAATCAAGGCGAGTGGCATTTTTATCCAACAAACGCATGACTACTCGTTCACCATGAGAAGAGGGCATAGTAGACACTCGCACGTCAACGGCTCGTCCACCTATTTTTAGTGAAATACGCCCATCTTGAGGAATTCTTTTCTCCGCAATATCCAGTTTTGCCATTACCTTCACACGAGAAACGAGCAGTGGAGAGAGTTTACGGCTCGGTGATAGAACGTCTCTCAGCACTCCGTCGACACGAAAACGAATCGACAAACTTTGCTCAAATGTTTCAATGTGAATATCTGATGCACCTTCTTTAATCGCTTCACCCAACATAGCATTGATCAATTTAATGATTGGCGCATCGTCTTCTGTTTCTAATAAATCTTCATTGTTTGGCAGCTCTTCCGCTAATAGGAAAAAGTCATCATTATCAGCACCAATGTCTTCCATTAACTGTCGAGCTTCTGATGTACCACGTTGGTATATTTCAGTCAGTTTTCTTTCAAATTCATCTTGAGTTGTTGGTAATAAGTTAAATGGCATGAGTGTAACTCGCTGAACTTCCATTAGAGTATTAATATCTAATGGCTCGACATAATAAAGATTCGGTTGCTCAGATGATTGGCGATTATTCTCTATCACCACACGGTGTCGTTTGGCAAAACCAAAAGGTAACCTTTCAACCGTATTCACCAATCCCTTCATTAATTTAACTCCAACTGATCAATAAAGGCCTGAACTTCTGCAGGATAACGAGATGGATTATTACCATATTCAGGAATAACGGGGATCTCAGCATCATCAACTAACTTCAACCCTTCTTGAGCATTAAACAGTTGTTCTGCTCGAATATAGTTGTATTTTCTTTGCGTTATACCATCTGCGGTAACACCATCACGGATAATAGTTGGCTTGATAAATACCATTAAATTTTTCTTTTCCACTGAGGAGCTGGTCGATTTAAATAAATAACCAATAAGCGGTAAATCGCCAAAGAAAGGGACTTTTGATTCACTTTCCATTACTCGCTCATCAATCAATCCACCTAATACCAGCATCTCTCCGTCTTGAATCATCACAGAAGTATTAAGCTGACGTTTAGCAAAACGAACATCAACAGCACCGCTGGCTCCTAAAACATTCGACACTTCTTGCTCAATACGCAGTTGAACTGAGTCCCCTTCATTTATTTGTGGAACCACTTTTAATTTAATGCCTACCTCTTTTCGTTCCACAGTTTGAAATGGATTACTATTATTTGAACCAGCGGTAGAACCGGTTAATACAGGCACTTCTTCACCGACGATAAAAGAGGCTTCACCATTGTCCATTACAGTAATGCTCGGCGACGATAGAATATTTGAATTAGAGTCATTTGAGACAGCACTGATCAATGCGGTCCAATCGCCCATCACTAAACTTAATGCGGCACCGTTTACACTGCTTAACGCAGAAGCTAAAGATGAATAATCACCCGATTCCGTCGTTTCAGTTGTCACCCATTCATTGTCATCTGAATCCCAGTAACTGGAAGAAGTAGTGGTATCTTTCGCTTCTTCTAGCCCAACCATAACACCGCCTATTGAGGTGCCAGTATTGCTGTATTGAATCACAGTGCCGGTATCCAAGTTACCCCATTGAACCCCCAAACTGGTTCCATCGCCTTCGGCCATTTCAACAATTAATGCTTCGATCAGGACTTGAGCACGACGTATATCCAATTGTGCTATAACATCCAATAATCGGTTCAAAATATCCGGTGGTGCGGTCAATATCAACGCATTGGTGTCTTTATGCGCAGCTATCATCACCTGAGATTTATTCGATGAAGATCTTCCAGTGGTTGATGATTGGCTCTCCGCTTCAAAGTTATCTGAAACACTTTTTAATACATCAACAATCTCTTCCGCTTGTGCATACTTTAGATACACAACTTGATTATTGCCTTTAGTTGCCATTTCAACATCTAATTGCTCAATAATCTTACGCAGGCGTTTACGTACTGTCGGATCGCCAGAAATAAGCACCGAATTGGTTCGTTCATCGGCAACCAACTTTGGTTGTAAAAATGCAGGCGTATTTTTAGTGTCGGTGGTTTTATTGAGGGCATCTACAATTCTTACCATTTCAGAAGCGGAGGCATTTTTTAGCTCAACAACTTCTATCGATTTATCACCGGCTTGATCGACTCGTTCAATTATCTCTGCAAGACGGTTCACAACCGCGGCACGACCAGTAATCAAAATAATATTAGCCGGGTCATAATGAACAACGTTACCCGCTCCAGCATTATCATTCAGTTGACGTAATAAAGGGGACAATTCTCGAACAGAAACATTCTTAACGGCAACCACTCGAGTTATTACCGCATCACCAAGTATTTTCTCACTGCCTCCAACAACAGGAATAGCCGAAGTTTTTGCATCTTTAGCTTTAATAATCTTCAGAACACCAGTGTCCATTTGTACAACAGCAAAGCCATACACTTCCAAAACATTAAGAAAGAACTGATAATATTGCTCTTCATCCAAAACATCATAACTGCGAACATCAATTTTGCCGCGTACCGATGGATCAACAATAATGGTTTTCTCCAAGTTCCGCCCAACAATGTTGATGAATTCTTGAATATCTGTCCCTTTAAAGCTAGCACTAAATTCATCTGCAGATGCCGAAAAACATAATAGGCTTCCTGCAAGAAACAGTGCACTTCTGCTTAACCATTTTTTCACCGAAATCTCTCCATAATTAGCAGTTATTGACTACTAGAATCATAATGCTATATAAATATCGTAAGGTTGACCGTCTCGTTCAACCGTCAAACTTAATTCCGTTAATTGCGACATAGATTGCCAAATTTCACCCATGGCAGAAGGATCGGTGAGATCTTGTCCGTTTAACGAAGTGGCAATATCGCCATTTTTCAAACCTACAGAGTCAAAAAGTAATTTTTCTTTACCCGGTCTCACTCGATAACCGATTAAGTTACCATCCTTTTTAACTTGAGATAGGCGTATATATTGTAGAATTTTGTGTGGGTCATTAACTATTTCAGCTCTAATCGACGCCATCAATTCTTCATCTAACTCTGGCCGTAATGTATTTTGTACTGGTTGACTTGATGCTCTATTCACTTGATTATTTTGTTTAGAAAATTCAATACCATCGAGCATTAGCGTTTCATCGCGCCCAGCATTATCAATAATCACTCGGTCAATAAAAACTTGTTTTACTTTCGCTTGTGTTCCGTCGATTTTTTCACCAATACCATACGTTGATTGGCTACCTTTATTTGCTATAACCGCTAAACTTTTATCGGCAGTAGAGCTTGAGACCGCACCAACTAAAATTAAGTTCAACCGAGTTTTAGGTGCATCTTGAATTACAGGAGCCGTTAGGGGAGCTTCAACGTTATCGTTGAGCTTACCAAATAATGCAGCATCTAATAATTTCGATAAATCACGATGAGTCGAACTCGGGGTAAGTTGAGTTGACTCCGCCTGAGGAACCCACTTGTCTACTGTGGTTTTTTCGGCATCCAAATACCAAAAAATTTGACCTGATATCCACGCAGAAAGGCCAATAAAGATAAGCGCGATCAACGAACTTATTTTTGTCTGAGACTCGGACAACGTTGTTAATAACGTTGCTGTGAATCCAGAAAGCATCGGAGCGCTACTTGCAAGAAAGGACATGACTAACCTTTATCTAATTAAGTCGTTATAAATCGTAATACCACAGAATATCATAATGAGATAAAATAGCAGGCAACAGAATGACGACAATTTTAATATCACTCTTGAAAATTAAGAGTTATGCCACCACTTCTACACCAAATAGTTTTAGGATGGTGTTATCTATAATATGGCAGCGGATAAGAAGGCAGTAAACGATAAAGAAGCCGTCAGACTCGACAAGTGGCTATGGGCTGCTCGTTTTTATAAAACGCGTTCTATTGCCCGGAATATGGTTGACGGTGGCAAAGTTCATTATAATGGTCAACGCTCTAAACCCAGTAAAATAGTTGATGTCGGTGCAACAATAACCTTGCGGCAAGGACATGATGAGAAAACCGTTGTTATAGAAAAAATTTCTGGCCAAAGAAGAGGGGCACCAGAAGCTCAGCTTTTATACACAGAAACAGCAGAAAGCATCGCAAAAAGCGAACAAAATGCCCAAAAACGCAAACTCAATACGCTCTATAATCCCAGCCCTGAACGTAGGCCTGATAAAAAGCAGCGTCGAGATATTATTAAATTCAAAAATCAATAGCCGGAGTATTCTGACATGGCACATGACGTGTTAAACCGTTATCTATTCAACGATCTATCTGTTCGAGGTGAACTTGTACAGCTTGATAAAGCTTATCAAGAGATCATTTCCAGTAAAGAATACCCTGCACCTATTCAACATTTATTGGGCGAGCTTTTAGTGGCCACAACACTGCTAACAGCAACACTTAAATTTGAAGGATCGATTACGCTACAATTACAAGGTGATGGTCCGGTGTCATTAGCAGTAATTAATGGCGATCATGAACAAAAAGTCCGTGGAGTATCTCGTTGGGAAGGCAATATTCCTACCGATGCGACTCTCCATCAATTGATTGGCAAAGGCCACCTCGTTATTACTATTTCTCCACACCAAGGAGAACGATACCAAGGTATTGTTGGTCTGGAAGGCGACGACCTTGCCACAGTTCTAGAAAATTACTTTATTCGCTCTGAGCAACTAAAAACTCGTTTATGGTTCCGTCTGGGTGAAAAAGATGGCCAACCACACGCTGCCGGTATGTTATTACAGGTAATGCCTGATGGAACAGGCTCAGAAGAAGATTTTGAACATTTAGAACAACTAACTGATACTGTAAAAAACGAAGAATTATTTTCGTTACAGGCCAATGAACTACTCTATCGTTTATATAATCAGGAAACGGTTAATCTGTTTGAACCACAGCCAGTTGAATTTCATTGTGGTTGCTCTAGAGAAAAAAGCGCCAGTGCAATTGTAACAATTGCTAAAGAAGAAATTTACCAAACGTTAACTACTGAAGGTACAATTACTTTACATTGTGATTACTGCGGCACGAATTATTCGTTCAACGAACAACAAGTAGCAGAGCTTTATTCTCAAGCCGATCAAGATAGCCCGACCATTCATTAATATTTGCAAGTATGTAAATATTCTAAATATAAACATCAAGCCGGTATAAACCGGCTTTTTTTGTGCCTAAAACCTCTCTATCTCACTCGTTTTGTTCTATTTAGCCCAAGAATTCACTTTTAATACTAGATAAAAAATTGATCTAGCTCAAAACGTAAAAATGCTCCAGAAACAACCACTCTAAAATGTGACCGATGATTCAAAAGCTTGTATAAATCATGAACAATTTATGACTTATCTCCCTGTTTTATCCCTTTCTCGTTGCTAGCATGGTGAACAGATTAAAAATAAATTTTAACGATTACCCTACAAAAATCTTAATTAAGGAGCACCTATGACCGTTATGGAACATACCAAGGCTGCAACACTAGACCTAACTCAATATGGATTAAATGACGTGCAGGAAGTTATTCGTAACCCTAGTTACGACCTGTTGTTTGAAGAAGAAACTCGTCCAAATTTAGAAGGTTATGAAAAAGGCGTCGTAACTGAGTTAGGCGCCGTTGCCGTTGATACTGGAATATTTACAGGACGTTCACCAAAAGACAAATTTATCGTATTAGATGACACTACCAGAGAAAACATGTGGTGGACTTCTGATCAAGTGAAAAACGATAACAAACCAATCACTCAAGAGGTTTGGAACGAACTGAAACAGTTAACCACCAAACAGTTATCAGGTAAGCGCCTTTTTGTTCTCGATTGCTATTGTGGTACCAATGAAGATACGCGTCTAGCTATTCGTTTTGTCACAGAAGTTGCTTGGCAGTGTCACTTTGTTAAGAATATGTTTATCCGTCCAACAGAAGAAGAGTTAGCGACATTTGAACCTGATTTTGTGGTTATGAACGGAGCGAAAACAACCAATCCAGATTGGGAGAAACAAGGTCTTAATTCAGAAAACTACACCGTATTTAATTTAACAGAGAAAATGCAGCTCATCGGTGGTACTTGGTATGGCGGTGAAATGAAAAAAGGTATGTTCGCCATGATGAACTACTTCCTACCGTTAAGAGGCATTGCCGCTATGCACTGTTCTGCTAACGTGGGTCAAGATGGTGATACCGCGATATTCTTTGGTTTATCAGGTACTGGTAAAACTACCTTATCTACCGATCCAAAACGTGCACTAATTGGTGATGATGAACACGGTTGGGATGATGACGGAGTATTTAATTTCGAGGGAGGTTGTTACGCAAAAACCATTAAACTTTCAAAAGAAGCAGAGCCTGATATCTACAACGCGATCCGTAGAGATGCATTACTAGAAAATGTAACGGTTCGTCATGATGGTTCAATCGACTTTGATGACGGTTCGAAAACTGAGAATACTCGTGTTTCCTACCCTATATACCATATTGATAATATTGTTAAACCTGTGTCTAAAGCAGGCCATGCGAGCAAAGTTATTTTCTTAACTGCCGATGCATTTGGCGTACTTCCTCCTGTTTCTAAATTAACAGCAGAACAAACTAAGTACCACTTCTTGTCTGGTTTTACCGCTAAACTTGCAGGTACTGAACGTGGAATTACTGAACCAACACCAACTTTCTCTGCTTGTTTTGGTGCTGCGTTCCTAACGCTACACCCAACAAAATATGCAGAAGTATTAGTTAAGCGTATGGAAGCGTCAGGTGCAGAAGCTTATTTAGTTAATACCGGCTGGAATGGTACCGGTAAGCGCATCTCGATCCAAGATACTCGAGGTATTATTGATGCAATTTTAGACGGCTCTATTGAGAACGCAGAAACAACTCAAATACCGGTGTTTAATTTAGAAGTACCAACAGCATTACCGGGCGTAGATCCTGCTATTTTGGACCCTAGAGACACTTATACTGATCCTCTACAGTGGGAAAGTAAAGCTGAAGATTTAGCTCAACGCTTTATCAAGAACTTCGCCAAATACACTGATAATGCCGAAGGTGCTGCATTGGTAAGCGCAGGCCCTCAATTGGACTAAGTTAGACTCTAATACACATTAAATGGTTAAGCCCTTCTATCGAAGGGCTTTTTTTGTTGAATCTGTTAACTAATTGAGTCAATCTGTAAAAAACAAGCAAATGGGATAGCGTTCAAATGATAAAGAAAGCACTGGTCATCTTCATAACCACACTAATGTTGATTCTACTTTGTGCTCTCATTGCTCTGTATTTTGCGCTACAAGGACCTTATACAACAAAACTTATCAATCATTTGCTTAAACAGTATTCAAGTGTATCGGCATCGGTTTACCAAGCGGATTTCGAATGGCCCAACCATTTATCTTTGCAAGGGGTGGAGCTAGTCGATCTGCAAGAAGAACCTATTAATATAGAACAAGTAGATATTTGGATTCATTCTAATTCAATCGCACAACAAGCCTTGGTATTCGATAGTATTAAAGTAAACGGAGTTCGCTTACAACATGGTTTACCCACAATGGCTGATCTCAAATCACTCAGCTTTCATCAAATAGCAATTACAAATCTTGATTACTCAGATGGAAATTTAATTTCTAGAGATACAGATATTCAAATTACTAACCCTGATTTTCAAGATAAGACTCAAAGTATTCCATACGGACAAATACAATTCTCTGCAGACCAGATCTACTGGCAAAACGAAGCATTTGATGATGTTCTCATTAATGCCAACTATCAGGCTGACAATAGTACTATATATGGCGCTTCATTAGTTTGGAGAGGGAGTGACATCTCAACTCAAGCCGAGCAATATAAACAAGGATGGTCGTTGGTTAATGCGACTGTCGATAAACTAAGGTTGACTAATAAGCAATGGGATAATATCAAAACTGTAGATTGGTCCATTTTTTTAAATAACCTATACCATATTAACAGCTTAGACATATTAAATAGCTCAATAGAAACAGACATGTTTAACGTGACTAATGGCGACCTTTCTCTTGAAAACATTACTCTACACGAAACCAATAACTATCCAAAATTAGAAAACATAGCGACAAAAGAAGTCAGCGCACCAACAGAAAGTATTTCAAAGCACAACAGTAGATGGAAAATAGAAGAAGTTTGGCAGCAAGAGGATGCTTATGTCTCCTTCGGTGCGGAAAGTATCTATTTGTTCAATCACTTATTTCTGGATCCAATATTTGAGAGCTATTTTGATAAAGACCTGATTTCTATTAATTCGCTCAGCGTAGAGTTTGAACAAGGTATTGTGCAAGCAGCAGGTGAATTAACCCCTAACAGTGCCTATTTTAAAGATTTACAAATTGACGGCATGAAGTGGATTTATGAGTCGCCTGAAAACCTGTCTGTCATACGGCAATACTTATCGTCTTTAAATAACCTTGCAATTGACCACCTAAAAGTAAGCCGCACTCAATTTATACAATTGGCTCAGAAACCCAATTGGCAGTTTTCTGGCCTTTCCATTGACGGCAATAATCTCATCTTAGTCAAAGATAATAAAACCTCACTTTGGCAAGGAGATATCAGACTCTCAGCCAACAACGCCAGTTTTCAACAACTATTAACTAGTCACCCACTTATTACGATGCAGAGTAATAATGGTATTTGGGTGCTTGATGAAGCAATCATTCCATTAGAACATGGGCTTATTGATGCCACTGCAAGTTACAATTTAACCCAACCAAGTCAGCCATGGAGAATGGAAGTATTTGCCGATGGCTTACCTATTGACATAATCACACAATGGATAGCTCTACCAATTGACATACAAGGACTAGCTGAATTTCAATTAGGTCTAAGCGGCCTTGGAGGGGATGAGTTAATGCTAAGGCATAGTTTGAGTGGGCAGTTAGTTGGTTCATTAAGAGAATCACGCTTATTTGAGCAACAACAAAGTGAAGCCTATTCACACTCTTTTGAAAGTCCAGATATATCCATTAAGGCAGATAGAGGAAGAATCAAACTGGAGCCCGTTATTCTTTCCGGTGAGGAGATTTCGGGGCAATTTACAGTCGATATAGATTTAGTTGAACAAAACCATAATACGGTACAACTGGAGCTTAAAACCCCATGCTCAGTTCTAAATTATGATCTTATTAGTCATCATTTTATTAACCATGATGATCAAGAACAGTCTGTCTGTATTGATAAGCAAAAAACAAAATAAATGCTATGCGTTATACTAACCAAATTAATACTATGAATACCTCTCTAATTGAGAACACTGCATATTAACTCGGTTTAGGGAGCAGCATATAAGTCCCAGTAAATTCAACAGCTGCAGTATCGCCACTAAAAATGGTAACATTGATAACAATTCGTACTTTTCTGCCCGTTTCCAAACGATCTAAGTCACCACTAATACCATCTAAAGATGTTGTCGCTATTGGTGTTTGCTCAACTGGATGCCTGTAACGAACCTTGCTCTCAGCTAGAACAATGTCCGCTTGTAACCCTCGTTCCTTCATGAGTAACCATGTCATACCCCAACCAGTTAACGTTGCTAATGTAAAAGCAGAACCCGCAAACATAGAATTCCTTGGATTTAAATTTGGGTTGAGTTGCGCACTGCATTCAAATTGATAACCAGTATATTGAGTAATCTTGATACCCATTTTGTCACTGATTGGAATTTGTTGTTCCCAACGCTCTTGAAGTTCTGCACACCATTCTGGCCTGCGCAGAATATTCTCCATTGGATCCAATTGCTTCACTAATTGTTGATGTCGATTAGCACCATATTGACCACTTAGTTCTCCTTGGCTTTCAAAGCCATTTTTAACATAGAACGCCACGGCCTCTTGTTTGGCATTACAAACTAGCCGCTTTACGCCCTCTTGACGAGCGAAAGACTCCAACGCAACCAGTATTAACGAACCCACACCTTTATTGCGACGATTCGGTTTTACTGCCATAAAGCGAATTTGACCTTCATGATCAGGCGTAATATACAGACGACCAATCGCCATTGGACGACCACGCCCATCAACTATCATTCGATGGTGACTCATTTCATCAAATTCATCACGCTCAGATCCTACCGGCAAACGAAGTGGCTCTCGTAACATCTGCCAACGAAAGTGATAGTATTTAGCAATCTGATTATCCGTTTTGGGAGTGATTAACTTAAACATTAAAATCCTTTTTAATTAGTAAGTATTCAGGCAAAAAATGGCAAGACAGCAAGCAATAAAATAACATCTTAGTTATACCTGTAGCCAAAATGTAACTGGTCCATCATTCACTAATGATACTTTCATATCTGCAGAGAAACGGCCGGTTTCTGTTGGCAACACTTCAGCACAACACTCAGAAAAGTAATGATACAATTTCTCAGCCTCTATTGGATTCGCGCCGCGTGAAAAACCCGCTCTTGTTCCTTTTTTGGTATCAGCAGGCAGGGTAAACTGTGAAACAACTAAAAGACTCCCCTCTACTTGTTTCACGTTAAGGTTCATTTTGTCATTCTTATCAGAAAAAACTCGGTATTGAGTAACTCTTTCCATTAAACGCTTAGCTTTAGCTTCATCATCGCCTTTTTCTATCCCTAAAAGGACAAGCAGCCCTTTATCAATTTGCCCGACAATTTGTCCATCCACTTTAACAGAGGCTTCACTCACTCTTTGTATCAGAGCTATCACTGGTTTTTCTCCTAATTATACGTTCAATTAGCATTGGTAGCTCTATTTGTATAGAACGATTCCATTTATCACGTTCGCCCAAACTCGCGGTCAATTCAGCACCAATTAATACAATTAACCAACATAGGTAAATCCAGACAAATAAAATAGGTACAGCCGCTAGTGCACCGTAAATAACATGATAGGTCGGGAAAGCTGAGATGTAATAAGCAAATGTATTTTTACTTACTTCAAACAAGATAGTACTGATCAGCGCACCAAATAAGGCGTGAGGTACTCTAACTTGAATATTCGGAACTAATAAATATAACCCAAAAAATGCCAGATAGGAAAAAACTAACGGCAGGACACCGTATAAAAAATTAACCGTATCATTACTTAAAAACTTAAGAGAAGCGACATGAGAACTTACCGCTATACTTGCTCCAACCAAAAGAGGACCTAAAGTTAATACCATCCAATAAATCGATAATGAATATATTAAACGACGCTTCTGCTTAACTCGCCAGATGTAGTTTAAGTTATTATCAATACTAGAAATCAATAAAATAGCGGTTACAAACAAAAAAGCGGCACCAACGGTGGTCATTTGCGCTGTATTTGCCACAAATGCCTCTAACGCTTCTTTAATTGCATCACCAGCGGCAGGAACGAAATTATGAATAACAAACTGTTGAACTGTCACTCCAACATCAGTAAAAGCAGGAAATTGCGCTAATGCAGATAAAATAACGGTGGTAAGAGGCACTAAAGATAACAAAGTAATATAGGCCATGTATCCTGCATTTACCGTCAATCGATCATTTTTTGTTCGTTGTCTGAGATAATTTAAATAATGAATTGTCGTGTTAATAAAACACGTTAATTTATGCATAACAAACCTTCAATTTATATGGTTTAAGATAAAATCAACACGCTCTTCCACTGTACCCCAAGGCACTTCTATTGGTTGATAACCAAAATTACGATAACAATCTAGCAACAGTTGATGAATGTCGAGCGCTTCTGAAAAAGGGTGAGGACGCACCTCATCTTGGCTATAAATATCTGCATTAGGAGCACAAAAAAAGACTTTGTTATAATAACCCGAACTCGCTTCTATAAATGAGGTTTCAACCTCTAAGTTACCTAGTTGCAAATAAGCACAAATATCAGGGATCGCCCGATCAAAAAAACAAATATCCAACTTCGCTTGCGATGATTTTTTCTGTTGTAGCATCATATCTAAACAAAGTTGAGCAAATTGTTCTAAGTTAGTCCAAGGTAAAACACCATCACTCAGTTGTGACTGTTGCTCAATCAAATGACGTGAGCTTTCTTCAAAGGTGCAATAACCGTGTTTGGACAGTAATTCAATAATACTAGTCTTTCCTGCACCGGGTCCTCCGGTTATTACCACTGATTTCATCTTTGTTCCTACGCTTTGCGAACCAAAAAACAATACCCCTTCATGAATCACTCATGAAGGGGTATTTTTATTCAGTTACCGATTTAAAGCAAATTATGCTTTAGCTGGGCGGCCTGCGCGCTTACGTTCGTTTTCAGTAAGAAGTTTCTTACGAATACGAATGCTTTCTGGCGTCACTTCAACCAACTCATCTTCATCAATAAACTCTAATGCTTGTTCTAATGTGTACTTAATCGGTGGCGACAGTACTTGTGCTTCATCAGTACCAGACGCACGAACGTTAGTCAGTTGTTTACCTTTAAGGCAGTTTACTGTTAAGTCATTCGAGCGGTTATGAATACCGATAATCTGACCTTCATACACTTCATCAGCATGCTCAGTGAATAAACGTCCACGCTCTTGAAGGTTAAACAATGCATACGTCAGAGCCTTACCTGTAGCGTTTGAAATAAGAACACCATTACTACGTTGACCAATAACGCCACCTTTGTGTGGACCATAATGATCAAATGTATGATAAAGCAGACCAGAACCAGACGTCATCGTCATAAATTCTGTTTGGAAACCAATAAGACCACGAGAAGGCATCATGAAATCCATACGAACTCGGCCTTTACCATCTGGAGACATGTCGGTTAATTCACCTTTACGGATACCGATATTTTCCATCACGCTACCTTGATGCGCTTCTACAACATCAATCGTTACGGTTTCATAAGGTTCTAATAATTTTCCATCTTCTTCTTTAAGAATCACTTCTGGGCGCGATACCGCAAGCTCGAAACCTTCACGACGCATATTTTCAATAAGAATAGAAAGATGAAGCTCACCACGACCTGAAACACGGAATTTATCAGGATCGTTAGTTTGTTCTACACGCAATGCTACATTGTGGACCAATTCTTTTTCTAGACGCTCAAGGATATTTCGAGAGGTAACGAATTTACCTTCTTTACCTGCAAATGGTGAGGTATTCACTTGGAAAGTCATGGTTACTGTTGGTTCGTCTACCGACAATGGCGTCATTGCTTCAACTGCATTTTGATCACAGATGGTGTCTGAAATTTTCAATTCACCCAAACCTGTAATAGCGATGATATCACCAGCGTTAGCTTGTTCAACTTCGTGACGCTCAAGACCTAAGTAACCAAGCACAGTACCAACTTTGCCGTTACGTTTTTTGCCATCAGCACTCACAATAGTTACTTGTTGATTCGGTACAACTTTACCACGTGTTACTCGTGCAACACCGATAACACCAACATATGAGCTATAATCAAGCTGAGATATTTGCATTTGAAGTGCACCATCAAGGTCTACTTTTGGCGCTTCCACGTTATCAACAATAGACTGGAACAAAGGTTCCATATCTTCGCCTTCAACACCTTCTTCTGCTGACGCCCAACCATTTAAAGCAGAGGCGTAAACAACTTGGAAATCTAACTGTTCATCCGTTGCACCTAAGTTATCGAATAAATCAAACACTTGATCCATAACCCAATCTGGACGAGCGCCCGGACGGTCAACTTTATTAATAACAACAATAGGCTTTAAACCATGACCAAACGCTTTTTGAGTAACAAAACGCGTTTGTGGCATTGGTCCATCTACAGCATCAACAATCAATAACACTGAATCAACCATAGACATAATACGTTCAACTTCACCACCGAAATCGGCGTGTCCTGGAGTATCTACGATATTAATTCGGAAGTCATTCCAGTTAATTGCTGTATTTTTTGCAAGAATAGTAATGCCACGTTCTTTCTCGATATCATTCGAGTCCATAACGCGTTCTTCTGCTTCTCCACGAGATTCTAAAGTACCTGACTGCTGAAGCAGTTTATCTACAAGAGTGGTTTTACCGTGGTCAACGTGCGCGATGATCGCGATATTTCTTAATTTATTAATCTGTGGAGTAGTCATGAATTTTGATTCACTCAATAATATGAAGCCGCGAAATTACGCCGCTTTGCTGTTAGCTGGTATAAGGTAGTAAAAAACCGTTCTAAAAATAAACAGTTTTAAAAATCGGCGCTAATGTACCAGATTTTTAATCAAAAAACTAAAGAATGTGATCTTTATCGACAATTGTTTTACTTTTTGTTGAGGAATCAACCAACAAACGCTTATTTTTACAATCTCTATACTCTCATAAATGAACAAATGATTGATTAAACCCTAGCGCTTTAAAATCCGTTTGACTTTTCTCTGTCGTGAGTGCTGAATAGTGTTTGTTCGATTCTGCATTTATAAAACCCTCGTTCGCACCAAAATAGAGCAATGACAGGATCATAATGGTGCGAAAGCTGCACCAAAAAAACACTTTTTCGATTAAGCCTTTGAAATTAAAGGATTAAATTATATGGCACGGTTTTAGCTTTAGATTTATTGTTGATTAATTCAATCTAGACTAAGAAATTAATCAACACCATTTTAGGCGCGAGACTGTAGCAAATTAATAACACTGGAGGTTATCCAAGATGTCAGTAGAAAATGTTCTATCACTGATCCAAGAAAACGAAGTTAAGTTTGTAGACCTGCGATTTACCGATACTAAAGGTAAAGAGCAACACATTTCTATTCCATCTCATCAAGTAGATGCTGACTTCTTTGAAGATGGCAAAATGTTTGATGGTTCTTCTGTAGCTGGTTGGAAAGGAATTAACGAGTCAGATATGGTAATGATGCCTGATGCATCAAGTGCTGTTTTAGACCCATTCACAGAAGACGCTACTTTAAATATTCGTTGTGATATTTTAGAACCTGCAACAATGCAAGGTTATGATCGCGATCCACGCTCTATTGCTAAACGTGCTGAAGACTTCATGCGTGCAACAGGCGTTGCTGATACCGTTCTTATTGGTCCAGAACCAGAGTTTTTCCTGTTCGATGATGTGAAATTTAACAGTGATATGTCTGGCTCTTTCTACAAAATCGATGATGTAGAAGCATGTTGGAATACAGGCGCTGATTTTGAAGATGGTAACAAAGGTCACCGTCCTGGAGTTAAAGGTGGTTACTTCCCAGTAGCACCTGTAGATTCATCTCAAGACATCCGTTCTGCTATGTGTTTAATCATGGAAGAAATGGGTCTAGTTGTTGAAGCACATCACCATGAAGTAGCAACTGCTGGTCAAAACGAAATAGCAACTCGCTTTAATACGCTAACAACTAAAGCAGATGAAATTCAAATTTATAAGTATGTTGTTCATAATGTTGCTCACGCTTACGGTAAAACAGCAACCTTTATGCCTAAGCCATTAGTTGGTGATAACGGTTCTGGTATGCACGTACACCAATCTTTAGCAAAAGATGGTGTAAACCTGTTCGCTGGTGACAAGTACGGCGGCCTATCAGAAATGGCGATTTACTACATTGGTGGTATCATCAAACATGCTCGTGCAATTAATGCATTTGCAAACGCATCAACTAACTCGTACAAACGTCTAGTTCCAGGCTTTGAAGCACCAGTAATGCTTGCTTACTCAGCACGTAACCGTTCTGCTTCTATCCGTATTCCAGTAGTACCAAGCCCGAAAGCTCGTCGTATCGAACTACGTTTTGGTGATCCAACAGCGAACCCATACTTAGCTTTTGCTGCAATGCTAATGGCTGGTCTTGACGGAATTAAGAACAAGATCCACCCTGGTGAAGCAATGGACAAAGATCTTTACGATCTTCCAGCAGAAGAAGCAGCAGAAATCCCAACAGTTGCAGAATCACTACAGCAAGCACTTGAAGCGCTGGATGCTGACCGTGAATTCTTAACCGCTGGCGGTGTGTTCTCAGATGACTTTATCGATTCTTATATCGCTCTTAAATCTGAAGATGTTGTTAAAGTAAACATGGCAACTCACCCACTTGAGTTTGAACTTTACTACTCTGTATAAGAACACTTTTCATACAAAAATAGTAAAATTGTAATTGTAAAAACTCGCCTTATGGCGAGTTTTTTTATTTCTGCTATTAACATCATTCACCGCCTCAATATCTAACAACAACAGCACTCTTTGTTAAACGCACGTTTATCGTTTTCTCTCGCCCTACAAAGCGGCAAGATAATTGCATTATTTAAACCATAACGGTGCATCTACATTTTGAACCACAAAATATCGACAAAGTTATGGATATACTGACCATTTTTTAGGCTTTTTTACTTCACTAGCCTTGGTATCTTGCATTTCATGGTTCATACTGAAATCAATGTCGCACCAATACAGTGCAACATTCAAATATAGAGCAAAGTAAGGATAAAAATTGTGACCACTGAGCTTTCAACAGCCATACTGGATAATATTGTTACCGCAACGCTAATGCTAGATGAGAATCTAGTTATACGCTACGCAAATCCGGCAACGGAACAACTATTTTCACAAAGCACGAAGCGAATTATTAATAAGCCTTTGTCACAACTGATCCAACACGCATCAATGGATATTGCGTTGCTCACTCAGCCTTTGCAAAGTGGTCAAAGTATGACGGATAGTGATGTCACTTTTATCGTTGAAGGTAAGCCATTAATACTAGAAGTCACCGCCAGCCCTTTATCTTGGAACAAACAGCTCATGCTACTTATAGAGATGCGAAAGATTGGGCAACAGCGTCGTCTAAGCCAAGAGTTAAATCAACATGCACAACAACAAGCAGCGAAACTTCTTGTTCGAGGACTTGCTCACGAAATAAAAAATCCACTCGGTGGATTAAGAGGCGCAGCACAATTATTGGGCAAAATGCTTCCAGATCCGTCATTAACGGAATACACCCAAATTATTATAGAGCAAGCCGATCGCTTGAGAGCACTTGTTGACCGCTTACTCGGACCACAAAAACCGGGGAAAAAAGAGCAAGAAAATCTTCATGTTGTACTAGAAAAAGTACGACAGTTGGTGGAGTTAGAAAGTGAGTCCAATATCATTATTGAGCGAGATTATGACCCCAGCTTACCTGACCTCTTAATGGATAAAGACCAAGTAGAGCAAGCATTATTGAATATTGTCAGCAATGCAGCACAAATGATGAAGAATCAAGATGATGCAAAAATAATATTAAAAACTAGAACCTTACATCAGGCCAATATCCATGGGCATCGCCATAAATTGGCTGCCAGAATTGAAGTTATCGATAATGGGCCTGGTATTCCTGCGAAACTACAAGATACGTTGTTTTATCCGATGGTAAGCGGAAGAGATGGTGGTACAGGGTTAGGGTTATCTATTTCACAGAATTTGATCGACCAACACAACGGAAAAATTGATGTTGAAAGTTGGCCTGGTCGTACAACATTTACAATTTACCTACCTATTTAAGGCGAAAGGTAAGTTACGGCAAAGGAAGTCTAGATATGAGTAAAGGATATGTGTGGGTTGTTGACGACGATAGTTCCATTCGTTGGGTAATGGAAAAAACGCTCTCTTCAGCAAACATCAAATGTGAAACATTTGCAGATGCAGAAAGTGTATTAATGGCTCTGGAAAGAGAAGCACCCGATGTATTAGTTTCAGATATTCGCATGCCTGGCATGGATGGGCTCGATCTCCTTAATCAAGTTCATTCTCGTTATCCTGATTTGCCAGTTATTATAATGACGGCTCACTCTGACTTAGATGCGGCCGTTAATGCTTATCAAAAAGGCGCATTTGAATACTTGCCAAAACCTTTCGATATTGATGAAACACTTACTCTTGTTGAGCGAGCTATTGTTCATAGTCACGAACAGAAAAAAGAAGCGGCTCCTGACGATGCTTTTGCTAGTGAAACACCAGAAATAATAGGTGAAGCTCCGGCAATGCAAGAAGTATTTAGAGCTATTGGTAGGTTGTCTCGCTCTTCCATCTCTGTTCTCATAAATGGCGAATCAGGAACAGGTAAAGAGTTAGTTGCCCATGCATTACATCGCCATAGCCCTAGAGCACAAAGACCCTTTATTGCGCTAAATATGGCGGCTATACCTAAAGATTTGATTGAATCGGAATTATTTGGCCACGAAAAAGGGGCATTTACTGGTGCGAATAATGTTCGTCAAGGTCGATTTGAACAAGCGAATGGCGGTACATTATTTTTAGATGAAATCGGCGATATGCCACTCGATATACAGACACGTTTGTTACGAGTTTTAGCTGATGGTCAATTTTATCGAGTCGGTGGGCATCAAGCTATCAAAGTTGATGTGCGCATCGTTGCTGCTACTCACCAAAATTTAGAGCAATTAGTACATGAAGGTGGCTTTCGTGAAGATCTGTTTCATCGATTAAATGTCATTCGTGTTCAAATTCCAGCGTTAAGAGACCGAAAGCAAGATATAGAAAAACTGACTCTACACTTTTTAGTTCGCGCCGCAGAAGAACTAGGTGTAGAAATAAAATCGCTTCATTCCAGTACTGTAGAAGCATTAAAGCGCCTTGCTTGGCCGGGTAATGTCCGCCAATTAGAAAATATTTGTCGCTGGCTGACGGTAATGGCAAGTGGAAGTGAAGTGCTGCCTTCAGATCTCCCCACTGAGCTTCTTGAAGAGAAAACCATTACCAGTACATCAGGAAGCGGTAGTTGGCAGGCCCAATTAGAAACATGGGCGCAAAATGCTTTAAATTCAGGAGAAACGGAATTACTGTCGTATGCATTGCCAGAGTTTGAACGTATCTTATTAAAAGCCGCTCTACAGCATACTAATGGCCATAAGCAAGAAGCGGCTAAAGTACTAGGTTGGGGAAGAAATACCTTAACTCGCAAGCTTAAAGAGCTTGATATTAGCTAATCGTATTTACTGTATGTGCACATTAGTTTATTACTTTTTCCAAAAGAAAACTAATGTGCCTAATAAATCAGTATACCTAATAAACTAATGTGCCTAATAAACAAATGTGCCTAAGACGTTTGCTCGTCGCTCTATGTATCCTTGTTTAAACGGGTTTATATCACTCGGGAAAATTGTTGTTGTCTTGCTCTATCGCGTAGGTACTTATCAAAACACATACAAATATTACGGATCAGCAGTCTACCTCTTGCCGTTACTTTTATTTCATTGTCAGACACCGAGACCAATTCATCGTCAACAAAGGTTTGCAGTAGCGTCAAATCCTCGGCAAAGTAATGGTTAAATTCAAGGTTAAACATTGTCTCAATTTGCTGCTTATCTAATTTGAAATTACAAATAAGCGCTTTAATCACTTCACGTCGAATTAAATCGTCGTTGTCTAACGAGACCCCTTTCCATAAAGCGTGACGCATTTCATCAACTTGAGCATAATATTTTTTAAGTTCTTTTTGGTTTTGAGCATAAGTATCACCAATCATCGAGATAGCGGATACTCCAAAACCAACTAAGTCGCATTCGCCTTGTGTTGTATAACCTTGGAAATTGCGATGAAGAACACCTTCTCGTTGGGCAGTTGCCAGCTCATCTTCAGGAAGCGCAAAATGGTCCATACCAATAAATTGATAACCGGCTCCTGTCAGAGTAGCAATAGTGTCTTGCAAAATGCTCATTTTTACTTCTGCAGCGGGTAATAATTCATCTTTTATCTTACGCTGAGCCGCAAATAGATTAGGCATATGCGCATAATTAAATACTGACAACCTACCAGGCTTCATTTTCAAAACTTGAGCTAACGTTGATGCAAAGGATTCTTTTGTTTGCAGAGGTAAACCGTAAATTAAGTCTAAGTTTGTAGATCGAAAGCCTAGTTTTTTTGCTCGTTCAACCATAGCAAAAATGAAGGCTTCATCTTGCTCACGATTAACGACTTTCTGTACGTCTTTATCGAAGTCTTGAACACCAATACTTAAACGGTTAAATCCTTCACCACGTAAATGATCTAGCATATCTAATTCAATTTCACGCGGATCGACTTCGATACTTATTTCGGCATCCTGCACGAACTTAAATTCACTACGTACAATCGCCATTAAACGGCTCATTTGCTCTTTACTTAAAAACGTAGGCGTACCACCACCGAAATGAAGTTGAGTAACTCGGCGTTCGTTCAATAAAAAAGCACGTTGACGAATTTCATGTTCAATAGCATCTAGGTATTCATCTGCTTTATGCAAGTGGCGAGTAATCACTTTATTACAACCACAGTAATAACAAAGCTTATGACAAAAAGGGATATGAATATAAAGGGATAACGGACGCTCTGGATACTGTCGACAAGCCATGTCTAACTCAGCAATAGTAAAAGCTTCATGGAATTCTAAAGCAGTTGGATATGACGTATATCTAGGCCCTGAATAGTTATACTTATCTAATACGGCTTGATCCCAAACTATTTGTTCGCTAGACATAATATTGCATTCCATTATTTTTGTTTTTACACATAAGAGTTCATGTATTCTGCCACACCAACATAAGAGACAATGCTAAGTCGTGGTTAATTAGCAGAAAAAATGTTCAGAACTGATAACAGGATCACTCACTCTTTTTAGTTAGCAAAAAGAATAGTAGATAACGTCTAACTATTAGCAGTACCACTGTCCGTCGATGATACACTTAAAGGCTTTATTTGTTCTTGCAGTTTTTGCAAGTTTTTTACTACTTCGTCATTCAAGCGCGCTTCGGCTTTTTGACGCTCAAGTGTTTGTCGCATGCGATCTTGTTTCGCTAATTTTTGTCTCGCATCACCACGAGCCATATCTTTGACAAGATCATAAAGCTCAAATAGAGCCGGATACTCTTTTGACACGTCTATTCTTTGTTCTCCCTGCACATAATCTAAAATGCAGTACACTCGGATACTAATTTCTGATAAATCACATTGGCCTTGAATACCCGCTAAACAAAGTGTGTTCACGCTATCAAAAATATTAGTATTTCTTTTCGAAATAGCCCTATTTTTTGCGTCACTTTGCTGTTGTTTTTGCTTGCTTACTTGTAACCACAAGTAAGCCGCATAGGAGATTAATCCAAGAATAATTAGCCCACCAATAATAATCATTATTGTTACGCCCATATTCTTTTATCCTTTAAAGTCATCTAAATTCAAATCTTCAAACTGAGATAGCAGTTCTTCATCACTACTCGGCGCTTTTTTAACTTTACGTACTACAGGCTCAGCAACAGTATCTTCTTGATCCGGTTGTTGTTCTAAAGACTCTTCTGGTGCCATTAAACCGAGTTGATTCATCAATATTTCAATACGATCTAATTTTTCATCCACATAACTTTGTAAACCTGCACCTAGCTTCTCACCAGCTTCAATACGATCCAACAACACATTCAATTGAGCATCATTTTCAAGCATTTCAAGCTCATTTTCAGCTGATATGCGGCGTTCTTGTTTAGTTGGTTTTTTCTTTGCTTCCACAATTAACGGTATTTTTTTCTTGCTACCTAAACGTGGGTCTTTCTTCTGGGCTGCCGTTCTTTGTTTTGTTTCTGAAGATTCAGCATTACGGTTGCCAGTTTTTAAACCCTTGCGCTTTTTCAATCGCTTACGTAAACGACCTTCTACATCTGCTTCACTACGATTTCTCGTTACGATGACATCGACTTCACCAGAAGAACCAGGTTTTCTTGATTTTTTATTTCTACTCATTACTGGAGTTTCCTCAGTAAAATTACATCATTCCCAACAAATTCAAGTTGGAGCTTATCCCGTTCGGCCAAGTACTGAAAAGTTGATCGACTATAAAAACAGACATGGGTAAGGTCGTTTTTATAATGCCATTTCGAAAACGCTTCTACGTCTACAACTAGCTTGGTCATAATGCCAATCCAGCCACTTGGTTTAACTAAATTTAACCAATCCTGCCACACAATATTTGGATAATAGAGGTGCTCTATCACTTCAGTAGCCGTTAAAAAATCATAGGTTTTTTTGAGAGCTTCTCTATCAGGATAATAATAGATATCGTATAGGCTCATATTGTACCCTGATTCTTGTAAAATCATAGATAAAGCCGGTCCGGGACCACAGCCAAAATCCAACCCATTAGATTTAGGACTTAATCGTTCAATCAAAGGCACTGAAAACCGAGAAAGAAACCGTCTATACCCTTCATCAGAAGGAATATTCTCATGCAAATCATATATCAATTTTTCAGCATCACTATCCAAACGCTGATCTATTGGTACAAAAACAAGCTTACAGCGATTACATTGAAAGTAATCTCGCTTTTTGTCTTTATAGTAATGCTTAGAGTTTACATCTTCACACAAAGGACACGGCAGCATAAAGTCATCCTCATATTGGGATGCGAAACATACCAGAATTAGGTTAAATAGTGGAGCTTATTTCGACAGAGATATAAAAAAAGCGACAGAATAATCTGTCGCTCAGAAAAGGTGGCCAATTAATGGAAAAAAGGTGTGTAGCCAATACTAACAAACACAATAATCCATCTGTTATTAAAGCTTTCCTTGCTAATTTTAGTTGGTGATCATCCTAATCATTTTTTCACGTCCTTTATAGCATCCTACTACTGGGCTCATCCTAAGCCTGATCCGTTACCTACTAATTCCTTTTAGTCAAAGACCATCCTTATCACACAAACTTCTTGTCTATGTTTCTTCCTTTATCTCACCTTGAGAATCCTTGCTCCAAGAGCTACATCCATGCTAGCCATCTATGGCTAATCCATTCCGTTTCCGCTTCTTGCTTTGACAACAATTTACGCCAAAAGAATTTATGAGCAAGGACTGATAGTAAAAAAATAGGTTAATTGCATCACTCAATTTAAACCAGAAATCAATTCAATAACTTAACGAATAGTCAATTAATAGAACGGGTCAATCTCTTACAAGAAGATAAGAAAAATGCGCTGACTTACGTTAAGTACCTAGTTGATATAGATCTCATAAATAACTTAGCGACATAAACTTAAAGTAAGTTATGTCGCTAAAGATAAATCGAGTTTAAGGAGGAGAATTCGACTGAATGTTTAGTGTAGACCACCAACATATTTAGACAATGTATCAATTTCGGCATCTGTTAGCTTCATTGCTACATCTCGCATCATCTCATTGAGATCGTTTTGACGTTCGCCAGCTTTAAATTTGGTTAATTGGATTTTAATATAATCCGCATGTTGTCCGGAGATTTTAGGGAAACCAGATAACTCGGTTCCATTACCTCTAGGTCCATGACATGCAACACAAGCCGTTAAGCCACGCTCGGCATCACCTGCGAGATAAAGAACTTTTCCTTCATCTACAACATCTTCTGGTGTTGAATTATCAGAAATAGGTAACGATGAGTAATACGCAGCTAAATCCATCATATCTTGCTCAGAAAGAGACATCGCCATTGGGCTCATTACTGGATCGTAACGGCCTTTTTCACCTGACGTTTCAATACCAAGCTTCAGTTCAGCAAGCTGTTTTTCTATATACTTTGCATGCTGACCTGCAATTTTTGGATACTGCGTAATGAGACTATTCCCGTCGGTAGAGTGACAAGCAACGCAAGTGGCTGATTTAGCTTTACCAGCTTCAACATTACCTTGGGCCCAAACAGTGAAGCTGGCAAACAGCCCCAAAATTAGTGCTAATTTATTCATGACATTCCATTATAATTATGAGGCTCTGTTTCTTTTTCATGCTTTAGTAACCGAATAAAAAAACAAACCTAGGCTTCCAGTACCACGTTTTTTTATATATGACGTGTTACAATATACAACTTTATTATACTCTTTCGGTTATTTTACACAATTTAACAAAAAAGCAATCAACTGACTACATAAAGTCAGATGGAGTTAACATTGAGCGCAAAAATTCACTATCAAAACACGCATTTTATCACTAGTGCCCCCGATATTCGCCACTTACCAGAGGACGAAGGTATCGAAATTGCTTTTGCAGGGCGATCGAATGCAGGTAAATCTAGCGCACTTAACCGCTTGACTAACCAACGTAACTTAGCAAAAACCAGTAAAACACCTGGTCGTACGCAGCTCATCAACTTATTCCAAGTTCAAGAGAACTGCCACATCGTCGATCTCCCTGGCTATGGCTTTGCACAAGTTCCTCTTGAGCTAAAGAAGAAATGGCAAAAATCTTTAGGTGAATACCTACAAAAACGAGAATCTTTAAAAGGTCTCGTGGTTCTCATGGATATTCGTCACCCAATGAAAGATCTTGACCAACAGCTTATCTATTGGGCAGTAGAGTGCAATATTCCCGTTCAAGTTTTGCTAACTAAAGCGGATAAATTAAAAAGTGGCGCTCGAAAAGCACAACTTCTAAAAATACAAAAAGATGCAGTCTCTTTTTCCGGTGACGTATCTGTGGATCTCTTTTCTTCTTTAAAAGGTATTGGTGTAGAGCAGTTACGTAGAAAACTCGACACTTGGTTCAGCCCTGTAATGTTAAACGCTGAAGAATTAGAGCACAATACTCAGGATCAAACTGCAGATAATATATCAAATATCACTCCTGAAAATAAAGAATAGCCGTAACTTAAAGTCGACTACTTTAAATCTCCCACTTTAAATAGTGGGCTTTTTAAATATTCTCTCTTCTAACTTTCGTACTTCATTTTTCGCTATTGGATTTTCTGTCGTAAAATCTCGAATGCTGATTATGCTCAAATAGCTGGTTAGAAAAAAGGCAAGCAGAAAAGTGGAGTGAAAGGGATACCTCATATATTTATGAAATGTTATCAGTTAACAATTATGTAACTTTATTTCTAAAATTTTTCTTTTGCCATTAATAGGTTTAAGTCTAAATTCACCTCTTGGAATCATAACCATTCAAAATAAAGGATTTTCATTAGTTCTATTTTGACGCGTTAGGTTTATCTATTCTGCAACTTACGAGATATCCAACTAAAAACAAAAAGGAAATGTTTACTCAAAAAAACAATAACTTAAACAAGATTTGTTTGTTATAATTTTCTTTTCCGCAATAAAAAACGCCCCAGTCAAATACTGACTGGGGCGGCTGAATTAGCCTAATCCAATAACGTGAAACAAAAGGTCTGAAAGATAGAACATCTTACCTCTGTACCCTACAAGAGATACTGTACAACAAACGATCAGATTTGAAAATACTTTTCGTAATTTTTTTTCATATTTTTCTCTTTAAAGTACACAAATAGTCTATTAATAATATTTACACTTGTGGTTTAAGCAAGTTGCATAAAAAAGCCAGCGACCGTGCGCTGGCTCTAGAATACAATCCATTATATGCGTGAGGCTATCTAATGCGCTTGATCCCAGTTATCTCCATGACCCGTATCGGCAACCAAAGGAACGTTAATCTCTGCCGCTGACTCCATCAATTTCTGTATTTTTATTTCAATTTCGGTTAAAACTGATTCTTCAACTTCTAATACCAATTCATCATGTACTTGCATCAATAGACGAACCTTACCGTCACCTTCAGTTTCTATCCACTCGTCAACTAATAGCATCGCTTTTTTGATTATATCTGCAGCTGTACCTTGCATCGGTGCATTGATTGCAGCTCGTTCAGCTGCTTTTCTGCGTATCCCATTTCTAGACTTAATTTCAGGCAGATAGAGTTTTCGGCCAAATATAGTTTCTACATAACCTAATTCAGAGGCTTTTGAACGGGTATCTTCCATATACTGTAAAACGCCAGGATAGCGTTCAAAGTAGGTATCCATATAACTTTGCGCTTCATGGCGAGGAATACCAAGCTGTTTAGCCAGACCAAATGCACTCATGCCGTATATTAAACCAAAGTTTATCGCTTTTGCCCTACGACGCTGCTCAGTTGAAACCTCTTCGATACTGATCCCCATCAATTCAGCAGCCGTTGCAGCATGGATATCTTTACCGTTCTTAAAGGCATTGAGTAGTGCTTCATCACCTGAAAGATGCGCCATGATACGGAGTTCAATTTGAGAATAATCGACCGCAAGAATTTTCCAATTATGTGGTGCTACGAACGCTTGACGAATACGGCGACCCGCTTCATTTCTAATTGGAATATTCTGTAAGTTAGGATCGGTAGACGACAAACGCCCTGTGGTTGTTACAGCTTGATGATAAGAAGTATGGACACGACCAGATTCGGCGTTAATCATTCGTGGAAGCTTGTCGGTATAAGTCGATTTTAGCTTAGCTAAACCTCTATACTCTAAAATACGTTTTGGTAACGGGTAATCTAAAGCTAACTCTTGTAACACCTCTTCGTTAGTCGAAGGAGCTCCAGACGGTGTTTTCTTTATAACTGGTAAGCCCATTTTTTCGAATAAAATGGCTTGAAGTTGCTTGGGCGAGCTTAGATTAAATTCTTGACCAGCAATGTCATAAGTCTCTTTTTCCAATTCATCTAACCGAAGTGCAATTTCTTGGGATTGAGCAGCAAGGAGCATGTCGTCAATGAATACACCAGTTCTTTCAATACGAGAAAGTATAGGAACTAATGGCATTTCAATTTGTTGATAAACGTATTTTAGTTGTTGATCTTTTTCTATTTCAGCATTCAAACGATAGTGCAACCGTAAGGTAACGTCTGCATCTTCAGCCGCATATGGTGCTGCCTGCTCTAAATCAATTTGATTAAAGGTAAGCTGTTTTTTACCTTTACCGGCAATGGCCTCAAACGAGATACAGCTATGCTGTAAAAAACGCAATGCCAAACTGTCCATATCATGTCTGCCACCTACGCTATTATAAACGTATGACGCTAACATAGTATCGTGTTTTATGCCTTTTAATTCAATATCATATCGAGCTAATACGCTGGTATCATATTTTAAATTTTGACCAACTTTAGCTTGATTTTCATCTTGTAGAATCGGTTTTAGTTTTTCTAGCACCCAATCTCGGTTCAACTGCTCCGGTGCACCAATATAATCGTGAGCCACAGGAACATAAGCAGCGACACCTTCTTCAACAGCAAAAGAAACACCAACAAGATTCGCTACCATATAATCTAAACTGTCAGTTTCAGTATCAAAAGCAAATAAATCACTCTCACTTAATTTTATTAACCAACGTTCAAAATGTTCTTCATCTAAAATCGTTTCATATTTATCACGATCGATTTTCACAGCGCAGCTATCAATAACGGTAGTATCAGCAGCAGTCATAGAAGATGAGCTAACGACACGACCCGATTTATCATCAGCTTCTATTGTGCCTGTTCCACCTTCTAATAATTCATTGAGCCAGGATTTAAAGACAAGCTTGCCATATAACTCTATTAAGGCATCTTTGTTAGGTTGCTGTTTAATTAAGGAATCTGGTGTTTGTTCAAGTTCTACATCCAATTTAATGGTTGCCAACTGATAAGACATGTACGCATTAGCTTTATGATCAATCAGTTTTTTTGCCATGGTTTTCGAACCACGGAACCCTAACGCAGCAATATCATCTAAATTATTGTATATTTTTTCTATGCTACCAATACCCTGTAGCAAGGCCGTTGCTGTTTTATCACCCACCCCTGGAACACCTGGAATGTTATCCACTTTATCGCCCATAAGCGCCAAATAGTCGATAATTAACTCTGGAGGAATGCCAAATTTTTCAATAACACCTTCTCTATCCATTACCACATTAGTCATGGTATTAATCAAAGTGACATTATCATCCACGAGTTGCGCCATATCTTTATCCCCAGTACTAATCAGCACCGGCATACCAACTTGGGACGCTTGTGAGGACAATGTACCAATAACATCATCCGCTTCAACACCTGGAATAGATATTAATGGCAACCCCATTGCTCTTATCACATCATATAAGGGGTCGATTTGGCAACGTAACTCATCAGGCATAGACGGTCGATTTGCTTTGTATTCTGGATACAGATCATCACGGAACGTTTTTCCTTTCGCATCAAATATAACTGCCATTTTGTCAGAAGAAAATTGACGCATCATGCTACGCAACATATTGACCACGCCGTAAACAGCGTTGGTTGGGATATCGCCATTACTCATTGAATCAGGGTAAGCATGAAACGCGCGATAAAGATAGGAAGACCCATCAATCAGGATTAACGGGTTCTCAGGGATGCTAGGCATAAGTATTGTTATCCAAACAAAGAAAATTATCCGCTTAGAATGCCACGAACGCCCTTTATTATCCATTCAGATAAGCACAGGAATCTAGTCTAATTTTGTGAAAACGATCTATATTTTCTGTGGATAAGTCTGTTTGTATTTTATGATCGAACAAATAACAACCAATAATCCAGCAACTTAATTTTCTATAAAAATAAATAAAATCAAAAACTTAATAATATTTAGATTCAAAAAAACAAGATCAATAAATGATCTTCAATTGTGGAAAAGATATATATATGTAAACAGATAGTTGCGTTCTATTAATAATAATAGAGAAGAAAAGTGGCTATATGGGTTTTAAAAAAAAGAAAGCGACATCAAAAGATGTCGCCTAGCATAATTGGTATAAATAGAATTGCATTCCATTTGACCTAGAAGCTTAATTCACTGGAAGCATTGTGAGCAATGTCGTGTCATTTAGAGGCAAAATTCAAAAAAGTTATCGAATTTGAATTTCCCCCTGAAGACACCGTAATAATAACCATTCTCATTTATAATGCAACCATTATTTGATAATAATTCTCAATTAATGGTTTTAATTCGAGGATCAGACTCACAGATTCAGTTATTTATTGGTATTTTCTACTACTCTATTTCCCTCTTCAGCTAACCAGAGTGCAACATCTTTAGCAAAATAAGTCAAAATACCGTCTGCGCCTGCACGTTTAAAGCACAATAGGGATTCCATTACCGTCTCGCGCTCCTTTAACCAACCATTTTGAATCGCTGCTTTATGCATAGCGTACTCACCAGACACTTGATAAGCAAAAGTAGGCACTTGAAGCTCTGATTTTACTCGACGAACAACATCTAAATACGGCATACCTGGTTTCACCATAACCATATCCGCGCCTTCATTGATATCCATTGCAACTTCATGAAGCGCTTCATCACTATTAGCAGGGTCCATTTGGTAATTTTTTTTATCGCCACCTTTGAGGTTAGATGCCGAACCAACCGCATCTCTAAATGGACCATAATAATTTGAAGCGTATTTTGCTGAATAAGCCATTATTTGAGTATGAATATAACCTGCTTCTTCTAACGCTTCTCGAATACAACCAATACGTCCGTCCATCATATCGGATGGCGCGACAACATCAGCACCAGCTTCAGCATGCGACAAGGCTTGCTTGATAAGAACCTCTGTCGTTGCTTCATTCATTACATAACCGGTCTCGTCAATAATACCGTCTTGGCCATGAGTCGTGAATGGGTCAAGTGCAACGTCAGTAATGACACCAATTTCAGGCACATGTTCTTTTAATGCTTTAACGGCTCGTTGAGCCAAGCCTTCTGGGTTGTAAGCTTCTTGAGCACATAAACTTTTTACATCTTGATTTACGACAGGAAATAGAGCAATTGCAGGCACGCCTAATTTAGCCAACAGTTGAGCTTCTTCCAGCATTAAATCAATTGATAACCGTTCCACTCCTGGCATAGAGTCGACAGCTTCTCGTCGGTTTTTACCCATAAGAATAAACATTGGATAAATAAGGTCACTGGCACTGATTTGATTTTCCGCCATTAAGCGACGGCTAAAATCATGCTTACGCATACGACGCATGCGGCGTAATGGGAATTCACCTTTTATAGAAATGGACACCTGATTTCTCCTTGCCTTCTATTCTGTCGTTATAATTTGGTTCACAAACACATCATATCACTGTCGATATTTGATTGAAGTGATAATAAGGTAGAAATTATCTCTAAAGCACAAATTCCATATATACTTCACCAGTATTAGTTGAATAGTCACCAATCGAAGAGAAAACAATGATAGATACTCATGCTCATATTTACGCAACTGAATTTGATAACGACAGAGACGAAGTTGTTCAACGGGCGATAAGTTGCGGTATAGATACGATTTTGTTACCAAATATCGACCTTAACTCTATTGATCCGATGCTAAAAACTGAAGCCCAATATCCAACCATTTGTCGCTCAATGATGGGCCTGCACCCTTGCTATGTAGATAGTGACGTTAAGCAAACACTGGAAACAATTTATTCATGGTTTGCCAAACATAATTTTATTGCTGTGGGTGAAATTGGTATTGACCTTTATTGGGATAAAACGTATCGCACACAACAAGAATATGCCTTTGTTACTCAGTTGGCTTGGGCAAAAGAAATGAAGTTACCTGTGGTGATTCATACTAGAGATTCAATAGAAGAAACACTAAAGTTATTAAAGCAACAGCAAGACGGTTCTTTATCTGGTGTATTTCACTGTTTTGGTGGAAGTGTAGAGCAAGCGAAAGCTATCAATGACTTAGGGTTTCACTTAGGTTTAGGCGGTGTTTCAACGTTTAAAAATGGTGGAATGGATAAAGTTATTCCCTCTCTAGATCTAGATTATGTGCTGCTAGAGACTGATTGCCCATACCTTGCACCTGTTCCGCATCGCGGTAAACGCAATGAACCGTCCTATACGGAACTGGTTGCTAAGAGAATCGCTGAATTAAGAAATATCAGTCTTTCAGAAGTCGACAACCTCACTACTTACAATGCGCAAAAGCTATTTAAATTAACTTCTGCTGCTTAGCCGAGTTCGGTGATTAACTTTTTTCTTCTGTAGCCTGATTTTCTGAGCTCTCGTCTGTCTCTTTTCTGATATAGAAGCGAGCAAAGAACAGTCCGATTTCAAATAAGATACACATAGGTATCGCCAACAGAGTTTGAGAAATCATATCTGGTGGCGTTAGCATCATGCCAACAATAAAGGCGGCAACAACGATATAAGGACGTTTTTCTGCAAGGCTCTTTGGATCCGTTGCACCAGTCCAGCATAACAAAATAATAGCCACCGGAACTTCAAATGCGATGCCAAAAGCAAGGAATAGTGCTAAAACAAAGTCTAGGTAACTAGAGATATCCGTTGCGAACTCGACCCCACCTAATGATATAGCGGTAAAAAAACTAAACACCAGTGGAAAGACAACATAGTAAGCAAATGCAACACCACAATAAAAAAGCAAAGAGCTTGAAAACAGCAGCGGCATAATCAGTTTGCGTTCGTGTTTATACAAACCCGGCGCGACAAAGGCCCATACTTGGTAAAGAATAAAAGGCACAGCAATAAAAATAGAAGCTATTAACGTCAATTTTAATGGTGTAAAGAACGGAGATGCTACGTCAGTTGCGATCATCGTTGCCCCTTCAGGCAAACGATCGACTAATGGTGATGAGACAAACTCATAAATATCGTTAGCAAAATAGATCAAGCCAACGAACACAATAATAACCGCTAACATCGCTCTTAATAGGCGATTTCTCAGCTCGAGTAAATGGCTAATCAAAGGTTGGGTTTGTTCAGCTGACGCCATAATGAACCTCTAAATTTAAAAAACAGAAAGAGCTGCTTGTAATAGCAGCTCAATCAAAATAATACCGAATGAATCATAAACCGATTAATCCAGTTTTTTTGCTTCTGAGCCAGCATCACTTTTTGCAGGATCAACCTGTTCAGGTTGCTCAACTGCATTGGTTGATTTTGACTCTTTCGCATAAGGTCTTTGAACATCTGCTGCCGCTTTCTTTAATTCTTCAACGGAAGCTTTAAGATCTGGGGCCAATTCTTCCATCCCCATTTTCTCAGCTTTTTTTAGGTTATCTTGTAGTTCTTGAATTTTTAGCTCATGGGTAAGTTCGTCTTTTACTCCATTCGCCATGGCCTTTGCGCTATTCATAAATTTAGAAATACTACGTATAGCAACAGGTAATCTTTCAGGGCCAAGTACTACTAAGCCTACAACAGATATTAATACCAGTTCCCAAAAACCGATATCAAACACAGATTAAGCCTTCTCTTTGTCTTTTTTAACTTCTTCAGCAGAAGCTTGAGCTGACTTTTGCTCTAAATTTTGTGGTTCAAAGTCGGCATCTTTTGCTTCTTTTTTTACCGAGTCTTCATCACTCATGGCTTTTTTAAAACCTTTTACTGCAGAACCTAAGTCACCACCCATGTTGCGTAGTTTTTTTGTTCCAAATAGTAAAACAACAATAACTGCTATGATAAGCAGTTGCCAAATACTAATACCGCCCATTATTAACACCTCGGGTTATATAAAATATAAACTATAAATAAGTTTGCTAGTGTACTTGTTATTTACCGCGTACACGCCAATTAAGCAAGCAAAATGTGACATCTACTACGCGACTACCTATTCCTAAGTAGGATTTCAAATAACGTTAAAATTATTTACTATAAACATACCAACTCAGTCCCCAACAAGTAAGACCGGCCGAACCAGCAACCATTGCCAGAGTGCAATGAGGACCTAATAATAAAATAGTCGAGCAAACCACCATGGTCGCCCCCGCACCAAATAATAGTTTACCTTTTGCATGTTGCTGTTTTGTTAACTTGTAACCAGAATAGAGTTGCTCCATTTTCTGGTTCATTTCTCGACTCTGTTTCAAACCATCGTAAAGTAGTTCGGGTAACTCAGGTAATCGCTCAGCCCAAAAAGGGGCTTTGTCTTTAATCGCATTAATTACGGCTTGAGGGCCGACCTGATTCGCCATCCATTTCTCTAAAAATGGTTTCGCTGTTTTCCATAAATCAAGCTGTGGATAAAGCTGTCTCCCTAACCCTTCCACGTACAGTAATGTTTTTTGCAACAAAACTAATTGCGGTTGCACTTCCATATTAAAACGACGCGCTGTATTAAATAAATTAAGTAATACATGACCAAAAGAAATTTCACATAAAGGTTTGGCAAAAATGGGTTCACATACAATTCGAATAGCAAATTCAAATTCTTTTATATTGGTATCTGCTGGAACCCAACCCGAATCAACATGAAGTTGTGCGACTTTCTGATAATCGCGATTAAAAAAGGCTAAAAAGTTTTCAGCAAGGTAGCGCTTATCTTCACTATTGAGTGTACCGACAATACCGCAATCGAGACCTATCCACTGAGGGTTTTCCGGATGTTCGGGATTAACAAACACATTTCCTGGATGCATATCCGCATGGAAGAAACTATCCCGAAAAACTTGAGTAAAGAAAACACTAACACCACGCTCAGCTAATAACTGCATATTGGTATTATTTGCGACTAATCCATCAATATCAGATACTTGGATCCCATAAATACGTTCCGATACCATCAACGCTTCACTGCTAAAATCGGTTATTACCTCCGGAACATACAGCTCTTCACTGCCTTCAAAATTACGTCGTAATTGAATGGCATTAGCGGCTTCTCGACGAAGGTCAAGCTCATCAATTAACGTTTTTTCATATTCACGAACCACTTCAACCGGTTTCAGCCGCTTTGCTTCTGGAGCAGTATTGGCAACAATTTTAGCCATTCGAAACATTAACTTAATGTCCGATTCAATAACGGGACGAATATCAGGACGAATGATTTTAAGAACGATTTCTCGAGCGTTACTTTTTAACTTTGCAGTATGAACTTGGGCGATAGATGCGGAAGCTAATGGCTCAATATCAAAATCAGTAAACCAATTTTCTAAAGGTCCGCCCAGTGCTTTTTCTATTTCATTTTTGGCTTGTTGGCCATCGAAAGGAGCCACTCTATCTTGCAGTAACGCTAATTGGTCGGCTAAGTACGGAGGAAAAAGATCACGTCGAGTAGACATCATCTGTCCAAACTTGATCCATACAGGACCCAGTTCTTGCAGAGCTAAACGTAACCTAACACCTAGCTCTTTATCTTTATGTTTGTTTTTTATCCAAAATAGAGCTTTACGGGCAAGTAAGGGTTTTTTTGTTAAATCGTGTTCTGGTATCAATTCATCTAAACCATACTCTAGTTGAACTTTTAAAATATGGTATAGGCGGCGCAGTTCTGCTGGTTTCATGCTTTCTCCAACAAGTTAGCCAATCGCTTTTCTATCGCTTTGATATCCGCGTTAATATCTGAAACCTGATCGCAAAAGTAGGCAACTTCAAGAGGCCCTGGTGCAATTTTCCATTCTTCGGTTAACACTTGAGCCAAACGATTTTGCTGCTTCATCATTCGGTCTTTAATCCAACCATTGGTATCTTTAGCGCCTTGCACGATAGTATGAGCGACAACATCGCCAGTCCCTCTGGAAAGCCATTCTTCAATATCAGGCTTACAATCTTGCATTAATTGAGAAAACTGTTGAGCCAGTTTAAGATCCCCTTCAAGCTGCAATTTCTCTTGCTTAATTAAGCGCGTAATATTGTTTTGGTCTTTCAGTTGAGGCAACACCGCTAAATCCAATGAAAGATAGCAGTCTGTTGTCCCTTCATATTGAGCCAATACATCCACTTGTTGACTGAATACAAACGTGAGCGTTCTATTTAATTCGATAAGGTTTATTTGTAACACTTGCCCTTTTAGACGATTTAAACGTCGTCCGTGCTCGGGATTGTCTTTGATCAATGTGTTTATTGCCGTTTCAATTGCAGCGGTCGCAATTTGATCAGCCAAACCTAGCTCAAGCATTTATTATCCACCTTAGAATTTATAACCACGGTGTAACGCAACGATACCACCGGTTAAATTGTGGTAGCTGGTACTTTCGAAGCCAGCGTCTTCCATCATGCCTTTAAGTGTATCTTGATCTGGGTGCATGCGAATAGATTCAGCCAAATAGCGATAACTTTCTGAATCATTTGCAATCAATTGACCCATTTTAGGTAATAAGTGAAATGAGTAGGCATCATAAATTTTAGACAAAGGTTCGAGTATCGGTTTCGAAAACTCTAATACCAACAAACGTCCACCAGGCTTAAGAACACGGAACATAGAGCGCAGTGCTTTATTTTTATCGGTAACATTTCTTAAGCAAAAGCTGATGGTTATACAATCAAAATAGTTGTCTGGAAAAGGCAGCTCTTCTGCATTAGCTTGTACATAATGAACGTTGCCTACAATGCCAACATCACGCAGTTTATCTCGACCGACATTCAACATAGAGTTGTTGATATCAGCAAGCACAACATGGCCTTTTTCTCCAACAATCCTGGAAAACTTCGCCGTTAAGTCGCCCGTGCCACCACCAAGGTCTAAAATTTTCTGCCCGGCTCTAGCGCCGCTACAATCAATAGTAAATCGCTTCCAGATACGATGAACACCTACAGACATAAGATCATTCATAATGTCGTATTTGGTGGCGACAGAATGAAATACTTCCGCTACTTTGGCGACTTTTTCTTCTTTTGCTACTGTTTGAAAACCAAAATGTGTTGTTTCATCCGACGGTACTGCCGAATCATCATTTACACTAAAATCTGTCATTTTTCCCTCTTTGGCAATACCTTAACAACCAGTTTGATGCTTCATATTGTTCAATTTTTTAACTAAGTACAGTACAAACACTCAGTTTACCGTATAACAAACCTGTAGGAATTGCGGATAATTAGTTTACTTTATCCTCTGCCTGATGTCTTTCTTTTGCCGTTTCTTCCGTTAAGCTATTTTGCGTGAGCTCCGTAATACTGGTTGGAATCGGTCGTTTTACTTCCACTCCCAAATCTTTAAAACTTTCTGCTTGTCTAATTACATTGCCCCGACCTGTGGCCAGTTTATTCATGGCTCCCTGATAGTTCTGGTTTGCTCTGTCTAATGATTGGCCTAAAGAATCCATATCCGTAAGGAAAAGTCGTAACTTGTCGTACAGTTTACTTGCTCTTTCTGCAATTACTTTCGCATTTTGATTTTGTCTTTCATTACGCCAAAGGTTATCAATTGTTCTCAATGCCACCATCAAAGTGGTCGGACTGACTACAATGATATTCTTTTCCATTGCGTCTTTCACTAGGCTAGGATCGGCTTCTATTGCAAGTTGGAAAGCAGATTCAATTGGAATAAACATTAGGACATAATCGAGGCTTTGTATGCCTTTCAGCTGTTGGTAATCTTTAAGGCTTAACCCTTTTATATGGGCTCGCATTGCCACTAAATGTTGGTTTAATGATTGCTCTTTTTCTTGCTCCGATTCCGCATTAAAGTAGCGTTCATACGCAACGAGCGTCATTTTTGAATCGACTACCACCTGTTTGTCTTGAGGTAAATGAACAATGACATCAGGTTGATAGCGTTTACCTGCTTCATTTTGCAAGTTTACTTGAGTTTGATATTCGTGACCTTCTCGCAAACCAGATTCAGCAAGAACTCGAGCTAACACAACTTCACCCCAATTGCCTTGTTGCTTATTGTCGCCTTTTAATGCTTGAGTTAAATTAACCGTATCTTTACTCATCTGTTGATTAAGTTTTTGTAGGTTTTTAATTTCATGTACTAAAGTATGCCGTTCTTTAGCTTCTTCACCATAACTGTCGGCAACTTGCTTTTTAAACCCTTCTAATTGCTCTTTCAACGGGGAAAGCAATCCTTCTAAACTTTGTTTATTTTGCTGATCAACTCGAGCGGTTTTAATGTCGAAAAGGTTATTCGCTAACTGCTCAAATTCCTGCTTCAAACGCTGTTCGGCTTTTTCCAATAACTCGACTTTGTCATTATTTGCCTTGAGTTCAGCTTGATGTCTTGCTTGCTGTTCTCGTTGTTCTGCTTTTCTTTGCGATATTTCTTCTCTTGCTAATTCGAGTAACTGAGAATAACGTAAACTCTCTTTTTTAACGCTTTCAAAATGACTTAAATTTTCGGTTGCAGCCATTAACTGACCATGGGTTTGTTTTAACTCATAGGAAACTTTATCTCGTTCAATATCGAGTTTATCTAATTCTGATTGAGCTTGCTCTATGGTTAGTTGCAATTGTTCTATGGTTAATTGCAGTTGCTCATTTTTTATTTGCAGCACTTGTTGTTGTGCTTCCGCTTCTTGCTTTAAAAGCTGCATTTGAAATTGAGTTTTTTGTTTTATCCACCAACCGACTACAAAAGCCGATATAATACCGCTGGATAGGATGGCAATAACAAGTTGTTGGTTTTCTATAATCCACTGCATGAGGGCTATCTTAGTTCTTTGAATACTGCGCAAATGGTAAGTGTGCACTGGATAAATGTCCAGTCCATTACAGCAATAACCTGTCCGTTATTAAAATAGTCAGTCCATCAGGAAATAGTTCGTATATCTTCTATCATTCAAGTCTTTCATGCTCGTTCCTAGGAGTGATAGTATCTAGCATCTAATAAGACTAAATAAAAACACTATGATTAATGAACGTCGCGCTTTGGGCTTTGGAATGGCTGCAGTATTGCTTTGGTCTACGGTAGCCACAGCTTTCAAAATAACGCTACAAGAATTCAGCCCGATACAAATGTTGACTGTTGCAAGTATGGTTTCAGCAATTGCCCTATTTTTACTCTGTTGTTATCAGGGCAAAACCGCTCAAATTACCCGCACATTTTATGCAAACCCGGGCTATTTTTTAATACTTGGACTGATCAATCCATTCGCTTATTATCTTATCCTCTTTAAAGCTTATGAATTACTGCCAGCTTCACAAGCTCAACCGTTAAACTACAGTTGGGCCATCACACTCACTTTAATGGCAGCCCTATTTCTTGGTCAAAAAATCAAAAAACAAGACTGGATCGCCTGTGCTTTAGGTTATTTAGGTGTGGTCGTTATTGCCACCAAAGGTGATGTACTAGCGTTAGATTTTGATAACCCTTTAGGGGTCGCTCTTGCCTTGTTTTCGACTTTACTTTGGGCTGGTTATTGGATCCTTAACACTAAAAACAAGGCAGATCCTATTATTGGTGTGTTTTTGGGGTTTGTGGTTGCTTTACCCTTTGCCATTGCGATGTGTTTTTTTGAGCAGTCATCATGGGATATCAGCATTAAAGGATGGTTAGCCGTCTCTTATGTTGGCTTATTTGAGATGGGGATAACGTTTGTATTGTGGGTATCAGCTCTTAAATCCACCCAAAATACCGCTAGAATCAGTAACCTGATTTTTATTTCACCTTTCATTTCCCTAGTTTTACTCGCCTATATAATTGGCGAACAAATACATGTATCAACGCTGATTGGCTTGGTCATGATTGTAATTGGTTTGCTGATACAACAAATAAAGCGCTAACTCAGCGATGTACTGACTGGTTTCCTATTCGTTAGGTCATCGAGCTCTTGTAGAGTTTTGCCGTTTTTTTGGTTATTAGGTTAATTTGGTGCAATCAGATGAACTTAGGCTGTTCAAGTTAAGTAGTGAGTAAATATTTTTTGTCCGACTACATACAACAACGATTGCGCAGGCAAAACCTGCCACTCATTATTTTTCTCTAATGGTTCTGATGCAAAGACAATATTTTTTTCGGTTTTTCGCATATAAACCGTTGGTGGGTGTCCATCGCTACTGTATCTAGCAACCCAAAAATTATTGCCATCTGATAGACAAATCGATGCTTTAAAAGGATCGTCAATTGCTTTATTTTTCATCACCTGTTTTATTTCATCAAACGTAGCTTGAATAGCATTAGCGGGGTTTTCTTGTAATCCGTAATTAAACATCATCAAAAAAATCAATTCACTATCTGTCGCTCCTTTTCGCCTAACGTATAAATGTTCTGGCAAGCGACGTTCTAACTCAAATCGGACAGATTCAAACTCAGCAATTTGCCCATTATGTAAAAACATCCAATTACCAGCCACAAAAGGATGGCAATTAGAACGAGAAACCGATGAACCGGTAGAAGCACGAACATGCGCCATAAAACGATGTGTGCGAATATGATGAGTTAATGAAACTAGGTTTTCATCTCCCCATGCTGGCATAACTTCATGAAATACCCCTGGCGTTTCTCTTTCTGTATACCAACCGAGACCAAAGCCATCTGCGTTAACTCGAGTAACCGCCTTGCGTGCATCAAGACTTTGATTGATTAATGAATGTTCAGGTTCATAGACCAATTCATCCATATAAATAGGCTCACCTTGATAAGCTAACCAACGACACATAATCAATCCTTCTAAATAATTTAAAACCTATACCTACATTGTGATTTAGGCACGACATATCGATTTTCTCCCCTCTAATGTACACTCAGCTTAGGCTTTCTCCCAGTGCTTTAACATAACCGATAGCAACCTAGATACAGTATGACTTCAAATGATGGATTTCTGCTTGAAAACAGCAATACTTTCTTGAGCACGCTGAGAAAAGATTTTTGATAGATTAGTGCGAATTCGGTCAGAGGCGTAATACAGACTATATTTATATTGTAGTGCTGGCTTAAACGGCCGGATGACCACATCGCTATTGGACCAAAGGTCGGCACTAAAAGAGTCGAGTAAAGCAATACATAACCCATTCGCAACTAAACCATACCCCGTAAGTGAACGCTGCGTTGCAAACTGGAGACGGACATCAATATTGTTTTCTTGCAAAAGCTTTTTATGTTTATTCCATTCGATACCATCCTCATCAACTAATTTAAGTAGGCTTTCGCCATTTAAATCTTGAGGACCAATCACCTCTTGCTTTGTCAATCTATGGCTAGCAGGTAGAACGCATACCCAATCCATTGTAATCAAAGGCTCTTTCATAAAACCAAAATCATAATTAACATCATTAGTCATAATCAAATCATACTTGGCATATCTCAAACCTTGCATCAACTCATTAACGCTATCTGAAAGTACAGTAATCTGCACATCTGGATTGTACTGCATAAAATCTTTAATAATCATTGGTACTATTTTAGTTGCTAATGCAGGTGTCGCGCCTATGGTTAAGCGTTCATCAGATGAATGCCTAATATTTTCAGCAACCGACTCTAGATGATTGATTCCATGAAATATATTTTTAACCTCATCATAAAAAACCAACCCTTCTGACGTGGGTATTATCTTACCTTTTTTCTTAACAAACAGATTAAATTGCAGCGTTTCTTGTAGATCTTTTATTAACCGGCTGACCGATGGTTGCGATATACGCAATTCAGTTGCGGCTTTAGTAAATGACCCCGTCTGAACGACGGAAAGAAAAGCCTGAAGTTGTTTATATTGCATGAAGTTACCTCATAGTATTTACAAATAATACCATGCAAAAGTGGCCATTGTGTAAATAAATTCTATATGAGACATTCTGACGGAATCATCAATAAAACTCAGTTTAAGTAAATGGATTTTTACTTTTAAAAAAAGTTATGGAGAACCATTATGAGCACAATAGAACAACCAGAAACACGATCTAACAACGTCGACACCCCAAAATTTTGGTATCAAAAGTTTCCAGATCCCATGGTACTTATTTTTTATATTCTATTGATAGCGAGCGCGTTAACCTGGTTAGTACCACAAGGGGTTTATGATACTGAAACCGTTGATGGCCGTCAGAGAGTAATTGCTGGAAGTTTTCATTTTTTAACTGACACCAGTGATCCTATTGGAGTATTCGGTGTTGTTAATAAAATTTTCGATATTTTTGTTGCCATCCCACAAGGGTTAATTCAATCGGCTCAATACTTATTCATCGTATTCATTGCTGGCGGACTGTTTAATATTTTATACCGCTCAAATGCGTTAGAAAATTTCGTAGGTAGTTCGGTTAAACGTATAGGTTTAGAACGCGGTAATGTGCTGATTTGGCTTGCCACTTACCTTTACGGTGTATTTGGTATTGCAGTCGGTTTCGAGAATAATATTGCGTTAGTGCCAGTTGCACTGCTGGTTTCAAGTGCTTTAGGCTATAAGAACCTAGTGGGAGCTTGTATATCTATCGGTGGTATTGGTATTGGTTTTGCCTTGTCTCCAATTAACCCTTATACCGTTGGTGTATCGCAAAATATTGCTGGACTGCCTATATTTTCAGGTGCTGTTGTTCGATGCATTTTAACCTTTGTCTGTTTATCCCTTCTTGCTTGGTACATTACTTCATTTGTTGCCCCTAAATCTCGTGATGACGTCGTCGCTCAAAAGGATCTATCTTCTAAGCTCAACCGCTACACAATGAGTACCCAAGATAAAGCCGTCATGTTTATATTCCTAATGGGAATCATCATTATTGCGGGTTGCTCGTACTTAGCTGGAACAGGAGATCTCGGTCGTAGTTGGTACATCAAAGAAATTACCGCTGTCTTTCTTCTCATTTCAATTGTCATTGCTGCAACTTGCCGAATTGGTGCAAACCAATACGTAAAATACATGATAGAAGGGGCTTCGAGTGTTACCGGAGGTGCTTTAGTTATAGGATTAGCTGCATCCATAAAAGTGGTTTTAGAAGACGGGCAAATCATCTATACCATAGTGCATTCTTTTAATTTGTTACTCAACTATGTACCAGAATCGTTAATAGCGGTAACTATTAGTATTATTCAAGGCTTTATTAACTTATTTATACCAAGCGGTTCCGGACAAGCCCTGGTGACGATGCCTATATTGATTCCGTTAGCCGATTTGATTGGCATCAGTCATCAAGTCATGATTTTGGCATTCCAAGTAGGCGATGGTATTACCAATCTAATTATCCCAACCTCTGGTGGAACACTGGCTATGCTTGCTCTAGCAAAAGTAAGTTTCTCTCAATGGGTAAAAACCATATTCCCGGTCATAGTAATGGTTTACATGGTTAGCTGGGTATGTCTGATTATTGCGCAATACACAAACTGGTCTTAAATAATAAAATCGCTGCGCAATAAATATTGCGCAGCGATATAGAGAGGACAGAATGACTCAATTAAAAAATATAGCGTTAGTAGGCGGAACTCATGGCAATGAGTTATCAGGAATATATCTTGTTAAAAAATGGGTTAATCAACAGCTTCTTGAAAAATGGCATGATTTAAATATTACAACCAAAATAGCGAACCCTAGAGCTTGTGAAGAAAGTGTCCGTTATATTGAATCTGATCTCAATCGCGAATTTTATCCACTTGATTTGGCTGATAATCAAAAAACAGGCTATGAACAGCTACTGGCGAAAAAACTGAATCAAGAACTTGGCCCCAAAGGGCAATCTCCATTTGATTTCATTATCGATTTACATAATACCACTTCGAATATGGGCGCTTGTTTAATGCTCTTAAAAAAAGATGACTTTAATTTAAAAATGGCGGCTTATGTTAAACATAACATGCCGGAATCAAACATCTTTTTTCAAGATAATATTCCCGAAGAAGAACATAGTTTTTTGATCACGCTAGCCAAGCAAGGCATTACCATTGAAGTTGGTGCTCAACCTAATTCAGTCCTACAACATGAAACTTTAGAATTGATGGAAAGCATGACTCAACATGTTTTAGATTTTGTCGTTCTATACAATAAAAATGAACATTTAGACTTACCTAAATCTTATGAAGCTTTTCAATATAGCGGTGATCTGTTATTGCCTCTGACAGAAAAAGGGGAACGTAATGGTGTCGTATCGAAACATGTAGACCAGCGTGATTTTTCTCCGGTAGAACCAGGTCAAGTTGTCATGGAAACCTTTGATGGCCAACCTATCCACTGGGAAGGTGATTATACGACTTATCCGTTATTCATTAACGAAGCGGCTTATCGTAAAAGTGCCAGCGCTATGACATTATCGAAAAAAATCATCATTAGTGATTACTAATTCTCATTGCAAATATTGTCCAACGCAAACACTTTGGCTAGACAACGTATTCGCTAGACTGAGTGTTTGCTAGAAAGGCGGTTTACTAAACCCACTGCCCTGCGACAAAACCACTACTCCATGCAAACTGGAAATTGTAACCTCCTAGCCATCCTGACACATCTAACACTTCACCGATAAAATACAGCCCAGCTACCTCTTTTACTTGCATCGTCTTGGATGAAATAAAATCGGTATCGACACCTCCAAGTGTTACCTCAGCAGTTCGATAGCCTTCGGTTCCATTAGGTTTTATTGTCCAATTCTCTAACAACGAAACCGTAGTTAGTACATCTTTTTCATTCAATTGTTTGAGGGGTTTATCTTCTAACTCTTTTCTCTCTATCAGAGATTCAACCAATCTTTTCGGTAAAATTTTAGCTAATGTGATTTTTAAACTTTGATTAGGATGTTTATCTTTCGACACAGCTAAAAGTGCTTTTACATCAACATCAGGAACAAGATTAATCATTACTTCTTGTCCCGGCTTCCAATAAGAGGAAACCTGCAATACCGACGGCCCAGACAACCCACGGTGAGTAAACAATAATGCTTCTTTGAAAGTGGTTTCATCTTGAGTGGTAATCTCTACCGGAACTGCGATACCTGATAGGTTAGTAAGTGATTCTTTATCTTGGTTATGCAAGGTAAATGGTACTAATCCCGCGTTTGTTTGGATCACGGGTAAACCAAACTGTTCTGCAACTTTATAGCCAAATGGGGTTGCGCCGAGCTTTGGCATTGATAAACCACCCGTTGCTATAACTAAAGACTCACACTCCATAAGATCTGCATTCGCTTGTAATGAAAAGCCAGTAGCACTTTTGTTGATAGAGTGAACCTCTACTTGATACTGAAACTGGACTCCTGCTTGTTGGCACTCATCCAATAGCATTGTGACAACCTGTTTAGCTGAGTCGAGACAAAAAAGCTGTCCATGTTCTCGCTCTTCAAATTCAATGCCATGTTTATACACTAAAGAGATAAAGTCCCAGTTAGTGTATTGCGATAAAGCGGATTTTACAAAGTGCGGGTTTTGACAAAGATAATGATTAGCAGAGACATTGTAGTTGGTAAAATTACATTTCCCACCACCTGAAATTAGAATTTTTCGGCCAGGTTTTTTAGCATGGTCTAGTACCAAAACTTTTCTGCCTCGCTTTCCCGCTTCTATCGCACACATAAGCCCTGCGGCACCGGCACCAACAATGACTACATCGACCTTATTTGCCAAATTTTTTTACCTTCATTATCTTTACAAAAATAAAGAGGATGTACGAATTCGCACATCCTCCCTTGAGACCATTTTTAACGAGTTTTCAAACCGCAAAACACCATAGCGATAAATTTACAACTAAGAGTTACATACAGCTTCACTCTTAGTTACATTCCAAGAGTGAAAACAAGTAGCAAGTTTATTGACTATTTTACACCATAAAAGATGCAAATAAAGTCACACAAATTAAAGCGACAAATAGAATAAACAACTCCCTGACTTTACGGCACTTATGCATAAAGACAGGATCATGATGATTTAGATATTCCTTGTCTTTAAGATAATGAAAGAGTCGGACTTGCTTGGTAACGTTGCCGTGTGTGGTAAAAAACCCGCCTCCATCAACTTGCTGATATAAAAGCGGATGAGCTTCTCGCATAACATAAATTAACGAACGTAACGCAGTTAAATAGCGCGCTAAATTTACACTTACAATAAGCATAAGAGTAAAGATTATAGTGTCTCCACTGATCATTTTTCCTCCCTACATCTTCTAAGAAGCTAGAGGAAAAAGTGATTAATTCACTCTTTTCTTGTACAGCTTATTATTCCGCTGCACCAGCCTCCATTACAGAAGATGATCCTTCTTTTGCCATCGCAGCTAGATCTTTATCAATAAAGAATAACGCTTTGCCATCTTCACCAATCAGTTCTAACTTATCTAAAATGCCTTTAAACAGTTTCTCTTCTTCGTGTTGCTCCGCAACATACCACTGTAAAAAATTGAACGTTGAGTAATCTTGTGATGAAAAGGCACCATGGGCCAATTTATTAATTCTTTCTGTAATCATTTGCTCATGTTCATAAGTTTCACGAAATACTTCACCAAGACTTGCAAAATCATACTTAGGAGCCTCTATTATACCAATAATTGGCATGGCTCCTGTTTCACTCACATAAGTAAATAGACGTTGCATGTGCTCCATTTCTTCTACTGCGTGAGCTCTTAAAAATGTGGCTGCACCTTCAAAACCTTTGTCTTCACACCAAGCACTCATTTGTAAGTATAGATTGGATGAGAAAAATTCGAGGTTAATTTGCTCATTTAATTGATCGATCATTGTTTGAGATAGCATGAAGACTCCCTTTTACGTCCATTTGTATTGAATTTAAAACTTTAGTCTTATAGCAAAATTTTTAAGAATGAAGTTAGGTTCAATCTAACTATACCACGATACAAAACCCCGTAAGGAATATATACAAAAAAAAGCAGGCAAGGATATGAGATCACTACGACAAATTTTTTTAAATTTAGGTGCTAGGCTTAAACAGTAATCCCTTTAATGGAGGCAGTATTATGAGCTACAAACATATTTTGGTCGCTGTTGACCTAAGCAAAGAAAGCAGCATATTAATCGATAAAGCAGTGATGCTAGCCAAGCCTTTAGGTGCCGACGTTTCCTTTATTCATATTGATGTCAATTATGCAGAAATATACACCGGATTAATTGATGTTAACTTAGCAGAAACACAAAATCACGCTATGGAAGAATCGTTAAAACAACTAAAACAGCTTGCTGATAACGCAGCAATGCCAATTAAACATACTTTAGTCGGTAGTGGTGATTTGGGGTATGAATTAAAGGCAACCATTGAGAAGAAAGATATTGATTTAGTTATTTGTGGACACCATCAAGATTTTTGGAGTGCGATTCTTTCTTCCACCAAACAGTTACTCAATAGCGTCCCTATTGATATGCTCGTTGTCCCTCTGCATGATGACTAATTAAATACAGCAAAAATTTAAGGTACACTATGCGACCTTAACAGTTATTAGGTAATAATAAAGCATGTGGTACCTTTCTTCAGTCACCCTTTTATGGGCGTTTTCGTTTAGCTTGATCGGTGTTTATTTAGCTGGTCAAGTTGACTCTTGGTTTTCTGTATTAATGCGAGTTGCACTAGCTCTGCTCGTTTTTTTACCTTTTTTAAAATTTCGAGGCATCTCCAAAAAACTCATTATTAAGCTTATGGTCGTTGGTGGAATACAACTTGGGCTCATGTATTGTTTTTATTATCACTCGTTTATGCTTCTCTCTGTTCCAGAAGTGTTGTTATTTACCATCTTTACGCCTATTTATGTCACGTTGGTATATGACGTATTAAAACGTCGTTTCTCTCCTTGGTATCTTGTTACTGCTTTTATCGCTGTAGCGGGTGCGGCTGTCATTAAGTTCGCTGGAATCAATGAGGATTTTTTATTGGGCTTTTTAGTGGTGCAAGCCGCTAACCTTTGCTTTGCCGTTGGTCAAGTTGGCTACAAAGTCATTATGGAAAAAGAACCTGTCGATTTGCCGCAACACACTATATTTGGTTATTTTTATTTAGGTGCTTTATGTATCGCAGTTTTAGCGTTTGCTCTGTTTGGTAATGCCGATAAAATGCCAACAACCTTCACTCAATGGGGCATTTTGACTTACCTTGGACTCATAGCTTCAGGAATGGGTTATTTTTTATGGAACAAAGGAGCTTGCTTAGTAAATGCTGGAACCTTAGCGGCAATGAACAACGCACTGGTTCCGACTGGCCTTGTGGTCAATATTCTGATTTGGAATAGAGATGCGGATCTTCCCCGTCTACTATTAGGTGGTGCAGTGATATTGCTCTCTCTTTGGGTCAATGAAACTTTCATTAAAAGAAAAGTCATCTTGTCTCGCGATTAATAAAACTCTCGTGATTAATAAAAACATTTTTACGACGGCGTCTTGCTAGCCGTCCTTTGACATAAGTACATAAGCGCTTGATAGATACCTACCAAGCGCTAAAAAACGATGATTAGTGTTAATGAAGTGCTGATTGTTGGTGACTATCCTGCGTATTAAACTTTAAAAACTGTTGTTCTATTTTTTTCTGCTTTGCTATTAACTTACTCTGTTTTTTTACGACCTTAGCCATTTTTTTCATGACTTTGGCTTGTTTTTTAGCTTGTTTTTTAGCCTTTTTAAGATCTTTTTTACTTAACGATTGTATTTCTTCTATCGATATCATTTCTGGTAACGTTGCATTACTTTGTGTCGCTACAGCAACGGTACTTTGCACAGGACTCGCGTTAGCGGCAATCGCTCCATATTTTTTTGGTATTGAAACCGGTTTACAGAGTTGAGAACGATCCTGACATGAGCGAGCGCATGAACGACAAACATATTTTGCATCGGCAACGAGCGAGTAAATGTCACCTAAACTTTCAGAGATTTCTCTATGATTTAATTTACACAAACTTTTGGTCATTTTATCACTCCAACAAATACCATTCCTCAAACAAGATTGAGAATGATTATTAGTTAGATATAGCGTTATTTATCTATCGTTGCAATAAAAAAATGAAGCGTATGTGTTAAACCATTGATTTTTTGACATAGACATCGAAACGATTTTTTTTAGTTTCAATCGCCATACTCGGTTTTTGCTGATTTAACCAATCTGCATAATCCGGTCTTTTTACCACGACTCGCTTATTCGCTAGACTCATTGCTGGTTCAAAAAGTTCATCTGCATCAAGATCGGCACCTACTAAAGATTGAAAAACTCGCATCTCCTTTTTCACTAACGCAGATTTTTTACCTTCTGGATGAGGGTACATTGGATCGAGATACACTACATCAGGGTGAATAAAATCATCGTCAGCCATCAATTGCTGTAACGCATCATGGCTAGAGGCATGAATCAGCGACATTCTTTGTGCTACCCAAGAGCCAATATTAGGATCATTCTTTGCCCTTGTTAGCCCATCGTCAAGCAGTGCAGCAACAACAGGATTACGCTCTACCATTTGTACACGACACCCAAGTGATGCTAAAACAAATGCATCTCGACCTAAACCTGCGGTTGCATCCAAAACCGTTGGTGTCACACCTTTATTTAAACCTGCCGCTTTTGCAATCGCTTGTCCTTTACCACCACCAAACTTTCTTCGGTGTCCAACCGCTCCTCCTATTAAATCAACATAAATGGCACCTAATTTGGGCTCATCTAGTTTCCTTAGCTCTAACCTTTTTGAGGTAAGCACTAAAGCAAAATGACTATTTTTTTCATGTTGTAGTGACCATGTTTGAGCAATGTCTTCTAACCGGTTGATAAGGCTATTTTCTTCACAAATCAGTTGCAGGTGCAAAAAAGACTCCAAAGGTAAATAAATGAAGGTTCGGCTATTTTACTGTGTGTGCTTTGCTTCTGCTACTAATTCAACTTGGGGCTTCAAGTTATATAACAATTACAATCACCCTTAGTGCTTTTGCTAACATCAACACAGTGAATAACCATTAAAGCGATAGTAACCCATAATTGAATAAAATATACTCTAGTAAAATAATCAACTTTAGGTTTATTTCTTCCTTATGCACACGACAACTCGTCTCGACGATTTAGATCGAGCCATTTTAAAAATCCTATTAGAGGATGCTCGACGTCCTTATGCAGAAATGGCCAAACAATTTGATGTCAGCCCCGCAACCATTCATGTCCGTATAGAAAAAATGAAAGCGGCGGACATAATAGAAGGTACAGAAGTGGTCATCAACCCTAAAAAGCTAGGATACGATGTGTGCTGTTTTATCGGGATTAATTTAAATGCTGCCAGGGATTACCACTCAGCTCTTGAAAAGCTAAATGCACTTGATGAAGTCGTTGAAGCCTATTACACCACTGGGGCTTACAACATTTTTGTAAAATTAATGTGCCGTTCAATTGAAGAACTACAATACGTGCTAATAGATAAATTACAGGCTATTGATGAGGTACAATCAACAGAAACCCTTATTTCGTTGCAAAATCCCATTAATCGGAATGTGATTCCTTAAGGCAGTTATAGTTATTTGGTTTCGTTAAAGCTATCTCGTTATCTAAAATTAATGCGCAAATGCTTTTTATTATTTCCTTTTATCTACTGTTCATTCCTTTATTTATAGTTAACACACTCTATTGCTCTCTCTGCAACAGAGTGTGTTAGAAGAAAAAGGTAATTAAACGTCAATTCCAGAGTGCCTTAATAGCGCATCAATGCTTGGCTCACGGCCTCTAAAGCGTTTAAACAACTCCATGGGCTCTTCGCTTCCACCCATCTCTAGAATATTCTTCAAGAAACTCTGTCCTGTTTCTGCATTAAAAATGCCTTCTTCTTCAAAGCGAGAAAATGCATCAGAGCTCAACACTTCTGCCCATAGGTAGCTATAGTAACCAGCACTATAACCACCAGCGAAAATATGACTAAAGGCATGAGAAAATCGATTCCACTCTAAACTTGGTAACACCGCCACTTTACTCTTAATGTCAGCCAACGTTTCTAACACTTTAGGCCCTACATCCGGATCGAAATCTGTGTGCAAAGTAAAGTCGAATAAACCAAACTCTAACTGACGAAGAATAAACATAGCCGATTGGAAGTTCTTAGCTGCTAGCATTTTTTCTAGCATAGCGGAAGGAAGCGGTTCGCCTGTTTCATAGTGACCAGAAATGAAAGCTAAAGCTTCTTCTTCCCAACACCAGTTTTCTAAAAATTGACTTGGTAGTTCCACGGCATCCCAAGGTACGCCATTAATACCAGACACGTCAGACACATCAACTTGCGTCAACATATGGTGTATTCCATGCCCAAACTCATGAAAGAGAGTCACAACTTCGTCATGAGTAAACAGAGCAGGTTTATCTCCTACTGGCTTATTAAAGTTACACGTTAAATAAGCCACGGGCGTTTGCAAATCACCATTAAGATTAATGCGTCTTACTCGACACTCATCCATCCATGCACCGCCTCGCTTATTCTCACGTGCGTATAAATCTAAATAAAAACTCCCACGTAATTGGTTATTTTGGTCAAAAATATCAAAGTAACGAACAGAAGAGTGCCACGTATCTACCCCTTCTTTTTCAATAACCTGCATGTTAAATACACGCTTTAACACTTCGAACAAACCGCTTAATGCTTTAGATTCTGGGAAATAAGGACGCAGCTCTTCATCAGAAATTTGGAATAAATGTTGCTTTTGTTTTTCGCTATAATACGCGATATCCCATAAGTTCAACTCGGTTACACCAAACTCTTTCTCAGCAAACTCTGTAAGTTGACGAACTTCTTTCTCCCCTTGAGGCTTCACTTTACTGGCTAGATCATTTAAGAACCCCATCACCTGTGCGGGGGTTTCAGCCATTTTTGTTGCTAGCGATTTCTCACTATAAGTGGCAAAGCCCAACAAGCGCGAAATTTCATGGCGAAGCTTTAATTGCTCAGCCATCACTTCTGTATTATCCCATTTGCCAGCCATTGGTCCTCTATCTGAAGCACGAGTGACATAAGCTTCATACATTTCTTTGCGTAATTCTTGATTATCGCAATAGGTGAGTACTGGTAAATAAGAAGGGATATCAAGTGTTAATAACCATCCATCTAATTCTTTAGCTTCCGCAGCCGCTTTTGCTGCATCCATAGCGGATTCTGGCATACCTTTAAGATCAGACTCTTGGGTAATATGCTTAGTCCACCCCATAGTCGCATCCAGCACATTATTAGAAAACTGCGAACCAAGCTCAGACATACGCTTACTTATCTCGCCATATCGATGCTGTTGATCAGCTGGAAGGCCAATACCTGACAACTCAAAATCACGTAGAGCATCCGTAATACTTTTCTTCTTAGCTTGAGTTAACGTAGCAAATTCACTGCTCGATTTGATAGATTTATATGCTTCGTACAATCCTTTGTGCTGCCCAACCCAAGTTCCATATTCTGACAATAAAGGCAGACAACTTTCATACGCTTCACGCAAGGGCTGGCTATTTAGCACGGAATTCATATGGCTAACGGGTGACCAAATACGTGATAATTTATCGTCAACTTCAGCTAAAGGAGCGCAAATGCTTTCCCAACTAGGATTGGTATTGCCTTCTAACACTTGTTCAACTTTAATTCTGCAATCAGCAATAGCTTGCTCTACGGCTGGTTTAACATGTTCAGGTTTGATTGCAGAGAATGGAGGCAAATCTGTAAAATCTAATAGTGGGTTGGACATATAGCGTTCCTTTATAAAAATCTTTATACCTAGATGTAGGCGGATTATGCAATTTTCAATAGTGGCGTATAATGAAAAGGTTTGAAAATAATTTGTTTATCACACTCAAGAGCATCAACGCTCTAAACCTGCGCACACAGAGAGCCTTAATTTGTTAAGTTACAGACACAGTTTCCATGCTGGAAACCACGCCGATGTACTAAAACACATAGTACAGAGTTTAATTCTTGATGCACTAAAACAAAAAGAAAAACCCTTTATGTATCACGATACACATTCAGGGGTTGGACGATACGATCTTACCCACGAATGGGCAGAAAAAACCGGTGAATATAAACAAGGTATCGCCCGACTATGGCAAAAAGAATCGATGCCCGACGGCCTACAAAGCTATTTAGATGCCATTGCCAATTTAAATAATAATGATGAGTTACGTTACTACCCCGGTTCACCTAGAGTCGCTCGTGCGCAACTGAGATCACAGGATAAAATGGTACTAACCGAACTTCACCCTAGCGACCATTCATTACTAGAACAAGAGTTTCATCGTGATCGTCAAGTTAGAATCTATAAAGAAGATGGCTTTCAGCGACTAAAAGCAAGCCTTCCACCTAAAGAGCGACGTGGTTTAGTTTTGATTGATCCTCCTTACGAATTGGCAAAAGAATATCGAGATGTTGTTACTGCCATTGCTCAAAGTCACAAACGTTGGGCTACCGGCATTTATGCAATTTGGTACCCAGTAGTTAATCGTCTTGATATTGAAGACATGATTGAAGGGCTAGAATCTCTCGATATTAGAAATATTTTAAAAATTGAACTGGGCGTATCCAAAGATACCAATGAGAGAGGAATGACTGCCTCTGGGATGATCGTGATTAATCCACCATGGAAACTAAAGGCTCAGATGGAAGAAATTCTGCCATTTTTAAAACAAACTATTGCCCCAGCAACGGGTCATTATAGTGTCGAATGGATTGTACCTGAGTAAAATATCCCCATATATACACTATATCTAATAATGATGAGCTGAAGAGAGTCTCGCATACTCTTTAACTTAGGTTTAAGATTGAAAGATAAATAAAATTAGAAAAATTGGAGAAAGTAATGGCGAAACAATTTGATTATATCTGTATCGGTGGCGGCAGTGGTGGTATTGCTTCTGCTAATCGTGCGGCCATGTATGGCGCTAAAGTCGCCCTAATTGAAGCAAAAGACCTTGGCGGCACGTGTGTCAATGTTGGCTGTGTACCAAAAAAAGTAATGTGGCATGGGGCTCAAGTTGCCGAAGCGATCAACCTATACGCTGAAGATTATGGTTTCGATGTTGAAGCTAAACCTCTTAACTGGGGAAAACTCGTTGAAAACCGCCAAGCTTATATCGGTCGTATACACCAATCATACGATAATGTATTGGGCAAAAATAAAATTGAAGTGATCAAAGGTTTCGCTAAATTTATTGACGAAAAAACCGTTGAAGTGAATGGTGAACAGTACACTGCTGAACATATACTTATCGCCGTAGGTGGTCGTCCAAGCATCCCAAACATTCCAGGAGCAGAATACGGTATTGATTCAAATGGTTTTTTTGAATTACAACAACAGCCTGAACGTGTTGCAGTGATTGGTGCAGGATACATTGCGGTAGAAATAGCAGGTGTTTTACATGCTTTAGGCACAAAAACAGATTTATTTGTGCGTAAAGAGTCACCGCTTCGTAGTTTTGACCCAATGGTTATCGATACCTTAGTGGAAGTTATGGAGCAAGAAGGCCCGACTCTGCATACTCATTCTGTCCCTAAAGAAATAACTAAAGAAGAAGATGGAAGTCTTACTCTTCATCTAGAAAATGGTCAATCACACAATGTTGATACTTTAATTTGGGCTATTGGCCGCCATCCAGCTACCGATGCCATTAACTTAGATGTTACCGGGGTTGCAACCAACGACCGTGGATATATTAAAGTCAATGAGTATCAAGAAACCAACGTCGACGGTATTTACTGCGTAGGTGACATCATGGAAGGTGGTGTTGAATTGACTCCGGTTGCAGTCAAAGCAGGCCGTCAGTTATCTGAGCGTTTATTTAATAATAAACCAACAGCAAAAATGGATTATGAGCTTATACCTACCGTCGTATTTAGCCATCCCCCTATCGGCACAATTGGTGTGACAGAAGCTGAAGCCATTGAGCAATATGGTGCCGATAACGTTAAAGTATACCAATCAGGCTTTACGGCTATGTACACCGCGGTGACCAAACATCGTCAACCATGTAAAATGAAACTGGTTTGTGCCGGTGATGATGAAAAAGTCGTGGGTTTACACGGTATTGGATTTACCGTGGATGAAATGATTCAAGGTTTTGCAGTAGCCATGAAAATGGGAGCGACTAAAGCAGATTTTGACAGTGTCGTTGCTATACACCCAACAGGGTCGGAAGAATTTGTTACCATGAGATAAAAACAAATACATAAAAAGGCTAACATTGTAAAAATGTTAGCCTTTTTTATGCATTCGAGATAAGCCTTCAATCTTAATTCTAGGTAAAATAATAAAGCAATAGCGAGTTTAGCCCCTTAATTTTAACTACTTTATACAAACTACATTAAGTAGTGATGTCCCAGAAAGTTGAGTGATCTTGCCACTAGTAAACAGCCCTTTCTTCTCATTGCCCCAATAAGGCAGATGTAACGGCCATTGCTTATTCTTCATAACTTGTGAGTCTATCAAGAGTTGCCATTCTTCTTCAGATAACAATCGCATCTTCTGTGAAGCACATACTTCAACAGATCGATCATAATTTAATCGATTCCAAGCAATATTATATTCCATATAAAATTGGTCATAACCTTCCATTAGGAAAGGGATCAAATAGTATTTATCACCAATCTTAACGTCTCTTCGTGCTACAACGGTTTCAGATAAACCTATTGCTTGAGATTGAACCTGCTTACTTTTCTGATCAACGACTTCTCTTTTTTCTATCGCAACTGTTGAAGCGACAGAAGGTGACGTAACAGGTAGGACGTTATTAGTGGTTGGATTGCTAACTGTTTTTCTATTAGAAACCGATTTATCAGAGGTAGCTTTCTTAGGGGCGGGCTTATTAGGCGTTACTTTAGCTGTGGTAACAGTTGTATTTGGCAAAACGGTCGCATTTCGAATAAATGCTTGCTTATATGAGTTAAGTTTTTTTAACTGATCGAGATCTTTTTTAGCAACAGAATACTGTTCATAAGGCCCAATTAAGCAGCGATAACCTTTTTTTTCTTCTTTTAACCACACATTGGTTGAGATAGCACTGTCTATTATTTTGATTTCATTCTGGGTTAACTCATCATTAAACAACCCACATTGTATCCAAAATAAACCAGAATCGACATCAGGGGAGCCTCCCCACATACCATTACCAATAGGGCAATCTTGAGAGAGTACGGGGATTGAATCAGCCGTCCTCTGTCTAGCTTCACAGATATACTCATCATCAGCGGCTTTAACAGGAGACGAAAAGCCAAAGCTAATACAAAAAACAAAGGCCAACAATTTTCTAACTAAAATACTGCTCATATTATTATCTCAATATTTATCATGCTATTTCCATAGTAACAATAGCCTCTAAAAAGAAGAGCCGCAATAATAGCGACTCTTAGTTTAGAAACATTTATAGTTAGATATCAATCGCTTTAGATTATCCTTTATAAATTTTAGGGTTAAATACGTCTCTTAACCAGTCTCCAAGCAAGTTAATTACCAAAACTAAGGTCACGAGCACAAAACCAGGGAAAGCAGTAATCCACCATGCTCCTGAAAATATATAGTTAAAGCCAATACTAATCAAAGCCCCTAAAGAGGGCTGATCGACCGGCAAACCTAAGCCTAAGAAAGAAAGCGCGGCTTCAGACATTATTGCATTAGCTACTTGTACGGTTGATATAACCAAGATCGGCGATAAACAATTTGGCAAGATATGACGGAACATGATTCTAGGAGAGCGAAAGCCCATTACTCGAGCCGCTTCTACATACTCTTTTTTCTTTTCTGCCAGTACTGAAGCTCTAATGGTACGGGCATACTGTGGCCATTCCGCAATACCAATAATAACCACTAACATTAATACTGCGTATTGGCTGTAAAAATCACTGCCAAAACTTGCTTTAAATATCGCCGAAACGATGATCGCAACCATCATGGTTGAAAATGACAGCTGTACGTCTGCAAATCTCATTAAGAAGCTATCAACTCGACCACCAAAATAACCGGCAGATAAACCAATAATGATACCTAAGAATAACTGTAACCCCACGGCAAAAAAACCGATAGTAAGAGAAAGCCTAGAGCCGTAAAGCATCGTCGATAATATGTCACGTCCTTGCTCATCTGTACCTAACATAAACCTTGAATCGCCTTCTTCCATCCAAGAAGGAGGAAGTTCAGAGTCCATGATATCAATAGACGTTAAGTCATAAGGATCAGTTGGTGATATTAAAGGCGCTGCTAATGCCATAATTAAGAATATAATAAAGACGGCAAAGCTAAACATCGCCACCTTATCACGCAAAAAATAATATAAAATGTCAGATTGTTTAAAGCGTTCCCAACGGCTTGGGACAACATTAGATTGTTCCACGATTAAGCTCCTTTACCAGTTAAATTAACCGTCGGGTTAATCAAGCCATACATCAAATCGACAATAGTGTTTGTCACTACGAAGACCAAACCTACAAAGATTACGTAAGCAGTAATTAACGGTGTATCAACACGATTAATCGCCTCTAAAAAGAGAAAGCCGGTACCTGGCCACTGAAAAACAGTTTCAGTAAGAATAGTGTAAGCCACCATGGTACCAATTTGCACACCACCAACCGTTAACACCGGTAACATGGTATTTTTAAGTGCATGTTGATAATAGATTTTTTTAGAGGATAAGCCTTTGGCACGGCCAAATTTAATATATTCAGAACTCAATACTTCCAGCATTTCAGAACGAACTAAACGAATAAATAGTGGTAGCATAATAGAGGCCAAAGAAACACTTGGTAGCACCAAATGCGCTAAACCATCGAGTGTAAAATACCCAGACTCCCAACCTAACAAGTTTATAGTTTCTCCTCGCCCATAAGAAGGCAGCCAGCCTAATTCAATGGAAAAGATATACATCAGCATAATAGCAGTTAAAAATACCGGTATCGAAATACCAATACTACTAAAAGCCATTATTATTTTGGTGAGAATACTTTTAGGATTAATTGCTGAATAAACTCCCAGAGGAATAGACATTAATACAATGATTAATGCAGCACCGAAAACCAATTCTAACGTGGCGATTAGCTTATCTAAAATCACATCAGCAGCGGGCTTTTTATAAAAATAAGAAGTACCAAAATCACCTTGTATTGCATTGCCGACAAAGCGAGAATATTTAGTAAAAAACGGATCATTCAATCCTAACTCATCACGCAGAGCTTGACGTTCAGATTCCGAAACAGACTGGCCTACCAGTTCACGTAACGGGTCCCCCAAGTTATCTTGGATGGCAAATGCCACTAAACTGATCACAAACATAACTATCAGTGCCTGATATAGGCGCTTGACCAGAAACGAAAACATTCCTTGCCCCTTAATTGTCCATTGTCTTCTTCGAAAAGAAGTATTTCAGTCAGTCGTAAGTCTAAAAATGGCACTCAATCCGACTGAAATAAGATTGAGCGCCATAGAACGGTATTGCGTAAAATAAGTAATTGAATGCAGTTGCATGATTTATCTAACTAACCATGCAACTTACTTCTATATTATTTAACGACTAGGTCACCAAAGTATGGGAAGTTCATTGCGTTGACGATTGGAGCGATCTCAACGTTAGATTTAGCACCCCATGCTAGGTTTTGCCAGTGTAGAGGAACAAACGCTGCATCGTTATACAGTGTAGCTTCTACCTGCTGTAGCATTTCTGCACGTTTAGCTGGATCGGTTTCTACATTTGACTCTTCTACTAAACGGTCAACATCTGCGTTTGAGTAGTAGCCACAGTTATACTGACCACGGCCAGTATCTTCGTTACGAGTCATTGTTAAGAACTCTGAGAAGTTAGCAGAATCTTCTGTATCTGAATGCCAACCAATCATCATCATATCTGCTGAACACTTATCAAACTCAGGCCAATATTGTGCTTTAGGCAAGGTTTTCAAATCAACTTTAATGCCAATTTTAGATAGCATTGCTGCAGCTGCTTGAGCCACTTTAGCATCGTTCACGTAACGGTTATTTGGAGCCATCATAGTTAAAGTAAAGCCGTCTTCATAGCCTGCTTCTTTCATAAGCTCTTTTGCTTTTTTAACATCGAAACGTGGGGTTAATTCTGGACTATAACCAGCATAACCTTCAGGACCTTGCTGACCAGCAGTGGTTGCAAAGCCTTTCATGATCTTTTGAGCAATACCTTCGTTATTAATAGCATGAACGATTGCTTGACGAACACGAACATCTTTCAGTGCTTCGTTACTATTTTGGTTCATTTGGAACGTAATAATACGAGTACCTGGTAAGGTCACTAGATCAATACCAGATGCATCTTGCACACGTTTATGATCATTAGGCGCTACAGGAGCAATCATATCAACATCGCCAGATAAAAGAGCGGCTACACGTGTTGCATCTTCTTTGATAGGCACTAACGTTAGGTTGTCTACGTTACCTTTTGATTCTTTATCCCAGTAATCGTTAAATCGAGCAAATTCAACCTTAACGCCTTGTTCACGAGATGTAACAGTAAATGGACCAGTACCTGAAACGTTAGTCGAAGCGAAGGAATTACCATGCTTAACAACTTCATCTTTCTCTTTACCATCATCCGTAGAGCCAGAATAGAACTTGCTATCCATTGGGAAGATGTAAGTTGCAGTTTGCAACACTAGCGGGTAAGGACCATTAGTAACGATATCAACTGTATAATCGTCTACTTTTACCATTTCTTTATAAGGCGTAAAGATACCTTTAAAATCTGGAGAGTTCTTTAGACGATCGAACGTCCAAACAACATCATCCGCTGTCATTTCATTTCCAGAATGGAATTTAACACCTTGGCGTAAGTTAAAACGCACAGTTGTGTCGTTTTGACGTTCCCAACTAGTCGCTAGACGCGGTTCAAAATCCAATTTCTGTGTATAACGAACTAATGGATCAAATACCATGTGAGACATTTGCAGTGTACCACCTGATAACTGCTCATGTGGATCAAGTGATACTGGATCGGCATCATAAGCAACTGTGATATCTGCAGCAGCAGCGCTAAAAGATAGACCTGCTGCCATTAAAGCAACTGTCAATTTGGTCTTGATGGTTTTCATTGCATAACTCCTTATGCGGGAAATCATATCCCTGTTTATTGTATTTGCATCTTTTTGTGTTTTCGAGCATTCATACTCGAAAATTTTCTATTGGCTAAATAGTAATAATTAACCAACAAAATTACGCTATGTTTTCTCTTAATCCTGTAAATTCAGGCATTAGAGAAATAAGATGTTGGCTGTATTCATGCTCTGGGCTGTTAAATAGTTGCTCGGTTGGTGCGACTTCTAACAATTGTCCCATTTGCATCACCCCAATACGGTCACACATCTGACGAATAACCGGTAAATCATGACTGATGAATAGCATGGTTAAGTTCAATTCATCTTGAAGATCTTTTAATAAATTCAGTATTTGTGCTTGGACTGATACATCCAACGCTGACGTTGGTTCATCACAAATAAGTAGACGAGGTCTTGTTGCCAATGCACGAGCAATGGAAATACGTTGACGTTGGCCACCTGAGAATTCATGTGGATACTTGAGACCCGCCATTCTTCCTAAACCAACATGATCAAGCAAATCATGCACTATTTCTCGGGTCTGGCTCTCATCGCGAGTCAGTTTATGGAATCGAATCGGTTCAGCAATAATGTCAAAAATTTTCATTCTTGGATTCATTGAGGTGTAGGGGTTTTGAAATACCATTTGCATTTGACGTCGCATCGGACGACGTTCTTTTTCTGATTTCAACCCTGTAAGATCTATTCCCTCAAAGGTAACCTTACCGGCATTAGGTGCATATAACCCTGCAATAACACGAGCAATAGTCGATTTACCTGAACCTGACTCTCCCACCAGACCAAACGTTTCACCTTCAAAAACTTCAAAACTTACATCATTAGAGGCTTGTACATATTCTCTACGGCTTTCAAATAAAGAATCTTTGGTTACGAAACGTAAGCTAACATTTTCTACATTCAATAATGGACCGGTATAAGCTCTTTCTACTTGGTTTTGACCTAGCCAATGATTTTTTACATCTAGAGGCGCCATTTCAACCGCTTCTTCAATGTAACTGACCAGTGGGAATCGCTCTAGCTTCTTGTCTGAGCGAGGTACAGCAGAAATGAGGCTGCGAGTATAAGAGTGATCTGGGTCTCCAAGCACTTTAGCAGTAGGGCCAAACTCAACCAAGTCTCCGCGGTACATAACAGCAACTTTATCCGTCACGTTAGAAACGACACCCATATCATGAGTAACGAGCATACAACCGACATTGTTACTCACGCACAGTTCGCGAATAAGGCTAAGAATCTGGTCTTGAATAGAAACATCTAGAGCAGTGGTTGGTTCATCAGCAATAATAAGATCTGGCTCACCAGCTAACGCAATAGCAATAACAACCCGTTGTCTCATGCCTCCAGAAAATTGATGAGGATACTGTTTGAGTCGATTTTCTGGCTGAGGAATTCCAACTTGATTCATCAAAGAAAGCGAACGTTCATAAGCTTCGGCATCAGAAACATTCATATTGGCATGAATTGTTTCTTTTAATTGATGTTCCACGGTAAAGAGTGGATTAAGCGACGTCATAGGATCTTGAAATATAAACCCTATTTTTGACCCACGAACCTTACGCATGTCCCTTGAAGATAAACCAGAAATTTTATCTCCATCGAGAAATACATCGCCACCAGCAATAACACCTGGAGGGCTCAGTAAATCGATAACACCATTACCTACTGTCGATTTACCCGCACCTGACTCACCAACAACACCAACTATTTCACCGCGTTCAATGTTGAACGATAAATTTTTAACTGCGGCATGTACACCATGCCTTGAAGGATACTCGATCCGAAGGTTCTTAACTTCTAAAAGCGACATTACCAGACCTCGAACACGGCGCTAACTGCCCTGTCTGCAAATTGATTCCATTCATTACCAGAACAAAGCCCTGATAATCTAATAACTGACAAATTTGGCAAATAATTCACTAAAAAGCAACTTATATAGTATAAAAACACGTATATGGACACTTTTAGAGCATGTACATTCAATAATTATTCGTTTTTTGTGAGAATGTAACAATATATTAATTAGTCAGTTATTCTTTTATTTTTATAAATATCTCGAAATATTAGTATAATAAACTGTTCATTTTAATTTTTAAAAAACATAAGCTCATTGAGAATAAGGAAATACAACCATAATTTAACAGCATCTAAAACCAACACACAAAAATAAACACTGTTATAGCTATATTTTAAAGTTAGTAAATATAAAAAAACATCAAAATTGCAGTTTTTATTCCTATAAAGTTCAGGTTTAATATGTTTTTCTTGAGATGACTGAATAGAGTATATAGAGAGAAAAACATAAATAATGCTTCTTTTATTCTATAAACACTATCATTTTGCTACCAATCTCTGCTATTTAAACGGAACAATCCCGACTATCCGATCATTTTTCTGACTAATAAGAATTTTAAAACGGTCGGTGAAGAGCTGTATTTGAAAGAACTGAATCCTCGATCCTTTGGATTCAAATCCGCTAAGCAGAGACTTAATTCACTTGGCGTACTTAATTTATCGTTACGTCGAAGCATAAAAAAAGCCTCGTCTTAGATAGACGAGGCTTTATAAAGTGGTCGGTGAAGAGGGATTCGAACCCCCGACCCTCTGGTCCCAAACCAGATGCGCTACCAAGCTGCGCTATTCACCGAAATCTTTTTTTTAGAAGCAAACCCTCTGGTCCGCTATTCCAAAACCGGAGATGCGCTACCAAGCTGCGCTATTCACCGAATTTTTCTTTTAGGCGCAAACTTTTATTCTGCGTCTCTAAGTTTAAGTGCAGAGTAACACTCTACGCTTTATAGTAATGGGGTGGCTAACGAGACTCGAACTCGCGACAACCGGAATCACAATCCAGGGCTCTACCAACTGAGCTATAGCCACCACAAATAATTAAAACCCTGCAAGTAAAGTCAGAATTCTAAAAAGTGGTCGGTGAAGAGGGATTCGAACCCCCGACCCTCTGGTCCCAAACCAGATGCGCTACCAAGCTGCGCTATTCACCGAAATCTTTTTTTTTTGGAAGCAAGCCCTCTGGTCCGCTATTCCAAAACCGGAGATGCGCTATCAAGCTGCGCTATTCACCGAATTTTTTCTTTTAGGAACAAACTTTTTGTTTGCCGCCTTAAGCCCAGAGTAACACTCTACGCTTTATAATAATGGGGTGGCTAACGAGACTCGAACTCGCGACAACCGGAATCACAATCCAGGGCTCTACCAACTGAGCTATAGCCACCACTATTTTTTGCCGATAATATTTAACGCTTCCGGAAATTGGCGCGCCCGAAAGGATTCGAACCTTCGACCTTTGGCTCCGGAGGCCAACGCTCTATCCAGCTGAGCTACGGGCGCATGCCCTATCGGCGGAGTGGAATAATACGTAGTTCGTCTTTCTCAGTCTAGTTTTTTTTATAGTTTTTTTATTAATTGTTGTCTTTTTCAGCAGTTAGGATGTGATAAAGCGCTGATCATAATGATTTTGGTATTTATTGCAGTAAATTAACAGGATATAATCTTCTATAATTCACACTGATTTAACAATGTGTTTTCAAATTATCCATTTTTAATTGAACACTCTAATAGTATTTGTTAACACACGCCAAATAAAAACGATAACTGCAAAGTGAGCTTAAATATATGTCCCTAAGAATAATCGGCGTACTATTCGCTGCAATTACATTCTCAGCTGGAAGCCTAGCGGCCAGTGTGAGCGATAAAGAATATGATGCTATTGCTGAACGCATCCAACCTGTTGGTGACGTTTATCTCGCAGGAGCGGCGCCTGTTGTAGAAGAAAGAACAGAACCTCGTGATGGTGCGACCGTCTACAATACTTACTGTACAGCATGTCATGCTACAGGTGTCGCTGGAGCACCTATAAAAGGCAATGCAGAGCAATGGGCTCCTCGTATTGCCCAAGGTATGGAAGTGTTAACCAATCATGCGCTACAAGGCTTTAATGCGATGCCAGCAAAAGGGTCATGTATGGATTGTAGTGATGATGAAGTCATTGCCGCGATCAAATTCATAACTGAAGGAATGTAACCGTTATCTTAAACGGTTGCGTCTAATGTTAACCGTCGAAATACAAAAGGGGTGTACTTGGTACAACCCTTTTATTTTTAATAAACGTTTATATTGCCATTAACGTTGAGATTAACGTTTGTTTTTAAACATATCTCTAATATTAGCGATATGTGCTTGTCCTTTTATCATTCGCTCTTCTGCCGATTGCGGCTTTTTTACACTTTCCCACTCAACATCATCAAAAGGTAACTCATCCAGAAAACGACTTTGAGTCGGCTTAATTAACTCGCCAAATTGTCGACGCTCTTTACATAAAGTAAAAGTAAGCTCTTTTTGTGCACGTGTAATACCTACGTAAGCTAATCGCCGCTCTTCTTCAACATTATCTTCATCAATACTGGTTTGATGCGGTAAGATACCTTCTTCGACTCCCATTAAATAAACAAATGGAAATTCGAGCCCTTTAGAAGCATGCAATGTCATCAGCTGCACTTGATCAGCATCGCTATCTTCTTCGCCTCGCTCCATCATATCTCGGAGAGTAAGGCGTAAAACCACTTCCTTTAATGTCTTCACTTCTTGATCGTAATTATCTCCTTCAAGATCGGCAACAATCCAATTGTATAACTCAGAGACATTTTTCATACGCATCTCTGCCGCTTTAGCACTGGAGGAAGTCTCATATAACCAATCTTCGTAATGAATATCTCTCACTAATGCTCGCAAAGCTTCAATGGTATTACCACGTTCGGCGTTATCTGCAATAGCAACAACCCAACGAGTAAATTTTTGTAACGACTCTAAGCCTCGACCAGAAAGATGCTGTTCCAGTCCAAGTTCAAAGCTCGCTTCAAATAAACTCTTTCCTCGCATATTCGCGTAACTACCCAGTTTTTCTAGTGTCGCAGGACCAATCTCTCGGCGTGGAGTGTTTACAATTCGCAAAAAGGCATTATCGTCATCCGGATTCACTAATACCTTAAGGTACGCCATAATGTCTTTTATTTCTGCACGAGCAAAAAATGATGTACCACCAGAAATTTTATAGGGAATTCGATTTTGCATCAGTGATTTTTCGATCAAGCGAGATTGGTGGTTACCTCGATAAAGTATGGCGTAGTCTTTGTACCCTGTTCTATTTAAAAATTTATGGGCAATAATTTCACCCGTCACTCTTTCTGCTTCATGCTCTTCATTATTTGCAATCAGCACTTTCAATTTTTCGCCATCTGGAAGAGCAGAAAACAGCGTTTTCTTTATCACATGCGGATTATTATCAATTAATATATTCGCGGCACGTAAAATGCGACTAGTAGAACGATAATTTTGTTCCAACTTCACTATCCGCAAATTAGGGTAATCTTTATTTAATAACACTAAATTTTGTGGTTTAGCGCCACGCCATGAGTATATCGATTGGTCGTCGTCTCCCACTACGGTTAAACGGCCTCGTTCTCCAACCAACAATTTAACCAATTCATATTGACTAGTATTGGTATCTTGATACTCATCAACCAATAAATACCGAATACGAGATTGCCAACGATGACGAACCTGTTCATTGTTCTTCAGCAACGCAACAGGCATGGAAATCAGATCGTCAAAGTCTAACGCGTTATAAGCTTTCATTTGCTTGGTATAAGCATCAAAGCAATGGGCAAATAACTGTTCTTGTTCAGAACGAGCGTAGCTAATAGCCATCGCTGGAGTAAGCATGTCATTTTTCCAATTAGATATAGAGCTAAGCAATTGCTTTAATAAGTCTTTATCACCATCTAATTGTTCTTCTGTCAGTTCTTTAAGCAAAGCCAACTGGTCTTGATCATCAAACAAAGAAAAACCAGCCTTGAGACCAAGTATTTTATATTCTTTTCTAATAATATTTAAGCCAAGAGTATGGAAAGTAGAAACCATTAACCCTCTGGATTCTTGCTTACCTAACGTTTGACTGACCCGCTCTTTCATTTCGCGAGCCGCTTTATTAGTAAAAGTTACCGCTGCTATATTTCTGGCTTTGTAGCCACATTGTTGAATTAAATACGCCACTTTATTAGTAATCACTCGAGTTTTGCCCGAGCCAGCCCCAGCAAGCACAAGACAAGGTCCTGAGACAAATTTTACTGCTTCATCTTGTGCTGGATTTAACTTCATATTTAATACTCAAACGTGCAAAAGGAAATTAGCGCCTATAATAGTATTCTGGCTTTAATAATGCTAACGAGATATCTCTATGATTAGATTAATCCTATTTTTAAAGACTTATTTATTGAATTGTTATCAAGAAACGTGATTTAATGAATGAACGTTCATTCATTATTAAATCTTCCATGTCTTTCGATAATAGCGGTGATAAAAAACAATTAATTCTTGATGCAACCGAAACATTGGTCGCTAAAGAAGGGTTTCATGGTTTGTCTATGCAAAAACTGGCTAAAGAAGCGGGTGTTGCTGCGGGAACCATTTATCGCTATTTCGACGACAAAGAGCATTTAATAGAAGAGACTCGCCTTCATGTAACTCAAAGAACAGCCGATATTATTCAGGCTAATCTGACTGATAACATGGGACTCAAAGAACAATATCGAACCATTTGGCTTAACATATGGCATTTTTCCAAAACTAAAAACGCGGTCATAAGCCATATGTTGTACGAACAGCTCTCTTCTAAAGATGGTCAATGTATCTTCCATAAAGAAAAAGAGATGTTTAGTAAAATAGAGAAAATGTTCGATGAAGGAAAATCGCAAGGTATTTTTAAGCAATTCGATAACAAAGTGTTATCAAGTCTTAGCTTAGAATCTAGCTCTGCCCTGGCTAGAAAACAAAGAAACAACTGCTTCCATCTCGATGAAAAGGCGTTAGAACAAGCCATTGATGCGAGTTGGGATGCTTTAATTAATCACTAATTTGGAGTTCAAACAAGAATGAAAAAGTGGACTTTTTTCATGCTACTTATCGCAATATTGCTTTTTGGTAGTGTGATTGGCTTTAATATGTTCAAGCAAAAGAAAATTGCAGAATATATGGCAAACATGCCTGAACCAGAATTTCCGGTCACGATTGTGGAAGTAAATTCTGTTGATTGGGTTCCTACCATTCAAGCGATTGGTTTTATAGAGCCCAATCAAGGCGTCACCCTTGCTACAGAATCAAATGGTGTTATCGATAAAATTCAATTTGACTCAGGCGATACGGTAAAAACTGGCCAAAAGTTAATTATTCTTGATACCGAAGTTGAGAACGCCAACTTAAACAGTGCTAAAGCCCGTTTGCCCGCAGCAAAAGCTAAATATGATCGTTATAAAGGCCTATATAAAAAGGGTTCCGTATCGAAAGAGTCTTACGATACCGCAGAAGCCGAATACTTTTCTCTTAAATCTGATATACAGTCTTTAGAAGCCGCTATTGATAGAAGGGAAATTTCTGCTCCTTTTGACGGTGTTGTTGGTATCCGTAATGTATTTCTAGGCCAATATCTTCAAACTGGCGACGAGATCGTCCGTTTAGAAGACACCAGCGTAATGCGTCTGCGTTTTACTGTTTCACAAACGGATATCTCTCGTATCTACATCGAACAAGAAGTAGATATCAAAGTAGACTCTTACCCTGAAGAGACTTTTAAAGGCACCATTTCTGCCATCGAACCAGCAGTGGATAGCCAAAGTGGTCTAATACAAGTTCAAGCAGATATCCCGAATAACGGTGGTAAACTTCGCAGTGGCATGTTTGCTCGTGCAAATATTATTCTACCGACAATTAAAGATCAGATTGTTCTTCCGCAAGTTGCGATCACATTTACTTTATACGGTGACAATGTCTATGTTCTATCAGAAGTAGACGGTGTTACTCGTGTAAAACAACATGTTGTGAATGTGGGTGAACGTAGAGGCGATATTGCTCATATCTTAAGTGGCGTAAGTGCTGGGGATCAAGTCGTTACATCTGGCCAAGTACGCTTAAGTAACGATGCGAAAGTTAAAGTAGTCGAGAGTGATGCACTTACTCCTCCTACTGAAACACCGATGCTTTAATTGGGGGCAAAATGCGCTTTACTGACATTTTTATAAAACGTCCAGTTCTAGCGGTATCTATCAGCTTTTTGATTGCGTTGCTTGGTTTACAAGCAATATTCAAAATGCAGGTACGTGAATACCCAGAAATGACGAATACGGTTGTTACAGTAACAACAAGCTATTACGGTGCAAGTGCTAACTTGATTCAAGGCTTTATTACACAGCCCTTGGAACAAGCCATTGCACAAGCGGATAATATCGATTACATGACATCACAGTCGGTGCTCGGTATGTCTACTATTACCGTAACAATGAAACTGAATACCGATCCTAATGCAGCGTTATCGGATATTCTTGCTAAAACAAACTCGGTACGGTCTCAATTACCTAGTGAATCTGAAGATCCAACAGTAAAAATGTCGACAGGTTCTACGACGGCTGTTTTATATATTGGTTTCACCAGTGACGAGTTAGTTTCCAGCCAAGTAACGGATTATCTAGAACGAGTCATCGATCCTCAATTATTCTCTGTTAGCGGAGTCGCAAGTGTTGATCACTATGGTGGTTCTAAATACGCAATGCGTATTTGGTTAGATCCAGCCAAAATGGCCGCTATCGGTTTAACCGCAACTGATGTTATGAGTGTCCTAAACTCCAATAACTATCAATCAGCAACTGGGCAATCAATTGGTGAGTTCGTTATATATAACGGCAGCGCCGATACTCAAATCTCTAGTGTGGCCGAATTAGAACGCTTGGTCATAAAACAAGAAGATGGCGAATTAGTACGCTTACAAGATATTGCTAAAGTCTCGCGAGAGAAAAGCCATGATGTTGTACGTGCAAATGCTAATGGTAGAGAAGCTGTTGTTGCCGCAATTAACGCGGCTCCAAGTGCTAACCCAATTAATATTGCCCACGATGTGCTAGAACTGTTACCGACATTAGAAAAAAACATGCCTAGCAATATTGAGATGAATGTTCTATATGACTCCACTGTAGCGATTAACGAATCAATTAGTGAAGTTATTAAGACTATTCTTGAAGCCGCCCTTATTGTATTAATTGTGATTACTCTGTTCTTAGGGTCATTGCGTGCGGTTATTATCCCGATTGTCACCATACCTCTTTCACTTATTGGTGTGGCAATGGTGATGCAATCTATTGGTTTCTCTTGGAATTTAATGACACTGCTGGCAATGGTACTGGCGATTGGACTGGTGGTAGATGATGCTATCGTTGTGTTAGAAAACGTCGACCGGCATATCAAACTTGGTGAGTCACCCTTTAGGGCAGCTATCATTGGTACTCGTGAAATAGCGGTACCCGTTATTGCGATGACACTAACACTTGGCGCGGTATATGCTCCTATAGCTATGATGGGCGGGATCACCGGTTCTTTGTTCAAAGAATTTGCCTTGACTCTAGCAGGTGCGGTATTTGTTTCAGGTATTATTGCCTTAACCTTATCGCCGGTTATGTGCTCAAAGATGCTCAAACCACATACTAAACCAAACCGATTTGAAACAACGGTACACGGCATTCTTGATAGAATGAGTAATCGTTATGAAAAAATGTTAGGCGCGATAATGAAAAAACGCCCTGTCATTATCGGTTTTTCTATTATTGTGTTTGCAAGTCTTCCATTGTTATTCAAGTTCATTCCTAGTGAACTTGCACCTTCAGAAGACAAAGGTATTGTTATGTTAATCGGTACTGGCCCATCAAATGCCAATCTCGATTACTTGCAGAATACGATGGCCGATGTTAACCAAATGCTTGCAGAACAACCAGAAGTGGCCTACTCGCAAGTATTTGTAGGGGTACCAAATTCAAACCAAGCCTTTGGTATCGCATCAATGGTTCCATGGAGTGAACGTGAAGCAAGTCAATCTGAAGTAGCAAACAGAGTGGGTCAACTGGTGAAAACGGTACCAGGTATGGCAGTAACAGCCTTCCAAATGCCCGAACTACCAGGTGCAGGCTCAGGCTTACCTATTCAATTTGTAATTACAACACCAAATAGTTTTGAAAGCTTATTCCAAATAGCAACTGACATCCTAATTGATACAGTGTCGAGTCCATATTTTGTCTATTCTAATATCGATTTGAATTACGATTCTGCAACAATGAAAATCCATATTGATAAAGATAAAGCGGGTGCTTATGGCGTAACAATGCAAGACATTGGTATCACTTTAAGCGCAATGATGGCTGATGGATACGTCAATCGTATTGATTTAAATGGTCGTTCATACGAAGTCATTCCCCAAGTTGAACGAAAATATAGATTAAACCCTGAATCAATGAATAACTACTACGTGCGTTCTTCAAGTGGTGCTGCGGTTCCTTTAGGTAGCTTGATCAATATTGATGTTGTCGCTGAGCCTCGCTCTTTGCCTCACTTTAATCAGTTAAACTCAGCAACTATCGGTGCTGTACCTTCTCCTACTATTGCAATGGGAGATGCAATTAATTGGTTTGAAGATATAGCAGCAGAGAAACTACCAAATGGTTATTCATATGACTATATGGGCGAATCAAGACAATATGTTACTGAAGGTAGTTCTCTATTCGCTACTTTTGGTTTGGCACTAGCAATCATCTATCTTGTACTCGCTATTCAGTTTGAATCAATTAAAGATCCGTTGGTTATTATGGTATCAGTACCTCTAGCCATTTGCGGTGCTTTAATTGCCCTAGCATGGGGAGCGGCAACAATGAACATATACTCTCAAGTTGGGTTGATTACCTTAGTTGGCTTGATAACTAAACACGGTATTTTGATTTGTGAAGTAGCAAAAGAAGAACAGCTACTACATAACAAATCACGTACTGAAGCGGTAATGGAAGCAGCTAAAGTACGTCTTCGCCCAATACTAATGACAACTGCAGCGATGATAGCAGGTTTGATTCCTTTGATGTATGCAACAGGAGCAGGAGCTGCTCAGCGCTTCAGTATTGGTATTGTTATTGTTTCTGGATTAGCGATTGGTACCTTATTTACTCTATTCGTACTTCCAGTTATCTACTCTTATCTCGCAGAAAAACACAAACCTCTGCCTGTATTCGTAGAAGATAAAAATTTAGAAAAACTTGCACGATTTGATGAGGCAAAAGCCGCTCAACGCCAGTTCTCTAATCACAATTAAATAAGCATGTATGTTTAAAAGGTCACTTCGGTGGCCTTTTTTATTGCTATTGTTAACGACATTGTTTGATAATTTGCTTAGAATAAAAACAAATTGATAGGAGTTTATAACGTATGTTTGACCCAAAAAAATTAGAACAGATTGCAAAACAAATCCATGAATCAATGCCAACGCCAGTAAAAGAGCTTGGCGCAGATGTCGATCAGAAAGTAAAACAAGTTATTCAAGGTCAACTGAATAAGTTAGACGTGGTGAGTCGCGAAGAGTTTGATGTTCAAACTCAAGTATTATTAAGAACACGTCAAAAACTGACCGAAATGGAAGCTAAATTAACCGAACTTGAAACTAAGTTAACGGAAAAATAATCATAGGCATGACTGTTTAGATCAAGATTATTTCAGAAAAGAATGAATGCAGAAGCAAGATGAAACATGTGTCTAATAAAATAAAACAACGATCAGATAAATATTAATATTTTACAAAAATAAAGGCTTGGAATTAAACCAAGCCTTTACTATATATTTATCGTTTACAAACTACTTGCTTATAACATTAACCGCCAACGGCGATACGCTTCATATCCGTCATATAGCCACGTAGTTCTTCACCAATATACTCTACAGGGTGATTACGAATAGCTTCATTTACTTCAATCAACGTTGCGTTATCTACTTGATTAGACTCAATACCTAAACCTTTACCGATAACATCTGTTGATACTTTAGGCATGAATTTTTCACGTAAAAGCGGAGTCGCAACATTAGCGAATAGGTAGTTACCATATTCGGCTGTGTCTGAAATAACAACGTTCATTTCATATAGACGCTTACGCGCAACAGTATTAGCAATCAATGGAAGTTCATGCAAAGATTCATAGTAAGCTGACTCGTCAATGATCCCAGATGATGTCATTGCTTCAAATGCAAGCTCAACACCCGCACGAACCATAGCGATCATCAAAATACCTTTATCAAAATACTCTTGTTCAGAAATTTCAACATCAGATTCAGGGTAGTTTTCAAAGGCAGTGTTACCCGTTTCTTCCCGCCAACCTAGTAAGTTAACATCATCATTTGCCCAATCTGCCATCATAGTACTTGAGAACTCACCAACAATGATGTCATCCATATGCTTATTGTAAAGAGGACGCATAAGTTCTTTAAGTTCTTCAGACAGTTCAAATGCTTTAACTTTAGCTGGATTAGACAAACGATCCATCATGTGAGTAATACCACCGAACTTAAGCGCTTCAGTGATAGTTTCCCAACCAAACTGAAGCAATTTACCCGCATAACCTTCATCAATACCGTCTGCGATCATTTTTTCATAGCAAACGATAGAACCAGCTTGCAACATACCACACAGGATTGTTTGCTCACCCATAAGATCTGATTTAACTTCGGCAACAAAAGAAGACTCTAGGCAACCAGCACGGTGACCACCAGTACCTGCAGCCCAAGCTTTAGCGATATCCCAACCTTCACCTTTTGGATCATTCTCTGGGTGAACAGCAATAAGCGTAGGAACACCAAACCCGCGTTTGTATTCTTCACGAACTTCTGTACCAGGACACTTAGGAGCAACCATTACCACAGTTAAGTCTTTACGAATCTGCATGCCTTCTTCAACAATGTTGAATCCATGCGAATAACCTAAAGCTGCTCCTTCTTTCATTAACGGCATCACTGTTTCTACTACATTAGTGTGCTGTTTATCAGGTGTAAGGTTTACCACAAGGTCTGCTTGAGGAATAAGCGTCTCATAACTACCCACTTCAAAACCATTCTCACTAGCGTTTTTGAAAGACTGACGTTTTTCATCGATAGCAGCTTGACGTAGTGCATAAGCAACATTAAGACCGGAATCTCGCATGTTAAGCCCTTGGTTAAGGCCTTGAGCACCACAACCTACAATGACAATTTTCTTACCTTTTAGATAATCCGCTTCTGTCGCAAATTCTTCACGATCCATAAAACGACAACGACCTAATTGGTCTAATTGCTCACGTAGATTAAGTGTGTTGAAGTAGTTAGCCATTTAAGAGACTCCTTTAAAAACTGTTTGTTGGTCGACTGCATATGAGTCGAATGAACCCATAGTAATGCAGGAATCTAATTGCTTAAAGTGATATATTCACAATTAGTAATTGCAATTAATGCAACGTAAAAGAGATTAAATGAATATTAAAAGCCTACAGGTGTTTATTCACCTATGTGACAGTAAAAGTTTTAATAAAACAGCCATTGCAATGCATGTCAGCCCATCAGCTTTAAGTCGACAGATCAAAAAGCTTGAAGACGAAATAGGCCAAAGCTTATTGATTCGCGATAATAGAAGTGTCGACCTAACCAATGCTGGCAGAAGACTACTCCCTATCGCCTTAAAAATAACGAGTGACTGGTATAGTTATAAAGCAGAATTATCAGATCAATCTCAACAGCTTGAAGGTGAAATTCATCTATTTTGCTCCGTAACGGCCAGTTATAGTCACTTACCAGATCTCTTAAATGACTTTAGACTGATTTATCCTCAAATCGAATTAAAGCTATCAACAGGTGATCCTGCACAAGCAATTGATATCGTTCTCGATGGTAAAGCGGATATCGCGATATCTGCCAAACCAGAACATTTACCAACTCGATTAGCTTTTGAAAAAATTGGGAAAATTCCTCTTTCTATTATTGCGCCAACCGGTGTTAGTACATTTTCTCAAGAATTATTAAAAGAACACCCAAATTGGGACTCAATTCCCTTTATATTGCCAGAAGCAGGTACCGCTAGAGAGCGTGCTAACTATTGGTTTAAGAAAAACAAAATCAGACCTAATATTTATGCCCAAGTTTCTGGTCATGAGGCTATTGTTAGTATGGTCGCATTAGGGTGTGGAATAGGCATTGCGCCAGATGTGGTGATTAATAACAGTCCAGTTAAAGACAAAATACAACGGTTAAAACTGGAAAGTGTTAAACCATTTGATTTAGGCATATGTTGCCATCGTTCAAAACTCAATGATCCTTTAATTAAAGCATTGTGGCAACTGGCTGAAAATAAATTTATTACTGCTTAAATATAAACCTTATAAACGCAAAAAGCCTTCCGTTTGGAAGGCTTTTTATTTAATAGTAACCTGGCAATGTCCTACTCTCACATGGGGAAACCCCACACTACCATCGGCGCTATTGCGTTTCACTTCTGAGTTCGGCATGGAATCAGGTGGGTCCACAATGCTATGGTTGCCAAGTAAAATTCTGGTGCTGATACCCAGACTCGAACTGGGGACCTCATCCTTACCAAGGATGCGCTCTACCGGGCTGAGCTATATCAGCGTTCTATATTTGGATATTTAAAAAATAATAGCCCGATCAAAGATCGGGCAATTTTATTCTTTTTAAATAAAGTCTTAATCAATACTGTGCTTTATTTATTTTTTTGCCTTCGTCTTTTCTAAAAAGATAAAAGCGAATAAGAGCCTGGCGATGTCCTACTCTCACATGGGGAAACCCCACACTACCATCGGCGCTATTGCGTTTCACTTCTGAGTTCGGCATGGGA